>NZ_JBHXSY010000018.1:0-55377 GCF_042715295.1 Streptomyces sp. NPDC058701 | reverse complement strand
CCCCGCGGTGGGGGGGGCCCACGTCCGGGGTGGTGATTGTTTAGATTTTTCGGCCGGGGCTCCCGCCGCTTTCTCCCCCCCCGCGGGGGGGGGGGGCGGCCGCCCCCCCCCCCGCCCCTCCCCCCTTCTCGAACCCACTCACCCTGAGGAGACGCATCACCATGGCAGGCTTCGACGTCAACGCGGCCCGCGCCCAGCGCCAGGAGGCCCTCGGCCGTACCTGGTCCTTCGAGCTGGACGGCGCGACCTACACCCTCCCCACCGAGCTCTCCCGCTCCGCCGCCAAGGGGCTGCGCAAGCTCGACGACAACGACGTGGACGGTCTGCTCCGGCTCCTTCTGGGCGAGAAGCAGTTCACGGAGTTCGAGCGGCACGACATCACGATGCAGGACATCGCCGCGATCCTGGAGGCCTACGGCAAGGAGACGGGACTCGGCCTGGGGGAAGGCTGAGCCTCGCCGAGTTCGTCGACGAACACGCCGAGGCCCTCGAAGCGGACCTGCTCCGCTACTACGGCAAGGACCTGCTGGACTGGCACCGCGGGGAGCTCTCCTCGCGCCGGCTCCACGTCCTGGTCAAGCACCTGCCGCGGGAGAGCTCCGTCAACCGCGAGCTGTTCGGCGAGGCCGCCGACTGGTCGGTGACCGACCACCTGCTGGCGGCGACGGTGGACCATCTCGCGGCGGCGAACTGGATGTTCGCCTCGGTCAACTCCGAGGAGGACGCCGAGCCGCTGGAGGCACCCGAACCGGTGCCCCGGCCGAACGGCACACCCGACTCGGGCGCCGACGGGCCGGACGCGGACGCCGCGGACGCCGACGCCGACCCGTCGGCAGCCGCCGCACCGGGTCCCTCACCGCAGCAGCTCGTCCGGTTCTTCGGCTGAGCTCCCCGCACACCATGCCCCGGCGGGCGCCGCGTCAGCGGCTGCCCTCCGGGGCCACGGGCCTGGTTCCGCCCGCCTTCGTCTCCATGTCGTCCGCGAGCGCGCGGGCCCGGGACGTCAGGTTCCGCCGCCCGGGCTCGCCGGCCGCCCGGGGCTCCGCGGACTGCCCGTGCGGGCGGGACTGTGCGGGGACCGCTTCCAGCGGAGGCACGATGGGCCGCCCCTTGCGGCGTACGACCTTACGGCTGGTCGGCGGCGTCCGCTTCTCGCGGACCTGCTGGGCGAGGAGCGGCGCGTCCCCGCTCGCGCGCGCGGCGCCCGCGTCGCCGGACCCGCCGGCCCCGCCCTCGCCGCCGGACTCGTCCGGCGGTTCCTGCCCGCCCGTCCCGCCGGACTCCGTGGAGTCCGTGGAGTCCGCAGGCAGCTCCTCGCCCCCCACGAGCTCCTCGGTCGCGTCCGGACCGTCATGCCGGTGCGGCCTGCCGGCGGCCTGTTCGTCGTCTTCGGCGGCCTGGGCGTGGCCGGTCTCCGACTGCCTGCCGAGGAGGGCCTGGGCCCGGCGCATGCGCTCCTCGACCTCGCGCACCGGAGCGGGCGGCTCGACCAGCGCGGCGAACGGCAGCCGGATCACCTCGGCGCCCTGTCCGTGACCCGGGCCCCTCGGCCCGCTCCGGCGGCCGGAGTTACCGGCGGCGTACGCCTCGGCGATCCGCTTCTCGTACTCGCGCCGCAGGCGGGGCAGGTCCTCGGCCATGGCCTCGGCCCAGCCGGCGGTGAAGGCGGCGGTCTCGCGGCGGTCGAGCTCGGAGCGGGGTATCAGAACGATGTCCTCGGGCGCGTAGCCCGCTCCGTGAACGAGCTCGGACAGTCTGGCGAACAGATGAGGCAGGTCTGCGGCTATTTCAAGCCAGTCGACGGCTTGCTCACGCGCCTTGGCCCCGGTGTCCCTGTTCATGCGTCAGCACTGCCTTCCCACCCCCAGGCTCCCCTCACGCCCCACGTGACCCGCGTTTTCCCGGGCCGGGGAACAGGGTTCCAGCGTACCCGGTCGCCCGGAAACCCCCTGTTCCGGCCTCAACCAGCCCCTCGGACGACGCGCCCGGACGCGCCATAAGGGCTATCGAGCTCGACAAACGACGAACGGATGTTCCAAACTCGATTCGTACACCCGTTCGATCAACAGGTGCCCCCGCTCCTCGTCCGCGGCGCCACCACACAGCAAGGGCAAGCAACTGGAAGGCAGGCGTCCATGACCCAGCAGGCTGAGGGATCACCGCAGTTCACGCTCCACGACCGCCTCTGCCAGCTCTTGGACGGACCCGCCCCCCTCGACAAGAGGGCGCTCCTCGGCAGCCTGCACGCCGAGATCACCAGCCGTGAGACGCGCGCGTACATATCCGGCTGGAACGACGCCCTCGCCGAGTCGCGGCGCCCCGCGCAGTAGCCCCTGCCCTTCCTACGACCGAGCCCCCGCCAATGTTCGACCGGCGGGGGCTTCTTGGCGCCGGCCCGACCGGCCGGAAGCGGAGGAAGACACACATGGCAATCCCAGACGAGAACCCCTCGCGGGTCCTACCTCTCCCCAAAGACACCAAACCGGCAGACGTCGAGAAGGAATCGAAGAAGCTCGTCGACGACTTCAGGGCCTACATGCTGAAGCCGCCGCCCGTCCTCGTGGACATGGGCGTCCACAACCTGGTCACGAACATCACCTTGGCCGCCCTTCTGGCCCCCATGGCCGCCGAGATCAAGGCGATCCACGGCGAGGTCGTGAACCCCAAGTCGGTCGAGTTGCTGCAGCAGGCACGCCTGGACACCCTTGCCGCCGCGTGGAAGAAGTACCTCGAAGGCAACTCGGCGTGGTGGCAGTACTTCGCCTTCGCCGCCGCCGGGATCATCGTCACCCTGGTCTCCGCCGGCCTCCTGATGCGCCTCGGCGCCTTCATCGTCAGCAAGCTCCCGACCTTCTTCACCGGCGGGGTCGGCGCCGGCCAAGGGCTGACCCCAGCGCAGGTGAATGCGCTGCGCGATGCCCTCGTCGCTACGAATCCGCTCCTGAAGAGCTTCGTCGACGATGTGCGGCGGCTGCCCCGCGCCAAGGAGCTGACCGCCCGGGCGAAGGCCATCGGCAAGCTCAACGAGGCCGTGGAAGCCCAGAACAACACCCTGGTCCGGGAAGCCGCCGAAGCCATCAAGCAGCTCAAGCTCGCCCTGCGGAACTTCGATCCCAAGAGGCTCCCCACGAACCACTCGGCCCTGAAGAAGACGGCCGACTCCCTCGACAGGCTGAGGCTGGCGATCGGTCGGCTGAAGATCGATGACGTGAGGGCCGCGACCCAGGCCCTGCTGCGCCTCAAGGTCGTCATCAGGAACCTCAAGCCCGAGAACATCCCCAAGTCGGGCGACATGCGCTCTGCCGCCGGGGCCGCCAACAGCCTCGACAAAGCCGCCCGTCGCCTCACCGGATCCCTCACTCCCCTGGGTCCCGCACTGCGGGGTGTCAGCGCGGCCGCCGCGGCCACGGCAGGCAACCTCGGCGCCTGATCCGCAACCCCCACCCACAAAGGAGGTGTAACCACCATGTCTCTCGCGAGTTCCACCAAGCGCGCCTCGGACGCCCTGCGCAACCTCAAGACGCAGGCGTCCGGCGCCGCGGCCCCCGTCAAGCGGGTCGGCGACGCCAGTCGCGGCGCTTCCGGCCAGCTCAAGACGCTCCGTACGAACGCCCAGGGCTCCACCGGGCAGCTCAAGAGCCTCAAGACAGCCGCCGACCAGGCCGAACGCGCCATGTCCAAGGCCGGGCAGACCGGTCAGCGGGCCGGCACCCAGCTCGGCCGGTTCAAGGCCGGCGCCGACCGGGCCGCCTCGGGCCAGGACAAGCTCAACAAGTCCATGCGGGGCAACTTCCTCGCCCGGCTGCTCGAACTGTTCATGCCGCTCATCGAGAAGATCGTCGAAATGGCGATGCGCTCGAAGACCATGCAGACCGTGATCCGGACCGCGTTCAACGCGATCCGGTCCGTGATCTCCACGGTGATCAGGGTCATCGGCCCGATCATCCGGAGCGCCGGCAACCTCATCAAGTCGGTGTGGAACAGCGTCAAGAACGCCGTCATGCCGATCGTCCGGGCCATCGGCAACGCGGTGAAGAGCGCCTTCAACGGCATCCGCTCCGCGATCAGCACCGTGATGAACGCCGTCCGCTCGGTCATCAGCAGCGTGTGGAACGGCATCAAGGCCGTCATCATGCCGGTGGTCAACTGGATCAAGTCGGCCGTCCCGAACGCCTTCAACTCCGTCAAGAACGCCATGTCCAACGCCTGGAACGGGCTCCGCGGCATCGCCTCCAACGCCTTCGGGGCCATCCTCGGAGCGGTCCGATCCCCCATCAACTCGGTCATCGGCCTGATCAACTCGATGATCGGGCGGATCAACCGCATCCGCGTCAGCGTCCCCGGCTGGGTCCCCTTCGTCGGCGGCAAGAGCTTCGGCGTCAGCCTGCCGAACATCCCGATGCTCGCCACCGGCGGTGTGGTCATGCCGCGCAGCGGCGGAGTCCCGGCGATCCTCGCCGAGGCCGGTGAGGCCGAAGCGGTCCTGCCGCTGTCCAAGCTCGACCGCCTGCTCACCCGTACGGCCGCCCGCGCCCGGATGACCTCCGCCGCCCGGGGCTCCGGTGAGGGCTCCGCCCTGCACATCGAGCACTACTACGCCGCCCAGAACACCGACCCGCAGCGCACCGCCGACGCGCTCATGTACCTGGCCAAGGCGCGAGGATGAGTGCGGCCGTCGTCGCGAACCCCTTCGGCCGGCTCACGAGGTCGATGAACGGTGTCCGTACCCACGCCGTGGCGGCCACCCGGAACGCCCGCCAGGTCACCTCGTCGCTGAAGCAGATCGGCTCGACGGCGAAGAAGGCCGCCACCGACGCGACGGGGCTCGCGTCGGCGGCCTCCCCGGCCGGCAAGGTCCTGTCGACGCTGAAGACCCGGGCCACCGCCGCAGCGTCCGCCGCGGTCAAGGTCGCCCGCTCCGCCACCCGCGCCTCCACCGGCACCAAGCGCGTGGACTCCGGAGCCCGCGGGGCCGTGGCGTCGCTCCGGAAGGCGGGCGGGAAGACCAGCGGCGTACTCGCCCTCGTCGCCGGGCTGCTGCCGGCCATCGGGATCGTCTCCACGCTCATGAGCACGTTCGGCATCGCCATGACCGTGGGCGCGGTCGTCATGACCGCCATCAACGTGGCCATGCGGGCCAACCCGCTCGGCTTCGTCCTCGGCATCCTGATCCCGCTCGGCGCCTGGCTCATCGAGCTCGCCATGAACTCCGAGACCGGGCAGAAGTTCATCGAGCAGACCTTCACCGTCGTCCTCCAGGTCTTCGAGGGCTATCTGAAGTTCCTCATTCCGGTGCTGACCGCCGTCGCCACGATCGTGACCACGTACTTCACGGGGTACTTCGCGGTCATCTCGTCGGTGGTCGGCGGACTGCGCGGAGCCGTCAACGGCTTCTCCGGGACCGGCGGTTCCGCGCGCTCGGCCACCAGCGCCCTGCGCGGGATCGCCTCCGGCGCGTTCAACGCGATCATGGCCCCGATCCGCCCGGTGATCAGCTTCCTGACCGGCACGCTCCCCGGGGCCTTCGCCCGCGTCCGCACCGCCCTCTCCAGTGCCCTCGGGGGCATCGGCCGCATGGTGTCCACGGGCGCCCAGGCCGTCCTCGCCGCCGTCACCGGCCCGTTCAACGGCATCATCGCGTTCGCCAACTGGATCATCGACGGCCTGGAGGACCTCAGCTTCGAGCTCCTCGGGAAGAAGTTCGGCGTCGACCTCGACAAGATCCCGATGCTCGCCGAAGGCGGCGTCGTCTGGCCCACCTCACAGGGCCGGGCCCCGGTCATCCACCCGGTCTCCGACCTCGACCGCCGCCGTGTCGTGCCCGCGTCCGCGCCGTCCCCGCGCCAGGGCCCCCATCGCATCGCCGAGTACCGGGAACCCGCCGGCGCAGGACCCCGCTCGACCGCCGAGGACCTGCTCTTCCTCGCCGCCGCCCACGCGTGAACCACGCCCCACCACCGAGAGCGAGGTGACGGCCGCCATGGCCGAGACCACCACGACCGCCGAGACCACCGACCACGCACCCGGCTCACTCATCACCCAGGACGGGCAGATGCAGTGGGCCGGAATGCTGTTCGGCCCCGGAACCCCCTACACGATCGAGAAGTCCGGGCTGACCGGCTGGGAGGACCTGCCGGAGTACGACTCCTCCGACGCCGAGCGCCCCACCGGCCACGGCGCCTGGCCCGGCGCCCGCTACGCCAAGCCCCGCAAGGTGGGCGGCACCATCTGGCTGCTCCCGGAGGCCGGCGCCTCGCTGGAGACCGTACGGGCCCTGCGCCGGGCCCTCGCCCTCGGCGACGTGGAGCGCTGGCTGGCCGTGCGCCTGCACGGCGAGACCCTCGCCGTGCGCGCCCGGGTCAGCCAGCGGGTCCTGCCCACCGACCGGGTGTACGCCACCCAGGGCGCCGGCAAGGCCGCCGTCCAGTGGACAGCCACGGACCCGCGCCGCTACCTGACCGGCGAACAGAGCGCCGTCGTCCCGGCGCCGGAGCCGGAGAGCGGCCTGACCTGGCCGCTGGTGTGGCCGCTCAACTGGGGCCAGGCCGCCAAGACCGGCGACTCGGGCGCCGACAACACCGGCTCCGCGCCCACCCATCCCGTGATCACCTTCCGCGGGCCGTGCGGCACCCCGTCGGTGACCGAGCGGGTCAGCCGCCGCCGGCTGCGGTACGCCATCGACCTCACCGCCGGCGACGAGCTCGTCGTGGACACCGCGGCCGGCACGGTCACGCTCAACGGCACCGCCTCCCGCCGCCACACGGCCACCCCGGACAGCAGTCCCGAGGAGCTCTTCACCTTCGAGGCGGGCCTGGCCGAGCTGTCCTTCCGACCGGACAGCGCCCAGGCCGGGGCCGAGATGTCGGTCACCTGGCGCAGCGCGGAATGGTGACCCGCCCGCGCCGCCGCCCCTGCCTCCGCGCCGCGCACCGCACGCTCCGCACCCGACCCGCAGATCCGGAGGACCGATCATGACCGTACGAGCAGCCTGGCTCACGCCGACCGGCCAGACCCGCGAGGACACCCGCATCGCGCTGTCCGCCCTCGTCACCCCCAACGGCCAGAGCGACGCCGACATCCCCCTCAGGGCCCGCGGGGGCATCGTCCCCGGCGGCTTCACGCTGACCCCGGCATCCGCCATGCAGTGCGCCATCGGAACCGGCCGCGCCATCATCCAGGGCGACTCCCAGCAGGGCGCGTACCCGGTGGCCGTCACCGCGCCGGAGAACCTCACCCTGGCCGACGGCGATCCCCAGCTGGAGCGGATCGACCTGATCGAGCTGGCCGTACTGGACGACGCGTACGACGGCACGGGAAAGACCGAGGCCGTGCTTCGCCTGGTCAAGGGCACCCCGGCGGCCGTGCCGGTCGCCCCGCCCAGTCCCGCCGGCAGGGCCCTGCAGCTCTACACCGTCCGGGTCCCGGCGGGCACCTCGGCCGGCAACGGGGGCATCGCCTGGGCCACCGCCGTCACCAGCCTGAAGTACCCGACGGTGGCCCTCGGCGGGATCGTCCCCGCCGACGGCTTCAAGGGCGCCTACACGGGCCAGTACCGGGACGCCGGCGGCCGCTTCCAGCGCTGGGACGGCGCCACCTGGGTCTCGTACCCGGTGGAGGTGGGCGGCATCGCCGGGCCGGGCCGACTGTCGACCGGCACGTACCCCGGCCAGTACCGGGACGGGCCGGGCGGCACGCTCCAGCGCTGGGACGGCGCCGGCTGGCAGTACGCGGAAGGCCGTTCCACCCTCCTGTTCAGCGCCTCACAGACCGCCATGCAGTCGGTGCCCTCCTCCAGCACCAGCTCCTGGACCGCGGTCAGCCTGCAGGGCACCGACGTGGACGACGCCGGCGGCTGGAACGGCACCGGCTACACCGTGCCCCGCTCCGGCTGGTGGCGGGTGAACGGGCAGGTCGTGTGGAACGCCGACTCCACCACCGGCTCCCGCGGCGCCCGGCTGGTCGTCTCCGGCGCCGGCGTCCCCCGGGCCACCTGGCTCCAGGGGGCCGGTCCCGGCGCCACCTCGGTCGGCGGCGACGCGCTCCTGAAGCTGACCGCGGGACAGGTCCTGCAGCTGCACGCCCACCAGAACAGCGGGGTGGCCGTGCGCACCCTCGGCGGCTCCGGTTACGCCTGCAACCTGTCCGCCGAGTGGCTCAAGTCCTGACGGTCCGCCACCCCCGCCGCGGCCCGACGCCCCTGTCAACGAACGGAGTTACCGCATGAACCTGCGCTCCAGCTGGGTGGCCCAGACGGGCCAGACCCGCGAGGACACCCGGCTCACCCAGATCGGTGCGACCACCCCGGTCAACCCCCTCCAGGCCCGTTCGGGCATCCTGCCCGGCTCGTACGACGGCCAGTACCGCCTCTCCGGCTTCTGGCTGGAGGGCACCGCGGCCATGGCCGCCACCCTCCACGAGGGCCGCGCCGTCATCCAGGGCATGAGCGGCCAGGGCGTCTACCCGGTGACGCTGCCCGAGACCGTCGTCCTCACCTTCGCCGACGGCGACGCGCAGGCGGGCCGCGTCGACCTCGTCGTGCTGCGCGTGTACGACAGCTCGTACGACACCTCCGGCAAGTACGAGGCCGTCGTCGAGATCGTCCAGGGCACCCCGGCCGCCGCCCCGGCCGCGCCCGCGACGCCTCCGCTCTCGCTGCCCCTCTACCACGTGACCGTCCCGGCCGGCGCCAGCGCCGGCAAGGGCGGCATCCCGTGGGGCTCGGGGCTGACGGACCTGCGCAGCACCACCGTGGGGATCGGCGGCATCCTGCCCGTCGTCGGCGATACGGGCAACGGCGCCTACCCGGGCCAGTACCAGGACGCCGGCGCGTCCCTCCAGCGCTGGGACGGCGTCGCCTGGGTGCCCTACCCGTCCGCCCTGGGCGGCATCGCCCCCAAGGGCACCCTGACGACGGCCAGTTACGCGGGCCAGTACCGCGACACCCCCCAGCGGGTCCTCCAGCGCTGGAACGGCAGCTCCTGGCTGTCCGCCTTCCCCGCGCCGCTGTTCGCCGAGTCCCGCGACGCCGGGTTCCTCACCTCCGCCACCTACACCTCGGCGCTCCAGGACACCGGCGTCACCGCGCTGACGCTGGCCTTCACCGGTCCCGTGTCGGGCGCGGCGCTGCTCACCTTGGGCGCCCGCGCCTGGACCGCCGACACCCCGGGCGCGTACGCGTACACCTCCGTGCGCATCACCCAGGGCTCGACCGTCGTCTGGGAGCCCGACGACGAGCGGGCCGCCGTCGCCTCCGGGGCGTTCGCCAACTCGGTGTCCACCGTCCTGCGGCTGTCGTCGCTGAACGGCGACGCCCCGTACACGGCGACCGTGATGCACCGCGGCTCCCAGGCGACCGCGCGGACCTGGTTCGACAGCATCTTCCTGCGCGTCGACCCGCTGTTCTGAGGCCCCGAGCCACCCCGGTCCGTCCCGAGAAGAACCACAGAAGGAGAAATCCGTGAACCTCCGATCCGCCTGGCTCGCCGTGACCGGCCAGACCCGTTCCGACACCCGCGTCGCCCCGCTCGGTGCCTTCACCCCCGTGTCCCCGGTGGCCAGCCGGTCCGGCATCCTGCCCGGCTCGTCCGACGGCAAGCTGCGGATCTCCGGTTTCACGATGGCCGGCACCACCGCGATGGGCGCGACCGTCTACCCCGGCCGGGCCATCGTCCAGGGCACCGACAGCCAGGGCGCCTACCCGGTCGCGCTCACCCAGAGCACCGCGCTGACCTTCGCCGACGGCCACGGCGTGTACGGCCGCATCGACCTCGTGGTCCTGCGCGTCTACGACAACGAGTACGACGCATCCGGCCGCGCCGAGGCCGCCGTCGAGGTCATCCGGGGCACCCCGGCCGCGACCCCGGCCGCCCCGGCGGCCCCGGCGCTGTCCCTCCCGCTGTACACGGTCACCGTCCCGGCCGGCACCAGCGCGGGCGCGGGCGGCATCAACTGGAACACGGCGCTCGTCGGCCTGCGGTCGGCCACGGTCGCCGTCGGCGGCATCCTGCCCGTCACCACCGACACGGCGTTCGGCGCGTACCCGGGCCAGTACCGGGACGTCCCCGGCGGCTTGGAGCGCTGGGACGGATCGGCCTGGCTGCCGTACCCGGCCAGGCCCGTCTGGCAGGACTGGACCCCGGTGTGGACGACGGCGACCGGCGTGGGCCTCCCGTCCTTCGGGGACGCGTCCGTCACCGCCCGCTACATCCAGCAGGGCCCGACCGTGCACTTCACCTACTCGATCACCTTCGGCGCGTCCACCAACTTCGGGGCCGGCGCCTCCACCCCCGACAACTGGCGCTTCACCCTCCCGGTCAAAGCGGCGTGGACGACCCGCTGCGTCGGCTTCGCCGAGCTGAGCGCCGCCGTCAGGGAACGGGCCGTGGCCCGGATGCGGCTCACCTCCACGTCCTTCTTCGAGCTGGAGGTCTCCTCCGGCATGCCCAGCGGGGAGAACGTCCTCTACTCCGGGCTCGCCGACTCCGTCACCCCGTGGACCTGGGCCGCCACGCACAGCATCAGCGGCTCCGGCACCTACGAGGCCGCCAAGTGAGCACCCACACGCCGTACCGCGCGATCTTCTGCGACGTGCGCACCGACCGGACCATCGACATCCTGCCGCTGCGGGACGTCTCCATCGACGACTTCATCGGCAAGCCGGGCGCGCTGTCCGGCACCGTCCCGATCCCGGACAGTGCCATCGCCGCGCGGGTCGCCCGCATCGAGGAGGGCCGCACCGCGGTCTACCTGGAACGCGGCGGCGACCTGTGGTGGGGCGGGATCATCTGGACCAGCACCCTGCAGAGCGACGGGCGCGGCGTGCTCTCGCTGAGCCTGCAGGCGGCGACCTTCGACTCGTACGCCGCCCGGCGCCGCATCCGCGACACCGTGTCGTTCCCGGCGACCGACCAGCTGGAGCTCGCCCGTGAACTCTGGCGGCAGCTGCAGCGCGCGGAGGGCGGCGACATCGGCGTCACCTACGGCACCGAGAGCTCCGGCCGGCTGCAGACCGCGTCCTGGCGGGACGGCGACGAGGTCCTCTACTCCGAGGCGATCGAGGGCCTGGCCGCGGCGGAGAACGGCTTCGAGCACCAGATCTCGGTCTTCCGCGATCCGGTCACCGGTACCCGGACCCGCCAGTTGCGGCTGGGCAGCCCCCGCATCCACACCGGCGTCACCGACCTCGTACTGGACCGGCCGGGCGCGATCCTCTCGTACTCCTTCCCCCGCGACGCGACGCGGGGCGGAACCACCGCCCGGGCCCGCGGCGCCTCCGTCAACGCCAACCAGGCCGAGGAATCGCGCCCGGTGTACTCGGACGAGCTGGTCGCCGAGGACCTGATCGCCGGCGGCTGGCCCCGGATCGACCTGTCCTCGGACCACAACACGGTCGGGGACAAGGCCGTGCTCACCTCGCTGGCCGCGGCCGAGCTGGCCCGGGCCCGGGGCGCCGTGGTCATCCCGGCGATCACCATCCGCCTCGGTGGCGTGGTACCGCCGGCACTGCTCGGCCGCACCGCCCGGATCCGCATCACCGACGAGTGGTGCCCCGAGGGCCTCGACGCCCGCTACCGGATCATCGGCGCCAAGGTCACCCCGCCGGAGCGGGGCCGCCCGGACACCGCCGAGCTCTACCTGGAGGAGGTCTGATGCCCCAGCTCCCCGAGGACATCATCGATCGGCTGACCGCGATGGAACGCCGCATCCAGCAACTGTCCACGGCCGTCAACACCCGCCCGGCGCTCAACAGCGTCTCCGGCGGGGAGGTGCGGATCACCGACGGCGGCTCGCTGTCGGTGATCGAACCCGGCGGCACCAAGATCCTCGGTGCGGGCTTCTGGTCGGCGACCGAGTACGGCATGGAGATCAAGCGGCAGAGCGGCAAGACCGCCCTGAGCGTCCGCAACGTCACCGCCGGCGATTACGACCAGGCGTTCCGCGTCTTCGACGCCTACGCGCACGAGCTGTTCTCCGACGACGTCGTCAAGGGCGGCCTGGCCCGCCCCTGGCTGGCGATGCTGCCTCCGCAGGACACCTCCACCGCTCGCTGGCCCCAGACCACGAGCGCCGCCTGGACCACCGTCGCCCGCTCCTTCAATCCGCTGTGGCAGCCCCGGATGCGGCTCAACTTCCTCACCGCGGCCGCCGCCGGGGTCACCGGCCAGGTCCGGGTCCTCGTCGACGGCGTCCAGTGGGGCGACCCGGTCACCACGCCGGCCGCCTTCGACCGTACCGCGCCGGTCGTCGAGGACCTCGCCACCCGCTTCGGCAGCCTGGTGAAGGTGGAGATCCAAGCCATGGTCACCGGCGGCACCGGAGCCGTGTTCGCCCAGCCACTGATGATGTACGGCACCCAGAGCTGACCCGCCCCGCCCCGAGAGGACCCGACCCGCCCATGGACATCGACCCGACCCAGCCCTGGGGCACCGCCATCGACTACGCGGGCCGCGCCACCGTCAGCGAGGCCGGCCACACCATCCACGTACGCGTCTACGACGCCGGACTGGGCAGCAGCCAGGAACCGGACCCGGTCAACGGCTACCCGGCCGTGTACGTCACCGCCCAGTTCGCCGAGAGCGGCGACCTCGGGGCGCAGCTGCGCGGCTCCGGCCAGGTCGTCCTGGAGCCCCCGGCCGACGGCCCGGTGACGCCCGACCCCACCGCGGTGGCCGCGGCGGTGGCCGCGTCCCTCACCGATTTCGCCCACCGCGCCACGGCCTACCGCACCCTGTGCGCCACCTGGCCCACCGCCCCGTAACCCACCCGCCGGCCCCGCCGCCCCGGCGCATCCACCGCCCCGCCGGCGTCTGAGGCGCCGCCCCGGCGCCGCGTTCCCGGCCCCGCCGGCGTTCGAGGCGCGGGTCCGGGCGGCGCCCGGCGGCCCCGCGCAGCGGAGACACCGCCCGGAGCCCGGCACACCTGCGATCCCCGGCCGGCCGGCAGGCCACAGGCCCGCGCCCCTCCGGCCCCGCCCCGCAGCTGAAGCGCGGCCCCGCCCCCACCAACCGCCGCCCGGGCCCGTTCCCAGCCCCGCCGGCCTTCGAGGCGGGGGTCCGGGCCGCGGCCGGCGGCCCCGCGCAGCGGGCACCAGCACCGGCCCGGCGCAGCGGACACCAGCACCGGCCCCGCCCCACGCCCCCACGCGGAACGTCCGCATGCCCGAAGGAGCCCACCATGCCCGCACCCCTGCCCGCCCAGACCCTGCTGGAAGCACTCCGCGCCGAGGGGGCCGACGTCGTCGAACACCCCGGGTGGCGCACCCACAACCGCAACCACAGGGGCGCCTGGGGCCCGGTCAACGGCATCATGATCCACCACACCGTCAGCACCGGCAGCGCCTCCAGCGTCGCCCTGTGCCGCAACGGCTACACCGAGCTGCCCGGCCCGCTCTGCCACGGGGTCATCGACAAGGCCGGCACCGTCCACCTGATCGGCCACGGCCGCACCAACCACGCCGGACTCGGCGACGGCGACGTACTGGACGCCGTCGTCGCCGAGTCGGCCCTGTCCGCGCCCCGCCGCAACGACACCGACGGCAACGCCCGCTTCTACGGCTTCGAGTGCGTCAACCTCGGTGACGGCCGCGACCCCTGGCCGGAGGCACAGCTCGACGCCATCGAGCGCGCCGCCGCGGCCCTGTGCCGCGCCCACGGCTGGCAGGCCGCCTCCGTCATCGGCCACAAGGAGTGGACCGGCTCCAAGGTGGACCCGCGCGGTTTCACCATGGAGTCGCTGCGCGCCCGGATCGCCGCCCGCCTCTCCGCCACCCCCACCCGCCCCACCCCGCCGTCGGGCGGCTCTGGCGGCTCCGGCAACGGCACCCGCTACGCCCCGTTCCCCGGCGCCGCCTTCTTCCGGGGCTCCCCCTCCTCCCCGGTCGTCACCGCCATGGGCCGCCGCCTGGTCGCGGAAGGCTGCTCCGCCTACTCCCTCGGCCCCGGCCCGCAGTGGTCGGAGGCCGACCGCCGCTCCTACGCCACGTGGCAGCGCAAGCTCGGCTTCCGCGGCGCCGACGCCGACGGCTGGCCGGGCCGCGCCTCCTGGGACGCCCTCAAGGTCCCCGCCAACTGAACGCCCCCCGAGAGAGAAGGTCCACCATGTCCGACGCGTCGAAACGCACCCTGCGCACCCTTGTCCAGACGGCCGTCGCCCTGGCCGTCCTGCTGCCCGCCGTCATCGACGCGTCCGGCCTCCCGGCGACCCTCCCCTGGGTCGCCGGGGCCCTCGCGGCGGCCGGCGCCCTCACCCGCGTGATGGCCCTGCCGGGCGTCCAGGCCGTCCTGCCCGGCTGGCTCCGTACGGAGTGGCCGTACGACCGCGACCGCGAGCTCCTCGCTCTCGCCGCCCGCACCGAGCGACCGGGCGAGCGCCACCGGAGCGAGGAGGGCGACCGCGCATGACGGAACCCGACCCGCTGTCCGTGGCGGTGGAACTGGAGCGCCTGCGCGGGACGATGGAGGCCGGCTTCGCCAGGGTCGACGGCTCCCTCGCCCTGCTGGTGCAGCGCAGCGACCAGACGGACCGGCAGCTCGCCGACCACGAGTCCCGCCTCGACTCCCTGGAACACTCCCGCTGGCCCCTGGCCAGCCTGACCGCGCTGGCCGCGGTCGCGGCGGTCGTCATCACCGCCTGGGCGGCGGCCCGGTAGACCGCCGCCCCGGCAGGACCGGCCCACCCCGCCGACACCGCGCCGGGCGGTCCCACGACCGCCCGGCGCGGCCCGGCACCACCGGCCCCGGGGGCCCCGCGGCGCAGACCGGCACGGAACGGCACGGACCCTCACGGACCCGACGGCGCCCTAAGCTGCGCATCGCCCCCGCGCAGTGCGCGAGCGTCGACCGAGCAGGGAGCAGGACCTTGGGGACCGCCACACAGGAGCCGACCAGCGTCGAAGACGCCCTCTTCCGCCCCGGTCCGGCCCCCCGCGCCCCGTCCCGCACGCACCATCCGTACGGTCCCCTGCTCGCCTTCCTCGTCACCTCGGGCGCGGTCTGCGCCGCCTGGGCGGCCCGCGGCACCCACCCTTTCGGGGGAACCGGGCGGGCCGTCAACGACCAGGCCAACCAGTACGTCCCCTTCCACCGGGCGCTGTGGGACCTGGCCCACGGACACGCCGCCGGCGACGTGCTCTTCACCTGGCGCGGCGGCTTCGGGCAGCAGTTCCTGTCCGACTACCACACCTACCTCGGCAACCCGTTCTCGTGGCTCGCCGTCCTCGTCCCGCGCGACCACGTCGACCTCGCCGTCTTCGCGCTCACCCCGCTGACGACGGGCACCGCCGCCGCGCTGATGGCCGTCTACCTCGGCCGGCTGCAGCCGGGCCCGTGGTGGCAGCGCGGCGTCCTCGGCGCCTGCTACGGCCTGTGCGGCTGGGCCCTCAGCGACGCCTCGTACATCCCCATGTGGCTGTGGGGCCTGGTCGCGCTCCCGCTGCTCGGCATCGCCGTGGAGTGGTGCCTGGAGGGGCGCCGCCGGACCGGCGCGGCCCTGCTCGTCGCGCTCGCCTGGTACGGCAACTTCTACACCGCGATGATGGCCACGATGGCCGCCGGCGTCCTGCTGGCCGTCCGCCTGGCCACCCAGGACCTGACCGGCGCGCAGCGGCTGCGCGCCGTGGGCCGGGCCGCGACGGCCGCCGCGACCGGGATCCTGCTCACTCTCCCCCTGCTCCTGCCGTCGTTCCTGTCGAGCGGCGCGGCGCAGCCCACCCGGGCCGCCGCCTTCGACCCGGTCGGGCTCGACGTCTTCCTCACCGGGATGCTCCCGGCCACCCACCTGTGGGGCGGCAGCCCAAGGCTGTACGTCGCCTCCCTCGGCCTGGTCCTCGCCGGCTCCTTCGTCCTCAACCCCGCGATCCGGGGGCGGACCCGCCTGGTGTGGGCGGCGGCGCTGGTCCTGGTGGCCGCCTCCTTCCAGTTCCCGCCGACCCAGTACGCGTGGCACGGACTGGCGGTGCCGAACGGCAACCCGTACCGCGAGGCCTTCGTCTTCAGCGGCATGGTGGTCGTCCTCGCCTGGCTGGCGCTGGCCCACCGCCCGCGCCCGCTCCACCTGGCCCTCTCCGCAGCCCTGCTCGCGGGGGCCGCGGTCGCGCTCCGCCACACCCCCGACTTCGGCGGCTGGACCCTGCCCGCCGTCCTCGGCGGCGGCGCCCTCTCTCTGCTGGCCCTGGTCCTGCTGCGGCTCGGCGAGAAGCGCCGGTTCCTGATCCCCGCGGCCGCCGCGCTGATGGTCGGCGTCGTGTTCGCCGAGTCCACCCTCGCCGCAGTCAACGCCGACGCCCGCCGCGCCCGCGAGCGCTGGGCCAAGCCGGCCGCCACCGCGGGCCGGCCGATCGACCGGCACTTCGAGGCCGTCCGGGACGCGGAGGGCTGGCCGGCCCACCGCACCGACTCCGGCGCGCCGCAGACCTCGTACAACGACGCGCTCGCCCTGCGCGCCGAAGGGCCGCAGTACTACAGCAGCTACCTGCCCGCGGCCACCTTCCGGGCCCTCGAACCCCTCGGCTACGGCTACAAGAACGACGGCCGCACCTTCTTCGGCACCGACAACCCCGTGCTCGACGCGATCTTCTCGATCGGCGCCCGGGTCCGCCCCGGGGACACCCCCGGCACCTGGACCGCCCGCACGTTCCCGGCCCCGCCCCTGGTCACCGTGCGGTCGGCCCGCTACGCCTCGCCCCACCCCGCGGGCAGCGTCTACGCCCGCCAGGAGGAGGTCCTCGGCGCCACGGTGTACGAGGTCCCCCGGGCCGCCCGCGGCGGCAGCGCCGCCGTGCAGACGTACGCCGCCCGCTGCACCCCGGGCTCCGAGGCCTACTGGTACTCCCCCGCCCTGTACGGAACCCTCACCGCCGGCGGCGCCCGCACGCCGCTGAAGTACCGCGCGACGGGCGTCGTCCCGCTCGGCCCGGTGCCCGCGTCGGGCCGCGTCGACGCCACCGTGCGCACCCGCACCCGGGGGGCCACGGCGGGCCCCCACCCCGTCGGCTGCCTGGACCGCCGGGCGCTCGACGGGGCCGTGGCCGCCCTGACCGCCACCGGCGCCACCCGGGTCGAGGCCGCGGGCCACACCCTCCGGGCGACCCTCCCCCGGGGAGCCCGGGGCACGGCCGTCGTCGCCACCACGGCCGTACCCGGCTGGCGCTGCTCGGCCCCCCTGAAGCCGTTCCACGGCCTGCTCGCGGTGGACCTCCCCACGGGCGCGGCCGAGGTCTCCTGCACCTTCACCCCGCGGGGCCTCCTGCCCGGCCTGGCCGGCGCCGCCCTCGCCGCCCTCATCCTCACCTCGACCGCGCTGGCCGGCCGCCGCCGCGTCTGAACCCGAACCCCGCCGCGGACACGGCCGGGACACCGGGCCCCGGGCACGAGGAAGCCCCCCGCACTCCTCACGGAGTACGGGGGGCTTCCCTCACGCGTTACGCGCTCGCTGACTCTCAGCCGTTGTACGGGCCGTAGTCGTAGTCCTCCAGCGGGACGGCCTGGCCGGAGCCGGTGCCGAAGGGCGAGTAGTCGATGTCGTCGTAGCCGACGGCCGAGTACATCGCGGCCTTGGCCTCCTCGGTGGGCTCCACCCGGATGTTGCGGTAACGGGCGAGGCCCGTACCGGCCGGGATGAGCTTACCGATGATGACGTTCTCCTTGAGGCCGATCAGGGAGTCGGACTTGGCGTTGATCGCCGCGTCCGTCAGAACCCTGGTCGTCTCCTGGAAGGACGCCGCCGACAGCCACGACTCGGTCGCGAGCGAGGCCTTGGTGATACCCATCAGCTGCGGACGACCGGAGGCGGGGTGACCGCCCTCGGTGACCACACGACGGTTCTCGGTCTCGAACTTCGACCGCTCGACCAGCTCGCCCGGCAGGAGCTCCGCGTCGCCGGACTCGATGATCGTCACGCGGCGCAGCATCTGCCGGATGATGATCTCGATGTGCTTGTCGTGGATCGACACGCCCTGCGAGTTGTAGACCTTCTGGACTTCGCCGACCAGGTGGACCTGGACGGCACGCTGACCGAGGATGCGCAGCACGTCGTGCGGGTTGGTGGCACCCGCGGTGAGCTTCTGGCCCACCTCGACGTGGTCGCCCTCGTGCACGACGACCTTGGCGCGCTTGGAGATCGGGAACGCCGTCTCCTCGCTGCCGTCGTCGGGCGTGATGACGATCTTCTTCGTCTTCTCGGTCTCCTCGATCCGCACGCGGCCGGCGGCCTCGGAGATCGGGGCGACACCCTTCGGGGTACGGGCCTCGAAGAGCTCGACGACACGCGGCAGACCCTGCGTGATGTCGTCACCGGCCACACCACCGGTGTGGAAGGTACGCATCGTCAGCTGGGTACCGGGCTCACCGATGGACTGGGCGGCGATGATGCCGACCGCCTCACCGATGTCGACCAGCTTGCCGGTGGCGAGCGAGCGTCCGTAGCAGAAGGCACAGGTGCCGACCGCGGACTCACAGGTCAGGACCGAGCGGGTCTTGACCTCCTCGACGCCGTTGGCGACCAGGGCGTCGATGAGCACGTCACCGAGGTCGACGTTGGCCGGCGCGATGACCTTGCCGTCGATGACGACGTCCTCGGCCAGCATGCGGGCGTAGATCGAGGTCTCGACGTCGTCGGCCTTGCGCAGCACGCCGTCCTCGCCGCGAACGGCGATCTTCAGCTTCAGGCCGCGCTCGGTGCCGCAGTCCTCCTCGCGGATGATCACGTCCTGCGAGACGTCCACCAGACGACGGGTCAGGTAACCCGAGTCGGCGGTACGCAGGGCGGTGTCCGCCAGACCCTTACGGGCACCGTGCGTGGAGATGAAGTACTCCAGAACGGTGAGGCCCTCACGGAAGGACGCCTTGATCGGACGCGGGATGGTCTCGTTCTTCGCGTTCGACACCAGACCACGCATACCGGCGATCTGTCGCATCTGCATCATGTTTCCTCGGGCACCCGAGTCAACCATCATGAAGATGGGGTTCGTCTTGGGGAAGTTCGCGTTCATCGCCTCGGCAACCTCGTTGGTCGCCTTGGTCCAGATCGCGATGAGCTCCTGCGTGCGCTCGTCCTTGGTGATCAGACCGCGCTCGTACTGCTTCTGGACCTTCTCGTCCAGGTCCTCGTAGCCCTTGACGATGGCCTTCTTGGCCTCGGGCACGACGACATCGGAGATGGCCACGGTGACGCCCGAACGGGTCGCCCAGTGGAAGCCGGCCGCCTTCAGGTTGTCGAGCGTCGCCGCCACGATGACCTTGGGGTAGCGCTCCGCCAGGTCGTTGACGATCTCGGAGAGCTGCTTCTTGCCCACCGAGTAGTCGACGAACGGGTAGTCCTCGGGCAGCAGCTCGTTGAAGAGCGCGCGGCCCAGGGTGGTGCGCAGCCGGAAGCTGTCGCCCGGCTGGAACTCCTGCTCGCCCTCTTCGGCGACCGGGTGCGCCCAGCCGCGCGGCGGGATGGTGCCCACCGGGAAGCGGATGTCCACGGCCGACTGGAGCGCCAGCTCGCCGTTGTCGAACGCCATGGTCGCCTCGGCGGTCGAGCCGAACGCACGGCCCTCGCCCTTGACGTCACGGAGCTCGCCGTCGGTGGTCAGGAAGAACAGACCGAGGACCATGTCCTGGGTCGGCATCGTGACCGGACGGCCGTCGGCCGGCTTCAGGATGTTGTTCGAGGACAGCATCAGGATGCGGGCCTCGGCCTGCGCCTCCGCGGAGAGCGGGAGGTGCACGGCCATCTGGTCACCGTCGAAGTCCGCGTTGAACGCGGTGCAGACGAGCGGGTGGATCTGGATGGCCTTGCCTTCGACCAGCTGGGGCTCGAAGGCCTGGATGCCGAGGCGGTGCAGCGTGGGCGCACGGTTCAGGAGGACCGGGTGCTCGGCGATGACCTCTTCGAGCACGTCGTAGACGACCGTGCGGCCGCGCTCGACCATGCGCTTCGCCGACTTGATGTTCTGCGCGTGGTTCAGGTCCACCAGGCGCTTCATCACGAACGGCTTGAAGAGCTCCAGCGCCATGGCCTTGGGCAGGCCGCACTGGTGCAGCTTCAGCTGCGGGCCGACGACGATCACGGAACGCGCGGAGTAGTCCACGCGCTTGCCGAGGAGGTTCTGGCGGAATCGACCCTGCTTGCCCTTGAGCATGTCGCTCAGGGACTTCAGCGGACGGTTGCCGGGACCGGTCACCGGACGACCACGACGACCGTTGTCGAAGAGGGCGTCCACGGCCTCCTGGAGCATGCGCTTCTCGTTGTTCACGATGATCTCGGGGGCACCGAGGTCGAGAAGGCGCTTCAGGCGGTTGTTGCGGTTGATCACGCGGCGGTACAGGTCGTTCAGGTCGGAGGTCGCGAAGCGGCCACCGTCCAGCTGCACCATCGGACGCAGGTCCGGCGGGATCACCGGCACGCAGTCCAGAACCATGCCCTTGGGCTTGTTGCTGGTCTGCAGGAACGCGGAGACGACCTTGAGGCGCTTGAGCGCACGGGTCTTCTTCTGGCCCTTGCCGGTACGGATGATCTCGCGGAGGCGCTCGGCCTCCTCCTCGAGGTCGAAGGACTCCAGGCGCTTCTGCAGCGCGGCGGCGCCCATGCAGCCGTCGAAGTACGTGCCGAAGCGGTCACGCAGCTCGCGGTACAGGAGCTCGTCGCCCTCCAGGTCCTGGACCTTGAGGTTCTTGAAGCGGGCCCACACCTCGTCGAGGCGGTCGATCTCGCGCTGGGCGCGGTCACGGAGCTGCTTCATCTCGCGCTCGGCGCCTTCGCGCACCTTGCGGCGCACGTCGGCCTTCGCGCCCTCGGCCTCGAGCTCGGCCAGGTCGGTCTCGAGCTTCTTGGCACGGCCTTCGAGGTCCGCGTCACGGCGGTTCTCGATCTGCTGGCGCTCGACGGAGACGTGGGCCTCCAGCGACGGGAGGTCGCGGGTGCGGCGCTCGTCGTCCACGAACGTGATCATGTACGCGGCGAAGTAGATGACCTTCTCGAGGTCCTTCGGCGCGAGGTCCAGCAGGTAGCCCAGGCGCGACGGGACGCCCTTGAAGTACCAGATGTGGGTGACGGGAGCGGCGAGCTCGATGTGGCCCATCCGCTCGCGGCGCACCTTGGCGCGCGTGACTTCGACGCCACAGCGCTCACAGATGATGCCCTTGAAGCGGACACGCTTGTACTTGCCGCAGTAGCACTCCCAGTCCCGGGTCGGGCCGAAGATCTTCTCGCAGAAGAGTCCGTCCTTCTCGGGCTTGAGCGTGCGGTAGTTGATGGTCTCCGGCTTCTTGACCTCGCCGTGGGACCAGGTTCGGATGTCGTCCGCGGTGGCAAGGCCGATCCGCAGCTCGTCGAAGAAGTTGACGTCGAGCACTGTGCGTCAATCCCTCTTTCGGGGTCGAGTCTCAATCATGGTCTGAACGGTCCCGGGGATGACGGGGGGCTCTTGAGCGAGCCCCCCGTCAGGCCCGTCAGACCTCTTCGACGCTGCTCGGCTCACGCCGGGACAGGTCGATACCGAGCTCCTCCGCCGCGCGGAAGACGTCCTCGTCGGTGTCGCGCATCTCGATGGACATGCCGTCCGAGGACAGCACCTCCACGTTGAGGCAGAGCGACTGCATTTCCTTGATGAGCACCTTGAAGGACTCGGGAATGCCCGGCTCGGGGATGTTCTCGCCCTTGACGATCGCCTCGTAGACCTTCACGCGGCCGGTCACGTCGTCGGACTTGATGGTCAGCAGCTCCTGGAGGGCGTAAGCGGCGCCATAAGCCTCGAGCGCCCACACCTCCATCTCACCGAAGCGCTGGCCACCGAACTGCGCCTTACCACCCAGCGGCTGCTGCGTGATCATCGAGTACGGACCGGTCGACCGAGCGTGGAGCTTGTCGTCGACCAGGTGGTGGAGCTTGAGGATGTACATGTACCCGATGGAGATCGGGTCCGGGAACGGCTCGCCGGAGCGGCCGTCGAACAGGTGCGCCTTGCCGGTCGGGAGGACCAGGCGGTCCCCGTCGCGGTTCGGGATGGTGTGCTCGAAGAGGCCGGCGAGCTCGTCCTCACGGGCGCCGTCGAACACCGGGGTGGCGACGTTGGTACCGGGCTCGACCTTGTCGGCACCGATGGCCTTCAGACGCTCGGCCCAGTCCTCGGCCAGGCCGGAGACGTCCCAGCCGCGGCTGGCGAGCCAGCCGAGGTGGATCTCCAGGACCTGTCCCGGGTTCATTCGGGACGGGACACCCAGCGGGTTGAGGATGATGTCGACCGGCGTGCCGTCTTCCAGGAAGGGCATGTCCTCGATCGGAAGGATCTTGGAGATGACGCCCTTGTTTCCGTGGCGGCCGGCGAGCTTGTCGCCGTCGGTGATCTTGCGCTTCTGGGCGACGTAGACGCGGACCAGCTGGTTCACGCCCGGGGGAAGCTCGTCGCCCTCCTCGCGGTCGAAGACGCGGACACCGATGACCTTGCCGATCTCACCGTGAGGCACCTTGAGCGAGGTGTCGCGCACCTCGCGGGCCTTCTCACCGAAGATCGCGCGCAGCAGGCGCTCCTCCGGGGTCAGCTCGGTCTCGCCCTTGGGCGTGACCTTGCCGACCAGGATGTCGCCGGCGACGACGTCCGCACCGATGCGGATGATGCCGCGCTCGTCGAGGTCAGCGAGGACCTCCTCGGAGACGTTCGGGATGTCCCGGGTGATCTCCTCGGGGCCCAGCTTGGTGTCACGGGCGTCGACCTCGTGCTCCTCGATGTGGATCGAGGAGAGGACGTCGTCCTGTACGAGGCGCTGCGACAGGATGATCGCGTCCTCGTAGTTGTGACCCTCCCAGGGCATGAACGCGACGAGCAGGTTCTTGCCGAGGGCCATTTCGCCCTCTTCGGTCGCGGGACCGTCGGCGAGGACCTGGGACTCGATGATCCGGTCGCCCTCGTTGACGATGACCTTCTGGTTGACCGAGGTGCCCTGGTTCGAGCGGGAGAACTTCGCGACGCGGTACGTGGTGTACGTGCCGTCGTCGTTCGCCACGGTGACGTAGTCGGCCGAGACCTCCTGGACGACACCGTCCTTCTCCGCACGGATCGAGTCACCGGCGTCGACCGCACAGCGGTACTCCATGCCGGTGCCGACGAGCGGCGCCTCCGCCTTGATGAGCGGAACGGCCTGGCGCATCATGTTCGCGCCCATGAGGGCGCGGTTGGCGTCGTCGTGCTCCAGGAAGGGGATCATCGCGGTAGCGACGGACACCATCTGGCGCGGGGAGACGTCCATGTAGTCGACGTCGTCGCCGGCGATGTAGTCGATCTCGCCACCACGACGGCGAACCAGTACGCGGTTCTCGGTGAAGCGCATCTCGTCGTTCAGGCCGGCGTTGGCCTGGGCGATGACGAAGCGGTCTTCCTCGTCGGCGGTCAGGTAGTCCACGTCGTCCGTGACGACACCGTCGATGACCTTGCGGTACGGGGTCTCGACGAAGCCGAACGCGTTCACGCGGCCGTAGGACGCGAGCGAGCCGATCAGACCGATGTTCGGGCCTTCGGGGGTCTCGATCGGGCACATGCGGCCGTAGTGCGACGGGTGGACGTCTCGGACCTCGAAGCCGGCCCGCTCACGGGACAGACCGCCGGGGCCCAGCGCCGACAGGCGGCGCTTGTGGGTCAGACCCGACAGCGGGTTGTTCTGGTCCATGAACTGCGACAGCTGGCTGGTGCCGAAGAACTCCTTGATGGAGGCGACGACCGGCCGGATGTTGATCAGGGTCTGCGGCGTGATCGCCTCGACGTCCTGGGTCGTCATGCGCTCGCGGACGACGCGCTCCATACGAGCCAGACCCGTGCGGACCTGGTTCTGGATGAGCTCGCCGACGTTGCGCAGACGACGGTTGCCGAAGTGGTCGATGTCATCGGTCTCGACCACGATCGAACGGCCGGACTCGCCGGTCGTCTCGGTCTCGCCGGCGTGCAGCTTGACCAGGTACTTGATCGTTGCGATGACGTCGTCGGTGGTGAGCACGCCGGCGTCCAGCGGCTCGTCGGCGCCGAGCTTCTTGTTCACCTTGTAGCGGCCGACCTTGGCGAGGTCGTAGCGCTTCGGGTTGAAGTAGAGGTTCTCGAGCAGCGTCTGAGCGGCCTCGCGGGTCGGCGGTTCGCCCGGACGCAGCTTGCGGTAGATGTCGAGCAGCGCGTCGTCCTGACCCTGGGTGTGGTCCTTCTCCAGGGTGGCGCGCATGGACTCGTACTCGCCGAACTCCTCGAGGATCTGCTCGGTGGTCCAGCCGAGAGCCTTCAGGAGCACGGTGACGGACTGCTTGCGCTTGCGGTCGATGCGGACACCGACCATGTCGCGCTTGTCGATCTCCATCTCGAGCCAGGCACCCCGGGACGGGATGATCTTGGCGGCGAAGATGTCCTTGTCGGACGTCTTGTCGATGGAGGAGTCGAAGTAGACACCGGGGGAGCGGACAAGCTGCGACACGACGACACGCTCGGTGCCGTTGATGACGAAGGTGCCCTTGTTGGTCATGAGCGGGAAATCGCCCATGAAGACCGTCTGAGACTTGATCTCTCCGGTCTCGTTGTTCGTGAACTCGGCTGTGACGAACAGCGGCGCCGCGTACGTGAAGTCGCGGTCCTTGCACTCGTCGACAGAGTTCTTCGCCGGCTCGAAACGGTGGTCGCGGAAGGTCAGCGACATCGACCCGGAGAAGTCCTCGATCGGCGAGATCTCCTCGAAGATCTCTTCCAGACCGGACTTGGTGGGGACGTCCTGTCCACTCTCAAGCGCCGACTCGACGCGAGACTTCCAGGCAGCGTTGCCGAGAAGCCAGTCAAAGCTCTCGGTCTGCAGCGCCAAGAGGTTCGGAACCTCGAGGGGCTCCTTGATCTTTGCAAAGGAGATGCGCAGCGGGGCGGTGCTGGCACCGTTGTTCGTATTGGTCGAGGCGTTGCGCGAGGCGGCCAAGAGGGGGTCCTTCCGAGGGCTCGGACTCACTACGCGCGTACCGGTCCCAGCTGACACAGAAGACCTTCGTTATCCGATCCGGCCGAAGGGCCAGGTCAGGACGATCAATCAGGTGTGCTCAAACGTGGGTATGCCCCTGGCGACGGGCAGGGGGCAGCTAACAGGCAGCGCAAAGGGTCAGTGTAGCCACTTGGCTCACTGATGTCCAGACCAGGTTTCCGGAAACCGGCAACAGGCCTTCCCCATGTCGTCAATCAAACCCTGCGTCCAACGCTTCGGCTCTCGTACCTCGTACACAGAGCGCGTATCAGTACTGCCCTCTTCGTAGTCGATCCATGCCTCGGATCCCGGATCGAACTGTCCGAGCGGGCCGGAGTCGGCGACGGGTCTGAGAATTGCGCGCCGCGTCCCGTTCGTCAAGGCCCCCTGCTCCGAGCGGATCATCTTCGGACCCTGCCGCGGAGCAACGATGATCACCCTACTCCCCAACGAGACCAGGGCAAGTCAGGCACTGCGGGTACGCCAAAGGGCGACCACCCTTACGGGTGATCGCCCTTCGCAGGAGCCTCGGAGAGGCCCCAGAGGTGCTACTTGACCTCGACAGCCGCGCCGGCAGCCTTGAGGGACTCGGCGGCCTTGTCAGCGGCCTCCTTGGCGACCTTCTCGAGAACGGGCTTCGGGGCGCCGTCCACGAGGTCCTTGGCCTCCTTGAGGCCCAGGGAGGTCAGCTCGCGCACGACCTTGATGACCTGGATCTTCTTGTCGCCGGCACCGGTGAGGATGACGTCGAACTCGTCCTGCTCCTCGGCGGCCTCGGGGGCAGCGCCACCCTGACCCGGGGCGGCAACGGCGACGGCCGCGGCGGCGGTGACGTCGAACTTCTCCTCGAAGGCCTTCACGAACTCGGAGAGCTCGATGAGGGTCATCTCCTCGAACTGGGCGAGGAGGTCGTCCTGAGAGAGCTTCGCCATGATGGGCGATCCTTCCACTATTTCGGCAGGTGCCGGATGTATAGAGAGGCGGGCGTAACGGCCCGCTACGACCCACGCACTAGGCGGCGTGGATCAGTGCGCGAGCCGAATTACTCGGCACCGCCCTGCTCGGCGAGCTTGACGCGAAGCGCTTCCGCGGTGCGGACGAACTTCGACGGCAGCGCCTGGAAGAGCGAGGCAGCCTGAGACTGCTTGCCCTTGAACGCGCCGGCCAGCTTGCTGAGCAGAACCTCGCGGGACTCGAGGTCCGCGAGCTTCTTGATCTCATCGGCGGTCAGCGCCTTACCGTCAAGGACACCGCCCTTGATGATGAGGTTCGGGTTCTCCTTGGCGAAGTCACGCAGGCTCTTCGCCGACTCCACCGGGTCACCGGTGATGAAGGCGACCGCGGTCGGACCAGCGAAGTGCTCGTCCAGCGCGGTGATCCCGGCCTGGTTGGCCGCAATCTTGGTCAGCGTGTTCTTCACCACGGCGTACTGGGCGTTCTCACCGAGCGAACGACGCAGCGTCTTGAGCTGCGCCACGGTGAGACCCCGGTACTCGGTCAGCACGGCGGCGTTCGAGCTCTGGAACTGGTCCGTGAGCTCGGCTACCGCGGCAGCCTTGTCGGGCCTTGCCATAGAGCGTCGGCCTCCTTCCGGGTGATGAGGACCGCTCAGAAGGGGCTGAACAAACGAAACGCCCCGGCGCAAGCGCACGGGGCGTAAGCTCGACCGAATTGCTCCGGGAGCTTCTCCACGAACACCTGCGCAGGACGTCCGCATTCAACGGATCCTTCGGCCACCGAAACCCTTGCGGGCACGGCAACGACCAGCGGTCTTTGGCTTCTCGTGAAGCGTACGTGAAACGGCCCAGCCGAGGCAAATCGCCTCAGGAACGCTTCAGGCCGCCCAGGCCGGCGTCCTTCAGCTTCCGGTCCGCCTCGTCCAGGGTGCGTTCGGTCTCCTCGCGGCTCTTGTCGATGCCCTCCATGACGTCGTCGAAGTCGGCCACCTGGTCGGCGGGCGGTGCGACGACCGGCGCGGTCGTGCCGTACCCCGAGAACTTCGCCGTGGTCTTCGCCGTACCGTCCCCCACGGTCCGCACCGTGTCGACGCGGACGGGATGCCCGTCCTTGCCGATCCACAGGTCGATGTCGAGGCTCTTGACGTCCTTCACCGCCTCGTGGAGGTAGCGCCGGTTCGCCTCCTCCATGACCTTGGTGGACCCGTCGGCCCGGAGCAGGTCGGCGTGGGTGAGGGCGGCCCGGTAGTGCTCGGTGTCGACGCCGTCGGTCTGTTCCGTGCCGACGCGCGTGACCTTCTCCTGCCCGAGGAGGAGCGCGAGGTACTCGGCCGGGTCGTCGTTGAGCCGGGGCACGGGCGCCCCGTCCTTGGCCAGGTTCATCTTCATCCAGGACTTGCCCTGCACGGGCTTGTCCGAGTGGGTGTAGACGACGCCGTCCATCATGACCTGGTGGCCCGCGGTGCCCGGGGCCCCGCCCTTGACGGCGATGCCGGTGATGTTCGGGTACCAGCCCTTCGCCCCGACGACCTGGTTCGTCTTGCCGTCGCTCCCGGTGACGGTCATGTCCACCGCGGCGAACCGGGCGACCACCGTCTTCTGGTACGAGAGCTTCACGACGTCGGCGGGGGTGGCTTCCTTGACCTCGGCCGCCTTCGCCCCGTCCTGCTTCCCGGCGGCCCCGTCGGCGCCCCCACAGGCGGTGAGCCCCGCCGCGAGCAGCGCGGCGACCGCCGTTGCCGTGCCGGCCCGGGTCAGGATCCGTACAGCCTTGTTCATGCGTTCTCCCCCGTCATCGGAACTGGTACCGCGGTGCCGTCGAGGGCACTCAGGCGGTGCCGTCCGCGTCGTTCTTCGTCTCTTCCGCCAGGTCCACGACCTGGTCGGCCGGCGGCGCGGTGATCTCGACGGGCTTGTTCACGTCGAGGAACTTGATGGTGACGTCCATCGGGCCCGCGGTGCCCTGGCCGCGGGTGCGCACCTGCTTGGTCTGGTCGGCCTCGTCGATCCAGATGTCCATCGTCAGTTCCTTGATGCCCTGGGCTTCCAGCATCTTCAGGTTCTTCTCCTGGCGGGCCTTGGCCTCGGGCGTGGTCGCGGCGCTCGGGTCCCTCAGCTGGTCCAGCCCGACCGTGCCCGTCAGGTGCGTGGTCTTCTGGCCGTCGACGGTCTCCTCGCCGACGGTCTTCAGGTCCTTGGACAGGCTCAGGTCGTTCGCCTTGTCGCCCGGGTTCTCGCCCTGCCGGCCGCCGCCGAGGGCGTCCAGCTTCTTGGCCTGGTCCGGGGCCATCGTCTTCATGTCGAACTTCATCCACTTGCCCTCGTTGCCCAGGTAGAGGGCGCCGTCGAGCAGGCGCATGCCGACGTTCTGCCCGGGCCTCTCGGGCGAGGCCATCGTCATGGACATCGCGACGTCGGGCTTGAGGCGCATGGCGACCTCGCCGGAGATCGTGGCGCCCGCCGCGGTGCCGGCCATGGTGTACCGCAGCGAGGTGATCTCCGCGGACTTCTTCTTCGTCTTCTCCAGGAACGCGGCCGGGGTGACCGCGACCGGCGTCCCCGCGGCCTGGGACGGCGCCGGGGCGGCGCCGTCCTTCTTCGCGTCCTTCCCGTCCTGGCACGCCGTGGCCCCGCCCACGAGCAGTACGGCGGCCAGCGCGGCGCCGAAGGTCTTCCTGCGGTATGCAGACATGGAGGTCCCCACCCCTTGTGTGATCGTCATTTGGTCTCGACTTTACGTTTCTGTCGCGAGCGAACGCGCGGCCATTACGGGCCTGGTGCCCGCTCTGTGGCGCGGAACACGGAAAACGGGCCCCCCGCCGCCCGTGAAGGGTGGTGGGGGGCCCGCTCAGTCGTGCAGGGAGCCGGTCAGGCTCAGACCGCGGCCGGGTCTTCCTCGACGAGGAGGTTCCGGGTGCGGTTGGAGTCCAGCTGGATGCCGGGGCCCATCGTGGTGCTCAGGGCGGCCTTCTTGATGTAGCGGCCCTTCGCGGCGGACGGCTTCAGACGCAGGATCTCGTCCAGGGCCGCGCCGTAGTTCTCGACCAGCTGCTCATCGGAGAAGGAGACCTTGCCGATGATGAAGTGCAGGTTCGAGTGCTTGTCGACGCGGAACTCGATCTTGCCACCCTTGATCTCGGTGACAGCCTTCGCGACGTCCATGGTGACGGTGCCGGTCTTCGGGTTCGGCATGAGGCCACGGGGACCGAGCACGCGGCCGAGGCGGCCGACCTTGCCCATGAGGTCCGGGGTGGCGACAACGGCGTCGAACTCGTTGAGGCGGTTGCCCTTGGCGATCTCGTTGATCAGCTCGTCGTCGCCGACGATGTCGGCGCCGGCGGCTTCCGCGGCCGCAGCACGGTCACCGGTCGCGAAGACCAGGACCCGGGCGGTCTTGCCGGTGCCGTGCGGGAGGTTCACGGTGCCACGCACCATCTGGTCGGCCTTGCGCGGGTCGACACCCAGGCGGAAGGCGACCTCGACGGTGCTGTCGAACTTGGTCGCGGAGGTCTCCTTGGCGAGACGGACGGCCTCGAGCGGGGCGTACTGCTTCTCCCGGTCGATCTTGGCGTCCGCAGCGCGGAGAGTCTTGCTGCGCTTCACTTCTGCTCCTGTGTTGTGATTCAGGCGTGGAGTCGTGGTGCGGACCAGCGCTTGGTCCTACCACTGGTGGTGCTGGGGGGTGGCTGAATCAGCCTTCGACCGTGATGCCCATCGAACGCGCGGTACCGGAGATGATCTTCTCCGCGGCGTCGATGTCGTTGGCGTTCAGGTCCGGCATCTTGAGCTCGGCGATCTCGCGGACCTGGGCGCGCGTCAGCTTCGCGACCTTGGTCTTGTGCGGCTCGCCGGAGCCCTTCTCCACGCCCGCGCTCTTCAGGATGAGGCGCGCGGCCGGCGGAGTCTTGGTGATGAAGGTGAAGGAGCGGTCGTCGTAGACCGTGATCTCCACCGGCACGACCATGCCGCGCTGCGACTCGGTCGCGGCGTTGTAGGCCTTGCAGAACTCCATGATGTTGACGCCGTGCTGACCGAGCGCGGGGCCGACCGGCGGAGCCGGGTTGGCCGCGCCGGCCTTGATCTGGAGCTTGATAAGCCCCGTGACCTTCTTCTTCTTGGGAGGCATTGCTCTCTCCGGGTCCTAGTGAGAGTTTTCAGCCGCACATCCGGTCATCCGGACGGAGGCATACCGCACCACGATAACGGGTATCGGCGCGGGGCTAAAAACCGAGCAGGTCAGACCGCCCTTGAGGGGCGATCTGACCTGTCCGGAAGCTGTGGCTCAGAAGCCGTCACTCACGCGAAGTGGATCAGCGCGGGTCAGTTCTTCTGGATCTGGTCGAAGCTGAGCTCGACCGGGGTCTCGCGGCCGAAGATCTCGACGAGACCCTTGACCTTCTTCGAGTCCGGGTTGATCTCGTTGATGGTCGCCTGCAGCGTCGCGAACGGGCCGTCGGTGACGGTGACCGAGTCGCCGACCTCGAAGTCCAGGACCTCGATGGTCCGCTTGACGGAGGGCGCCGGCAGGCCGGCCTCTTCCGCGGCGGCCTTGGCGGCCTTCTCCTGCGCCTCGGGGGCGAGCATCTTGAGGATCTCGTCCAGCGTCAGCGGGTACGGGTCGTACGCGTTGCCGACGAAGCCGGTGACACCAGGCGTGTTGCGGACGACGCCCCAGGACTCGTTCGTCAGATCCATGCGGACGAGAACGTAACCGGGCAGCTTGTTCTGCCGGACGTTCTTGCGCTCGCCGTTCTTGATCTGGACGATCTCTTCCTCGGGCACCTCGGCCTGGTAGATGAACTCCTCGACGTTCAGCGAGACGGCGCGCTGCTCCAGGTTGGCCTTCACGCGCTTCTCGTAGCCGGCGTAGGTGTGGATCACGTACCACTCGCCGGGCAGGAGGCGCAGCTCCTCGCGGAGGGCCTGGACGGGGTCGACGGGCTCGGCCGGCTCGACCGGGGCGGCCTCTTCGGCCTCCTCGTCGGCGTCGGCCTCGACCGCGTCCTCGACTTCGTCGGCAGCCACGTCGTCGTCGGCCTCTGCGACCTCGGCGTCGTCCTCGACCTCGGCGTCAGCCTCGCCCTCGGCCTCGACGTGCAGCGCGGCCTCTTCGGCGGCGACACCCGCCTCGGCGTCCGCGAGCTCGGCCTCGTCGGGGTCCACGGCGTCGGCAGCCTCGACGATGTCGAGCTGGTCCTCAACGGACTCGACGGACTCGACGGACTCGTCGCTCGCGTTCAGGTTCGGGTCAGACACGGTGGCTGCTTCTTCCTGGATACAAAAGGTGGTGGAACATGCGAAAACGGGCGGCACCCATCAAGGCGCCGCCCTCCGCGGGGATCAGCCGAAGACGAACTTGATGGCTTCCTGGAACCCATAGTCAATCACGGTCACCAGACCGATCATGATGACCACGAAGACAATCACCACGGTGGTGTACGTCGTGAGCTGGTTGCGAGTGGGCCATACAACCTTGCGGAGTTCCGCGACGATCTGGCGGTAGAACAGCGCGAGACGACCCAGGGGGCCCTTCTTGCCGCGCTTACCGCCCTTGCGGGCCTTCTTCTCGCGCGTCTCGTCCTCGGCGTCAGGCATGTCGATGGAGCCCAGGGCGTCCGTCACGTCTCTCACCTGAATCCGGGTCGTGGCCGTACCGCGCCCGGTTGCGCCGCACGGCGTTGCAGAAGTACGTACCTGCGCACACACATCCTCTAAATGGAGTGTGGAGCAGGGCCGGAGGGACTCGAACCCCCAACCGCTGGTTTTGGAGACCAGTGCTCTACCAATTGAGCTACGACCCTTTGCGTTCCCCAACCTACCGCATCCGGGCGAGTGCACGGAGTGCTCACGCTCTGGAGCGGCTGGCGAGGTCCAACGACAGGTGAGTGTACGTGAACCGGGCCCTGACGTCGAACAGAACCCTCCCTGACATCCGTGCGGTCCGGTGACTGAAACGGTGTGCGGCCGTTCTCGGCGGTCTGGGACGATTGGCCGCATGACCTCTGCAACGCCTTCCTCCGAGCGCCGGGTGTCCGCCCGTATCGGCGCCATTTCCGAGTCCGCCACCCTCGCCGTGGACGCCAAGGCCAAGGCCCTCAAGGCCGCCGGGCGACCGGTGATCGGCTTCGGCGCCGGCGAGCCCGACTTCCCGACGCCGGACTACATCGTCGAGGCCGCCGTCGAGGCCTGCCGCAACCCCAAGTACCACCGCTACACGCCGGCCGGCGGTCTTCCCGAGCTGAAGGCCGCGATCGCCGCGAAGACGCTGCGCGATTCCGGTTACCAGGTGGACGCGTCGCAGGTCCTGGTGACCAACGGCGGCAAGCAGGCGATCTACGAGGCCTTCGCGGCCATCCTGGACCCGGGTGACGAGGTCATCGTCCCGGCTCCGTACTGGACCACCTACCCGGAGTCCATCCGTCTCGCCGGCGGTGTCCCGGTCGAGGTCGTGGCCGACGAGACCACCGGTTACCGGGTGTCCGTCGAGCAGCTGGAGGCCGCGCGCACCGAGCGCACCAAGGTGGTCCTCTTCGTCTCCCCGTCCAACCCGACGGGCGCCGTCTACAGCGAGGCCGATGCCGAGGCGATCGGCCGCTGGGCCGCGGACAAGGGCCTGTGGGTCCTGACCGACGAGATCTACGAGCACCTGGTCTACGGCGACGCGAAGTTCGTCTCCCTGCCGGCGATCGTCCCCGAGCTGGCCGACAAGTGCATCATCGTCAACGGCGTCGCCAAGACGTACGCGATGACCGGCTGGCGGGTGGGCTGGATCATCGGCCCGAAGGACGTCGTCAAGGCCGCGACCAACCTGCAGTCGCACGCCACCTCCAACGTCTCCAACGTGGCCCAGGTCGCGGCGCTCGCCGCCGTCTCCGGCAGCCTGGACGCGGTGCACGAGATGCGCACCGCCTTCGACCGCCGCCGCCAGACGATGGTGCGGATGCTGAACGAGATCGACGGCGTCCTCTGCCCGACCCCCGAGGGCGCGTTCTACGTGTACCCGTCCGTGAAGGACGTCCTCGGCAAGGAGATCCGCGGCAAGCGCCCGCAGACCTCCGTCGAGCTGGCCGCCCTGATCCTGGACGAGGCCGAGGTCGCGGTCGTCCCGGGCGAGGCCTTCGGCACCCCCGGTTACCTGCGCCTCTCGTACGCCCTGGGCGACGAGGACCTGGTGGAGGGCGTGTCCCGGATCCAGAAGCTCCTGGCGGAGGCCAAGGCCTAGACCGGCCCACGGCACACCCCCGAGTGGCGGTCACCCCCCGAGGGCGGCCGCCACTCGTCCTTCCCGGCACAGCCGTCCGGGCCGTCCCACGTCCACCCCCGCGGGCGTCCGCGCCGCGGGATCCGCGGCGAGCCCCCCTCCAGCCCCGCCGGCGTTTGAGGCGCGGGGCTCCGGGGCGGAGCCCCGATCTTGAGCCCCGCCGGCGTTTGAGGCGCGGGTCCGGGGCGGAGCCCGGGGGGCCCGCGCAGCGGACCGGCCGCCGCCTCCACTCCCCCTCCGTGCCCGTTCGCGCGTTCGAGCAAGCCCCCGATGGGTAAAACGCCCTCCCGCTCAGCGCGTGCGTACGGCAGGATCACCAGATGGAGCACGCACGCGATCTCACGCTTCTGCCGAAAGCCCACCTCCACCTGCACTTCACCGGCTCGATGCGACCATCGACCCTGCTGGAGCTCGCCGACAAGTACGGGGTCCGGCTCCCCGACGCCCTGACCGGCGGGGAGCCGCCCAAGCTGCGCGCCACCGACGAGCGCGGCTGGTTCCGCTTCCAGCGGCTGTACGACGCCGCCCGGTCCTGCCTCCGCGAGCCCGACGACATCCGGCGCCTGGTCCGCGAGGCGGCCGAGGAGGACGTACGGGACGGCAGCGGCTGGCTGGAGATCCAGGTGGATCCCACCTCCTACGCCCCCCTGCTCGGCGGCATGATCCCGGCCGTCGAGATCATCCTCGACGCCGTCGACTCGGCCTCCCGCGAGACCGGCCTGGGGATGCGGGTGGTCATCGCCGCGAACCGGATGAAGCACCCCCTGGACGCCCGCACCCTGGCCCGTCTCGCCGTCCGGTACGCCGACCGCGGCGTCGTCGGCTTCGGGCTCTCCAACGACGAACGCCGGGGCATGGCCCGCGACTTCGACCGGGCCTTCGCCATCGCCCGCGAGGGCGGCCTCCTCGCGGCCCCGCACGGCGGCGAGCTCACCGGCCCGGCTTCGGTCCGCGACTGCCTGGACGACCTGCACGCGGCCCGCATCGGGCACGGCGTACGGGCCGCCGAGGACCCGCGGCTGCTCAAGCGCCTCGCCGACCGGCAGATCACCTGCGAGGTCTGCCCGGCCTCGAACGTCGCCCTCGGGGTGTACGAGCGGCACGAGGACGTCCCGCTGCGGACGCTCTTCGAGGCGGGCGTCCCGATGGCGCTGGGCGCGGACGACCCGCTGCTGTTCGGGTCCCGGCTGGCGGCCCAGTACGAGATCGCCCGTACGCATCACGCCTTCACGGACGCGGAGCTCGCCGAGCTGGCCCGTCAGTCGGTGCGCGGTTCGGCCGCGCCCGAGGAAGTGCAGGCCAAGCTGCTGGCGGGGATCGACCAGTGGCTCAGCGGGTGAGCCGCAGGTCCCCCTCGTAGCAGTCGGCACGCACCCGGCCGCCGTCCGGGAAGCCGATCTCCAGGTGGGTGCGGCCCTGTTCGGGCAGGGCGTACTCGGCGACCGAGGCGACGGTCTCGCCGAGGTGGCGCAGGAAGGGGTGGTCGCCGAGGTCCTCGCCGACCTCGATGCGGCCCCACTCCCCCATGTCGTACGGCGCGTGCGGCGCCGCGGACTCGACGATCAGGCACTGGTCGGATCCGGTGGTGATCCGGATGGAGTCGCCGACGCTGTCGATCAGCCAGACGTCGAGGGGGGCCTCGGAGCGCTCGCCGTCGCTGATGTGCCAGGACGCGACGACTCGGCTGAGCGTGCGCCCCACGAGGCGGGTGGGGTCCGTACCGGCCCCGTGGAGGGGACAGAGCATGGGCGGCCGCGGCTCCTCAGATGCTGACGCCGACCGTCACCGGCTCGTTGACGAGGGTGACGCCGAAGGCCGCGTGGACGCCCGCGACGACCTCGCGGGCCAGGGTGAGGAGGTCTTCGGTGGTGGCCTCGCCGCGGTTGGTGAGAGCGAGGGTGTGCTTGGTGGAGATGCGCGCGGGGCCCGTGCCGTAGCCCTTGGTGAAGCCGGCCTTGTCGATGAGCCAGGCGGCGCTGGTCTTCGTACGGCCGTCGCCCGCGGGGTAGGCGGGCGGGGCGGTGTCGGGGCCGAGGCGGTCCTGGACGCGGGCGAGGAAGGCGGCGTAGGCCTCGTCGGTCAGGACGGGGTTGTGGAAGAAGGAGCCGGCCGACCAGGTGTCGTGGTCGGCGGGGTCGAGGACCATGCCCTTGCCGGCCCGCAGGCGCAGTACGGTCTCGCGGGCGGCGGCGGCGGGGACCCGGTCGCCGGCCTCGACGCCGAGGGCGCGGGCGGTTTCGGGGTACTTGATCGGCGCGGAGAGGCCGCCGGCGTCCTCCAGGGCGAAGCGGACGCGCAGGACGACGTACCGCCCGGGCTGGTGCTTGAAGGTGCTGTCGCGGTACGAGAACGCGCACTCGGCGGCGGTCAGCGTGACCGTCTCGCCGCGGGTGCGGTCGTAGGCGACGACCTCGGTGATCGTGTCGCGGACTTCCTGCCCGTACGCACCGACGTTCTGGATCGGGGTGGCGCCCGCGGAGCCGGGGATCCCGGCGAGGCACTCGATCCCGGCGAGACCGGCCGCGACGGTGCGGGCGACGGCGTCGCTCCAGTTCTCGCCCGCGGCGAGCTCCAGGGTGGTGCCGTCGAGGGCGAAGCCGGTGGTGGCGATGCGCAGGGCCGTGCCGTCGAAGCCGCGGTCGCCGATGACCAGGTTGCTGCCGCCGCCGATGACCAGGAGCGGGGTGCCGCTCTCGTCCGCGGCGCGGACGGCGGCGACGACCTCGGCGTCGGTGGTCGCGGTGATCAGGCGGGCGGCGGGACCACCGAGGCGGAAGGTGGTCAGCGGGGCGAGGGGGGCGTCGTGGAGTTCCTGCACGGGGACAAGAGTACGGTCCGTGCCCCTCGCATCCCTGCGGGGCCACGGACCGGGACCCGTGGTCGGGTGGCGGCTCAGCGCTCCGCCGCCTGCTCGGCGAGGCGGCGCTCGGCCTCGGCCCGGGCGACCGGGAGCTCGGAGGCCCGTACGGTCCAGAAGGCGAAGGCCGACTCCTTCATGGACGCGGCGGCGGCGCGGGAGCCGGAGCGGTGCGGCTCCCTGCGGGTTCCTCCGCCCCGGCAGCCGCGCCCCGCCGTGACCGGGCGGGCGGCGGCGGGGAACGGGCGGGGCGCGGCTTCAGTCGGGCGGGCGGCGGGGACGGGGTCCGGCCGGGTCAGCCCCCGCGGCCTTCCCGTACGGCGGGCGGTCGGGCGGAGGCGGGTCCCGAGCTGGGTGTCAGCTCAGCGCCACCACTGCGCGGGACATGCCGAGGACCTTCTGGCCGGCGCTCATGGCCGTCAGGTCGACCCGGACGCGGTTGTCGTCCAGCTTGGCGGCCACCTTGCCCGTGACCTCGATCAGGCCGCCCCGGTCGTCGTTCGGGACCACGACCGGCTTGGTGAAGCGCACCCCGTACTCGATGACCGCGCCCGGGTCGCCGACCCAGTCGGTGACCACGCGGATCGCCTCGGCCATGGTGAACATGCCGTGCGCGATCACGTCCGGCAGTCCCACCTCCGTGGCGAACTTCTCGTTCCAGTGGATCGGGTTGAAGTCCCCCGAGGCGCCGGCGTACCGCACCAGCGTGGCGCGCGTCACGGGGAAGGACCCCGCGGGGAGCTCGGTGCCGACCTCGACGTCGGCGTACTTGATCTGCGCAGCCATGTCAGGCCTCCTGGGGGGCGCGGGAGACGAGCTTCGTCCAAGCCGTCACCACGTGCTCGCCGGACTCGTCGTGGACCTCGCCGCGGATGTCGATGATGTCGTTGCCCGCCATCGACTTCACGGCCTCGATCGTGGAGGTCACCGAGAGCCGGTCGCCGGCACGCACCGGGCGGGTGTAGGCGAACTTCTGGTCCCCGTGGACCACGCGGCTGTAGTCCAGCCCCAGCTGCGGGTCGTCGACGACCTGACCGGCTGCCGCGAAGGTGATGGCGAACACGAAGGTCGGCGGAGCGATCACGTCGGGGTACCCGAACTGCTTCGCGGCCTCACGGTCGGTGTAGACGGGGTTTTCGTCACCCACCGCTACCGCGAATTCGCGGATCTTCTCCCGGCCGACCTCGTAGGGATCGGTGGGCGGGTAGCTCCGGCCCACGAAGGACTGGTCGAGAGCCATGACTCACTACCTCCTGATGAAGGGATCACGAAAAACACAAAACAAGGCTGCGGAGGCACACGCGGGCCGATCCGGATTCCCCGGACACGGCCGACGCGGCTGTCGCGGCCGGTCGTGGAAACGACATGAGGCCGCCCCCTGAAAAAGGGGACGACCTCATGACTGTGCCTGTTAAACGAGACTTCGCTGGGGTCAGCGGGTCTCGCGGTGCGCGGTGTGCGAGTTGCAACGCGGGCAGTGCTTCTTCATCTCAAGACGGTCCGGGTCGTTACGCCGGTTCTTCTTGGTGATGTAGTTCCGCTCCTTGCACTCCACGCAGGCCAGCGTGATCTTCGGGCGGACGTCGGTGGCAGCCACGTGAGTGCTCCTTGACGGAAATTGGGACGGATGAACGCATACAAGAGTAGCCGACCGGGAGACCGACCCCGCAATCGGCTACTGTGTGTAGCGGCGACCGGACTTGAACCGGTGACACAGCGATTATGAGCCGCTTGCTCTACCGACTGAGCTACGCCGCTTTGATGTGATCGCCTCCCCACCCGAGGGTGGGGAACCTCTCTCACCAGAGCCCCAATGCGGAATCGAACCGCAGACCTTCTCCTTACCATGGAGACGCTCTACCGACTGAGCTATTGGGGCGAGCGATGAAGACATTACACGGTTGCCCGCCGATCGCCCAAATCCTTTGCGGCAGCAGGGCTCCGAGGGGGTCGGACCACCCTTTTCGATCAAGCCTCAGAACGCTTCCGGGCCCGATTCCGGGCAGATTGTGGGCGGGCTCACACGCGCACCTCCGCCGTGAGCACCACCAGTGGTCCCGCGAGGACCCGTGCGGTCCCGCGGCGCACGACGCGACCAGCGCCGCTGACGAGCGCGAGCGCCGGTCGCGAGCGCTGGTTCGGCTCGCGTGCGCGACTTCCGCGGGCGTGGGCGCGCGACGAGCGCGAACGCGCTCGCGCGTGCGGGCGCGACCCCGGGCGCACGCGCGGGCGCCGGCACTCGACGCGGGCACCACACCGGTACGACTATTCGCCTCCTCCGCGAAGCGCAGTGCGCCGCGCCCTAGGCTGCGGGCACGCTGCGTGATCTTGGGGCGCTGGGCCGCCTCCACGGCCGCAGGAACCGCCCGAGCCACCGCAGGAGCGCGATGTCCGACAGCCCGCCGCAGCAGCCGTTCCGCCTCCCCCGCAGCGGCCACGGCGAGGGCGGCGCCCACGGCCCCGGGCACGGTCCTTCCCAGGGTCCCTCTCACGGACCTGACGCCGGCGAGAGCCCCGGCGCGGGCCCCGGTGCGGGCCTCGGGCCCGGGCGGCCGTACCGGCCCGAGCCCGGCCACCCCGCCACCGCCGAGGCGACCACCCTGCTGCTGACCGGGGCCCGCCTCACGGACGGCCGTACCGTCGACGTACGTCTCGGCGGCGGCCGCATCCAGGTCGTCGGTACCGCCGGCAGCCTCCCCGCGCCCGCCCTGTCCCGGGTGGACCTGAGCGGGTACCTGCTGCTGCCCGCCCCCGCCGAGCCGCACGCCCATGGGGACACCGCCCTGACCGCGGACGCCGAGGGTCCCGTCTCCTACGCCCCCGACGAGGTCCAGCGGCGGGCCACCGAAGCGGCACTGCTCCAGCTCGGCCACGGCGCCACCGCCGTGCGCGCGCATGTCCGGATCGGCGACGTGCACGGCCTCGGCCCCATGGAGGCGGTCCTCGCGGCCCGCCGGTCCCTGCGCGGGCTCACCGACCTCACCACGGTGGCGGTACCCCGGCTGCTGACCGGGCTGGCCGGCGCGGACGGGCTGGCCATGCTGCGGGACGCCGTCAAGATGGGCGCCTCGGTGATCGGCGGCTGCCCCGACCTGGACCCCGACCCGACGGGCTTCCTCGAAGCGGTCCTGGAGCTCGCCGCCGAGCACGGCTGCCCCGTGGACCTCCACACGGACGGTGACGATCCCGCCCGCCTGGCCCGGCTCGCGGCGATGGCCGGGGGGCTCCGCCCCGGCGTGACGGTCGGTCCGTGCGGGGGGCTGTCCCGGCTCCCGCTGGACGCGGCGACCCGCGCCGCCGACCAGCTCGCCGCGGCCGGCGTCCGGGTCACCTGCCTCCCCCAGGGCGACTGTGCGGCCCTGGAGCGCCGCGGTCTGCGCACCGCGCCCGTACGCCTGCTGCGCGCCTCGGGGGTTCGGGTCGCGGCCGGCAGCGGGGCCCTGCGGGACGCCGGGAACCCGGTCGGCCGCGGTGACCCCCTCGAAGCCGCGTACCTTCTGGCCTCCCAGGGCGGGCTGCGCGCGGGCGAGGCGTACGACTCGATCAGCTCCGCCGCCCGTGAGGCCATGGGCCTGCCGGAGGTGCGCGTGGAGGCCGGCTTCCCGGCGGAGCTGCTCGCCGTGCGCGGAGACCGGATCGCGGGCGTGCTCTCCCTGGCGTACAGCCGGATCGTGATCCACCGCGGCCGGGTCGTAGCCCGGACGAGTGCCGTACGGGAGTACTGCGACTCCGCCGTCGCGGTCGCCCTGGACCTGCCCCGGCAGGGCCGCACGAAGCCCGGACCCTGAAGGTTCGCCGGGAGTTCGCGGGCATGTGCGCCCGGCTCGTCGTACGGTCGGGGCATGCGCATCGTCATCGCGGGTGGACACGGTCAGATCGCGCTGCGGCTGGAGCGCCTGCTCGCCGCGCGCGGGTACGAGGTCGCGGGCATCGTCCGCGACCCGGCACAGGGCGACGCCCTCAGGGAGGCCGGCGCCGAGGCGGTGCTGTGCGATCTGGAGTCGGCCTCGGTGGAGCACGTCGCGGGCATCCTCCAGGGCGCGGACGTGGCCGTCTTCGCGGCGGGCGCGGGCGCCGGCAGCGGCGTGGGGCGCAAGGACACCGTGGACCGCGGGGCGGCCGTCCTGTTCGCCGACGCGGCGGAACGGGCACGCGTCCGGCGCTTCCTGATGGTCTCTTCGATGGGCGCGGACGCCTGGCACGAGGGCGACGAGGTCTTCGACTTCTACCTGCGGGCGAAGGGCGAGGCGGACGACTACGTCCGCACCCGGCTGGGCCTGGAGTGGACGATCCTGCGCCCCGGCGCCCTGATCGACGACGCGGGGAACGGCCTGGTCCGCCTGGAGGCCCGTACGGGCCGCGGGTCGGTTCCGCGCGACGACGTGGCCGCGGTGCTGGCCGAACTGGTCGAGACCCCGGCGACGGCGGGCCTGACCCTGGAGCTGACGTCCGGTTCGATCCCGGTGACGGTGGCGGTCAAGGACGTGGCGGGCAACTGACGGACCGGGGGCGCACCGGGGGCACAGGAAGTGCGGGTGCGGTCGGGGTGCTCCGGTGAGCACCCCGACCGGTCAGAACTCGGCGGTCACCTTGTCGTCGGACCGCCCGACCGAGTCCTGCCGGTAGCGGTCCTCGTAGGCCTGCCGGATCCGCTCGATGCGGGCGCTGCGCTCGCCGGCCTCCTTCTCGGGGTACAGCAGAACCACCTCGTACGAGGATTCGCGGACGATGTCGCCGTCCTGCTCCCGCCACTGGCCCCGGCCTTCCTGGACGGTCAGCCCTTCCGGGAAGGCGGGGGTGACCTCCCGGTCCAGGAAGCCAATGAACTCCCGCTCACCGACCGGATCCCGGCCGCCGGGGCGCTCGGTGCCGAAGTACAGCCGGGTCTCTCGGTAGGGCTCCCCCACCTCGGTGTGGAGGGCCGCCCCCACCAGAGCCGGGAGCCCCGCGCCGAGCAGGGCGATGAGCACGCCTCCGCCTGCCTTTCCCCGCGTGTCAGATGTCCGCTTCACGCCCGGAGAACGAACGGGGGACCCCCGCGATGCGCTCGCTGAACGGCGCCGACGGCGAACGGGCGGCGGCCGAATCGGTGACGGCCCTTGCCCCGCGCCGCGACCGGGACCGGCGCGTGCCGGCCGGTTCCCTCGACTGGTCCTGCTGGACGCATGGCCCTGGGGGCCGCGGCCGGGTACGACGAGAAGACCCCCGCCCTGCGTTTCCGCAGTAACGGGGGTCTCACATCGCGTGGCGACGCCAGGATTCGAACCTGGGTAGGCTAAGCCGACGGATTTACAGTCCGCTCCCATTGGCCACTCGGGCACATCGCCATGAGATGTCGCCTGCGAGTCCGCTGTGGGGCGGTGCTCTGTGGCAACGACGTAAACGATACCCGATGACCGGGGGTGCTTCGCCACCGGATTGATCAGCGCTGCGGGTGGGTGCGGTGGCTAGGCTTTGCCGAGCGGACCGGAGCTGTCCGGCCGGGCCCCACGGGGCCATCACCACCGACTTCAAGGAGCCACAGGACATGGCCGACTCCAGTTTCGACATCGTCTCGAAGGTCGAGCGGCAGGAGGTCGACAACGCCCTCAACCAGGCCGCCAAGGAACTCTCGCAGCGTTACGACTTCAAGGGCACGGGCGCCACGATCGCCTGGTCCGGCGAGAAGATCGTGATGGAGGCGAACTCCGAGGAGCGCGTCAAGGCCATCCTCGACGTCTTCGAGACCAAGCTGGTCAAGCGCGGCATCTCGCTCAAGGCGCTGGACGCCGGCGAGCCGCAGCTCTCCGGCAAGGAGTACAAGATCTTCGCCACGATCGAGGAGGGCATCTCCCAGGAGAACGCCAAGAAGGTCGCGAAGATCATCCGGGACGAGGGTCCCAAGGGCGTCAAGGCCCAGGTGCAGGGCGAGGAGCTGCGCGTCAGCTCCAAGAGCCGTGACGACCTGCAGGAGGTACAGACGCTGCTCAAGGGCAAGGACCTGGACTTCGCGATCCAGTACGTGAACTACCGCTGACGCTGGTCCGCGACCTGCTCCCACGCCGGCCCGGCGGTCTTCACCGACCGCCGGGCCGCAGCGGTCGCGGGGCGTGTGTGCGGGGCGCGTGCGGCGCGTGCGCCACCGCGGACCTCCGTGGGCACTTGGGCGCCGGGGAGTGCGCCCACCACGCTGGGTGACGTCCATCACCGCGTGGCAGGGGGTTCTCGCATGCCAGGGGCCGGCACGTTTCGGGAAGACTTCGGGGCGTCCGTCGTCGTCGCGTTGGTCGCGCTACCCCTGTGTGTGGGGATCGCCGTCGCCTCCGGGGTTCCGGCGGAGCTGGGGATCGTCACCGGAGTGGTCGGCGGGCTGGTCACGGGGTGGTTCCGCGGGAGTTCGCTCCAGGTGAGCGGGCCCGCGGCCGGTCTCACCGTGCTCGTCTACGAGGCGGTGGGCGCGTACGGCCTGCCCGCGCTCGGGGTGCTCGTCCTGGCCGCCGGCGCCCTGCAGCTGGGCATGGGGGTGCTGCGCCTCGGGCGGTGGTTCCGGGCGATCTCCGTCGCCGTCGTGTACGGCATGCTCGCCGGGATCGGGCTCGTGCTGATCGCCGGACAGTTGTACGCCCTGGGCGGCGCCGGGGCCCCGGGCACGACCCTGGCGAAGTTCGGCGGGCTGCCGGAGCTGTTGGCGGGGGCCGACTGGGCCGCCGTGGCGCTCGGGGCCGGGACGGTCGCCGTCCTGGTGGGCTGGCGCCGGATGCCGGCCCGGCTGCGCCTCGTGCCGGGGGCGCTCGTCGCCGTGTTCGCCGCCACCGCCGTGGCGGCGGTGTGGCGGATGCCCGTCGAGAAGGTGCGGGTGACCGGGGTGCTGGAAGCGGTGTCCCCGCCCGGCTGGGGGGACTTCGGGGTGCTGGCCTCCTTCGGCGCGGCCGGGACCGTGGTCGCGCTGGCGCTGATCGCCTCCGCCGAGACGCTGTTCAGTGCCGCCGCCGTGGACCGCATGCACGACGGGCCGAGGACGGAGTACGACCGGGAGCTGATCGCCCAGGGGGTGGGCAACAGCGTGTGCGGGCTGCTGGGGGCGCTGCCCATGACGGCGGTGATCGTGCGCAGCGCCGCCAATGTGGAGGCCGGGGCGCGCACCCGGGCCTCGCGGGTGATGCACGGCGGCTGGCTGCTGCTGTTCGCCGTGGCCGTCCCCCGGGTGCTGGAGCTGGTTCCGCTGGCGGCGCTGGCGGGGGTGCTGCTGCACGCGGGCTGGAAGCTGCTGCCCGCGCGGGCGGTGGCCGCGCTGTGGCGCACGCACCGGGGCGAGGCGGTGGTGCTGGTGGCGACGGCGGTGTCGATCGTGGCGACGAACCTCTTCGAGGGGGTGCTGTTCGGGCTGGGGCTCGCCGTCGCCAAGGCGGCGTGGGAGACGTCCCACGTGCACATCGAGGAGGTCTGGGAGGGTGAGGTGCTGTGCGTGCGGGTCGTGGGGAACGCCAGTTTCCTGCGGCTGCCCAAGCTGCTCGACGCGCTGGACGCGCTGCCGCACGGGCCGGTCCGGCTCGACCTCGGCGGGCTGCGCCACCTCGACCACGCATGCCTGACCGCCCTGGAGGGGTGGGAGCGGCAGCGAACGCCGGTACCGGGCCGGGAGGGCGTCGTCTAGGGCGCCGATGTACTACGCGATCGCGAACGCCCGCCTGAGGGCTCTCGGTTCAGTTGTCAAGGGTCGGGCCGTGGCAGCGGTCGGGCTGTCCGACTGCGGGTGCGGCCGGCGGGTATGCCGTGCGGGGGAGGTGTGCCGGAGCGGACGCGCGGGCCGGTGGGGGGCGGGCGGCGGGCGCCCGCGGGTCAGATCCGGGATCTGAACTCGGCCCAGGGGGTGGGATCCAGGTCGTACTCCTCCCCCGCGGCCGAGTCCTCGCAGTACCAGGCGGTGCCGTCGATCCAGCCGCGCAGCCAGTCGGCAAGGCTGGGGCTGTCGAGGAACCAGGCGAGGTCGGGATCCCCCGGATTGGGGTCGAAAAGCAGGACTTGGGCACCCTCCGAACGGCAGTCGACGCACACCCACATCCCGCAGCCGAAGTCGGCCACCGGCAGCACGGCCTCCGGCCAGCGCCACCCGGACACCCGCTGTGCCTCGTACGTCCGCACGATCTCGCGCAGCGGCAGCAGCCCGTGCTCCGGGCCGAATCCGCCGTCTCCGACCCTGGTGTGGAGCCCGGCGAGCAGCGGGGGCAGGGCGAAGCCGAGTATGCGCTCGCTCCGGATGACCTCGTCGGTGTCCAGCGGTGCGGGCAGCGGTTCTCCGTCGTCCCGCGCGCAGTGGCGGACGTGGGCCGCGACTTGCTCCAGCAACTGCTCGGTCTCGTTCATGCGTTCATGGTGACCGACCCCACCGACAGTGCGCACACCCTGTGGATAACTCGGTCGAGTCCGACCGCGACCTGCGCGTCCGCCGGGGAGGGGTGGCCGCCGTGCCGGTCCTCGCCCCACCGGGCGACCGGGGTCAGCGGGCGGCGAACGGGGCGTCCGTCGGGACGATCTCGCGGCCCAGCGGGAGCAGGGAGAGCGGGACCATCTTGAAGTTGGCGATGCCGAAGGGGATGCCGATGATCGTGACGCACAGGGCGATGCCGGTGACGATGTGGCCCAGGGCGAGCCACCAGCCCGCCAGGACCAGCCACAGGACGTTGCCCACGCAGGACGGGGCGCCCGCGTCGCGCCGCTCGACCGTCGTGTAGCCGAAGGGCCAGAGGGCGTAGATCGCGATGCGGAAGGCGGCGATCCCGAAGGGGATGCCGATGATGGTGATGCAGAGCAGGACACCTGCCAGGACATAGCCCAGGAACAGCCAGATGCCGCTGAGCACGAGCCACATGACGTTCAGGATTGTCTTCACTGCCTACGGCCTGCCATCTGTTCGAGCCGGGCGATGCGCTCGGCCATCGGGGGGTGGGTGGAGAACATTCTGGAAAGCCCTTCTCCCGGGCGGAACGGGTTGGCGATCATCATGTGGCTCGCCGTCTCCAGCCGGGGCTCGGCGGGCAGCGGGAGCTGCTTGGTGCCCGCGTCGAGCTTGCGCAGGGCGCTGGCCAGGGCGAGCGGGTCGCCGGTGAGCTGGGCGCCCGAGGCGTCGGCCTCGTACTCGCGGGAGCGGCTGATCGCCAGCTGGATCACGGAGGCGGCCAGCGGGCCCAGGATCATGATCAGCAGCATGCCGAAGAGGCCGGGGCCCTCGTCGTCGTTGGACCGGCCGACCGGGATCAGCCAGGCGAAGTTGACCAGGAACATGATCACCGAGGCGAGTGCGCCGGCGACCGAGGAGATCAGGATGTCGCGGTTGTAGACGTGGCTCAGCTCGTGGCCGATGACCCCGCGCAGCTCGCGCTCGTCGAGGATGCGCAGGATGCCCTCGGTGCAGCAGACCGCGGCGTTGCGCGGGTTGCGGCCGGTCGCGAAGGCGTTGGGTGCCTCGGTCGGCGAGATGTAGAGCCGTGGCATGGGCTGGCGCGCGGACGTGGAGAGCTCGCGCACCATGCGGTAGAGATCGGGGGCCTCGAACTCGCTGACGGGGCGGGCGCGCATCGCGCGTAGAGCCAGCTTGTCGCTGTTCCAGTACGCGTACGCGTTCGTCCCGAGGGCGACCAGGACGGCGACGATCAGGCCGGTCCGTCCGAAGAAGCTTCCGATGACGATGATGAGTGCGGACATCCCGCCGAGGAGTACGGCGGTCTTGAGCCCGTTGTGCCGGCGGTGCACGGTACGCCCTCCAAGTGGTGCGGCAGGGGGACCCCGTCCAGGATCTGCGGATCGGAGGGCCTACGGTCCAGTGGACCCTCCCTTCCTGGTCAACGCCAGGTGGGGGCGTGGGGTTCCCAGGGCGCGCCGGGGTCGCCGCCCCCGCGGCCGGGGTGGCGGGGGCGGTACGGACGACGGCGGGGGTTGCTCCGTACGGGTTGCGGCCGGTGGGCGGACGCCGTGCGGGCGGCCCCCGGGCAAGCCGTACGGGTCGGCGGCGGGCCTACTGGGGGAAGAGCGATCCCGATGCGAAGCGCAGGACCAGCTGCGGGGCACCGGAGAGCACCACCGCGGTCGCGGCGGTGAGCACGATCGCGGTGGTCACCGGCCACGGGGCCCGCGCGGGTGCGGTGGCCGGTGGTCCGGCCGGCGTGCCGGCGGGCCCGGCGGCGGTTTCCGGCGCGCGGAACAGGAGCGCGGTCCAGCGCAGGTAGTAGTACAGGGCGAGGACGACGTTGACCGCCATGACGACGGCCAGCCAGCCCAGGCCCGCGTCGACCGCGGACCGGAAGACGGTGACCTTGGCGAAGAGGCCGATGAGGCCCGGCGGCAGGCCGGCCAGGCAGAGCAGGAAGAAGGCCAGCGAGAGGGCGGCGAGGGGGCGCTCGGCGTACAGGCCCCGGTAGTCGCTGATCCGGTGGAGCGGCTTGGTGCGGGCGACCAGCGCGGCGACGGCGAAGGCGCCGAGGTTCACGGCCGCGTACATGAGGGCGTACGCGACGGTGGCGCCGATCTGGTCGCGCTCGGAGTACGCGGCGGCCGCGATCGGGACCAGCAGGTAGCCGGCCTGGCCGACCGAGGACCAGGCGAGGAGGCGTACGGCGCTGTTCGGCCGGTCGGCGGACTGTCGCAGGGCGGCGGCGTTGCCGAGGGTCATGGTGAGGGCGGCGAGGACGGCGAGGGCCGGACCCCAGATGTCGGAGTACGCCGGGAAGGCGATCACCGTCACGAGGATGAGGCCGGTGAAGCCGACGGCCTTGCCGATCACCGAGAGGTAGCCCGCGATGGGCAGGGGGGCGCCTACGTACGTGTCGGGGACCCAGAAGTGGAAGGGGACGGCCGCGGTCTTGAAGGCGAAGCCGACGAGGGTGAGCGCGACGCCGGCCATGGCGAGGGTGTCGAGCTGCCCGGGGACGTCTTCGAGACGGTCGGCGACCTGGCTGAGGTGCAGGGATCCGGTGGCGGCGTAGACGAAGCTGACGCCCATCAGGGACACGGCGGTGGCGGTGACGGAGGACAGGAAGAACTTGAGGGCGGCCTCGGAGGAGAGCCGGTCGCCGCGGCGCATGCCGACGAGGGCGAAGGCGGGCAGCGAGGCGACTTCGAGGGCGACGATCAGGGTCGCGAGGTCGCGGGAGGCGGGCAGCAGGGCCGCGCCGGCGGCGGAGGAGAGCAGCAGGAACCAGTACTCGCCGGCCGGCATGCGCGCGTCGCGGACGGCGGTGACCGACAGCAGTGCGGTGACCAGGGCGCCGGCCAGGACCAGGAACTGGACGACGAGCGCGAAGTGGTCGGCCGTGTAGCTGCAGGCGGCCGGGTCGCCGGTGAGGCAGAAGGTGGTGCGGTCTCCGGCGCGCAGCGGCAGCAGGGTGGCGGTCGCGGCGGCGAGGCCGGCCACGGAGACCCAGCCGAGGACGCCCTTGCGGTACTCCGGCACGAAGAGGTCGGCGACCAGCACGGCCAGGCCGACGGCGGCGGTGATGACGACGGGCGCGATGGCGAGCCAGTCGACGGACTGGACCAGGTTCGGGGTCTCGGCGGCGAGGACCGCGAGGGCCGTCATGAGGTGCCTCCTGCGAGGAGCTTCTGGACGGCCGGGTCGGTGAGGCCGAGGAGGACCGCGGGCCACAGGCCGGCGAGGACGGTGAGGGCGGCGAGCGGGGTCCAGGCGGCGAACTCGTAGCGCTGGACGTCCGCGACGGCGAGTTCGGGTCCGGCCTTCGGGTCGCCCATGCAGACGCGGCGCACGACGATCAGGAGGTACGCGGCGGTGAGCAGGGTGCCGAACGCGCCGACGGCCGTGTAGGTGAGGAACGCGGGGCGCGGCAGCCCGCCTGCCGGGTCGAAGGCGCCGAACAGGGCCAGCATCTCGCCCCAGAAGCCGGCCAGGCCGGGCAGGCCGAGGGAGGCGACGGCCGCGAAGGCGAGGAGCGCGCCGAAGCGGGGGGCGCGGCCGTAGAGGGCGGCGCCGGTGGCTCCGGCGAGGGTGTCGAGGTCGGCGGTGCCGTAGCGGTCCTTGAGGGCGCCGACCAGGAAGAAGAGGAGGCCGGTGATCAGACCGTGGGCGATGTTGGCGAAGAGCGCTCCGTTGACGCCGGTGGGGGTCATCGACGCGATGCCGAGGAGCACGAAGCCCATGTGCCCGACGGAGGAGTACGCGATGAGGCGCTTGAGGTCGCCCTTGCCGCCCTTGCGGGCCAGCGCGAGGCAGGCGAGGGAGCCGTAGACGATGCCGACGGCGGCGAAGGCGCCCAGGTAGGGGGCGAACGCGGCCATGCCGTCGGGGGTGACGGGGATCAGGATGCGGACGAACCCGTACGTGCCCATCTTCAGCAGGACGCCGGCCAGCAGGACGGAGCCGACCGTGGGGGCGGCGGTGTGGGCGTCCGGGAGCCAGCTGTGCAGCGGCCACATCGGGGTCTTCACGGCGAGGCCGATCCCGACGGCGAGGACGGCCAGGAGCTGGGTGGTGCGGGTCAGTTCGCGGCCGTTGTCAGAGGCGAGTGCCACCATGTCGAAGGTGCCGCTCTTCAGTCCGATGAGCAGCAGGCCGAGCAGCATGACGACGGAGCCGAGGAGGGTGTAGAGGATGAACTTCCAGGCGGCGGCCTGCCTCTGAGCACCGCCCCAGCGGGCGATGAGGAAGTACATCGGGATGAGGACCATCTCGAAGGCGAGGAAGAAGAGCAGCAGGTCGAGGACGGCGAAGGTCGCGAGGGTGCCGGACTCCAGGACGAGCAGCAGGGCGACGAAGGCCTTCGGGGAGGGGCCTACGGGGAGCTTGAAGTAGCTGTAGAGCGCGCAGAGGAAGAACAGCAGCGCGGTCATCAGGAGGAGGGGGAGCGAGATGCCGTCGACGCCGAGGTGGATCCGGACGTTCAGCGCCTGGATCCAGCTGATGTCCGTCGTCGCCTGGAAGCGTGACGGAACGTCGTGGTCGAAGCCCAGGGCGAGGGCGACGGCCGCGGCGAGGATCACGCCGGTGACGGTCACGCCGTGGCGCAGCACGGCTTGTTCGGGGCCGCGGCCCCTGAGCCCGGGCGGGGCGGGCAGGAGCGCCGCGGCGGCGCCGAGGAGCGGTGCGGCCACGACGAACGCCAGAAGGAACTGCATCACGGACGGGCTGATATCAATCACGGCTGACTCACGGCTCACGATCCGGCGTTGACGTTGGCGAGGACGGCGGTGGCGATCGCCAGGACCACGGCTCCGGCGAGCAGGGCGCTCAGATAGCTCTGCACGTTGCCGGTCTGGGCGCGGCGCACGAGGCCGCCGAGCAGCCTGGCGCCGGTGCCCGCGCCGCGGACGTACGTGTCCACGACCTCGCGGTCGAGGAACCGGACGAGGCTCGCGGCCGCGCGGACGGGGCGGACGAACAGCCGGTCGTAGACGGCGTCGAGGTGGAAGCCGTCGGCGGCGTGGCGGTGGAGCGGGCCGAGGAGCGCCCGTCCGGGGTCGGCGGCGGGTCCCGCGGGGACGGCGGGGTGGGTGTGGGCGACCTCCGCGACCTCGGGCGTCTCGGCCGCGGACTCGGCGGCGGCGGTCGCGGCGGACACCGTCGCGGCGACGGCGGCGGGCTGTTCGGTGCCGGGGGCGGCCGCGGTTCCGGCCGTGGGGGCCGCCCCGGGGCCGGCCGCGGCCGCGGCCGCCGGGCCGATCGCGGCGGGGGCGCTGGCGGCCTTGGCGGTGGCGCGCTGCCAGAGGGCGTACGTGAGCATCGCGCCGATGGCGGCGGCGCCCGTGCCGAGGATCGAGGTGGCCACAGTGGGGGTGAGCTCCCCGCCGTCGAACCAGTCGGCGAGGGTGCCCGCCGCGAGGCCGAAGCCGACCGAGGGGATGGCCAGCAGCCACAGCACGCCGGTCATGGCGAGGGGCTCCTTGCCGTGGTCGGGGGCCTCGGCGCCCCGGCCGCGGAAGGCCATGAGCCACAGCCGGGTGGCGTAGGCGGCGGTGAGCAGGGCGGTCAGCACGCCGGCGACCAGCACCAGCCAGCCGGCGGCGCTGGGGGCGAACTCCGAGTGGCCGGTGGCGGCGTGCTCGGCGGCGACGAGGACGGCTTCCTTGGAGAAGAAGCCGGCGAAGGGCGGGACGGCGGCGAGGGCGAGCAGCGCGATCGTCATCGTCCAGAAGGCGTCGGGGATGCGCCGGGCGAGTCCGCTCGTCCGCGACATGGCGGCGAGGGAGTTCGTGCCGGCGGCGTGGATGATCACGCCCGCGCCGAGGAACAGCAGCGCCTTGAAGGCGCCGTGGGACAGGAGGTGGAAGACGGCCGCTCCGCGGTCGCCGACGGCCAGGGCGCCGGTCATGTAACCGAGCTGGCCGATCGTGGAATAGGCGAGGACGCGCTTGATGTCGTCCTGCGCGAGGGCGGCGAGGCCGGAGCCGATCATGGTGACGGCCGCCATGACGGCCATGACCACCAGCGCGGCCCGGGAGGCCGCGAAGACCGGCAGGAGGCGGGCGACGAAGTACACGCCGGCGGCCACCATCGTCGCGGCGTGGATCAGTGCGGAGACCGGGGTGGGGCCCGCCATGGCGTCGGGGAGCCAGGTGTGCAGCGGGAACTGCGCGGACTTGCCCGCGACGCCGGCCAGGAGCAGCAGGGCGATCAGCGTCGGGTGGTCGAGGCCGCCCGTGGCCACGGTGTCGAGGATCTTGGTGATCTGGAACGAACCGGCGTCGGTGGCGAGCGCGAACAGGCCGATCAGGAAGGGGACGTCGCCGAGCTTGGTGACGAGGAAGGCCTTCAGGGAGGCGGAGCGGGCCGCCTCGGTCTCCCAGTAGTGGCCGACGAGGAAGTACGAGCAGATGCCCATGACCTCCCAGCCGACGAGCAGCACCATCAGGTCGCCGGAGTAGACGACGAGCAGCATGGCGGAGGTGAACAGGGAGACCAGGGCCGCGTACGACGGGTAGCGCGGGTCCTCGCGGAGGTACGCCGTCGAGTAGAGCTGGACGCAGGTGGCGACGAGCGTGACCAGCACGGCGACCAGCACGGCGAAGCCGTCCAGGTAGAGCGACAGCTCGATCGGCACCGAGCCGGTCGGGGTCAGCTCGGTCGCGGCGCCGATCGGCCGGCCGCCGCCCTGGCGGAGGGCGACGAGTACGGCCAGGACACCGGCGGCCAGTGTGGGGAGGATGGCGAGGGGCCGTACGAAGCCGGGGGCGCCGCGGCCGACGAACAGTCCCGCCACCGCGCCCAGGAAGGGCAGGAGGGGGACGAGTACGGCGAGGGTCGTGGTGCTCACGCGGCGACCTCCGGCCGTGCGGTGCCGGTGCCGGCGGCGTGGTCGGTGCCGGTGGCGGCGGACCGGTCGGGTTCGTGTCCTTCGGCGGTGTCGCGCAGCCGGTCGACGTCAGAGCTGCCCCGGTTGCGGTAGACCATCAGCACGATCGCGAGACCGATGCCGATCTCGGCGGCGGCGATGGCGATGGTGAAGAGGGTCAGGGTTTGGCCGGCGTGCAGGGCGTCGCGCAGCCACACGTCGAAGGCCACCAGGTTGAGGTTGACGGCGTTGAGCATCAGCTCGACGGACATCAGGACCAGGATGGCGTTGCGGCGGGCCAGGACTCCGTAGAGGCCCGTGCAGAAGAGGAGCGCCGCGAGGACGGCGGGGTAGGCGAGGTGCATCAGCGCCGGCCCTTCTTGTCGCCCGGCCCGGCCGGGGTGGCGGGGCCGGCGGGGTCGGCGGGGTCGTTCCTTCGGGACAGCACGATGGCGCCGATCAGGGCCGCGAGGAGCAGGACGGACAGCGCCTCGAAGGGCAGCACCCAGTGCTGGAAGAGGATCTCGCCGGAGACCTTCGTGGAGCCCTGGACCGGGCCGTCGAGGTCGATCCACGTCGTGCGGAAAGCGTCGACGACGACCCAGACGAGTGCGACGGCGGCGATGACCGCGACGCCGAGGGCGACCGGCCGGTTGCCGGAGTCCGCGTCCGGGGAGCGGCCGATGGGGGCCTTGGTGAGCATCAGCCCGAAGAGGAGGAGGACGACCACGGAGCCGAGGTAGATCAGGACCTGGACCCAGGCGATGAACTCGGCGGTCAGCAGCAGGTACTCGACGGCGATGCCGCCGAGCGCGACGACGAGCCAGAGGGCGGCGTGCACCAGCTGTTTGGTGGTGACCGTGACGAGGGCCGCGCCGAGCGTGGCGAGGCCGACGAGGACGAAGGCGATCTCGACGCCGGTCGGTGACAGGAAGCCGGGTGCCTGCGCGGCGGCGGGCACGGCCGGCGCGGTGGTGGCGCCGAAGGCGGTGGCGGCTGCGGCAGCGAAGTGGGCGGTGAACATCAGGCGGTACCTCCCGCCGGGGCGTCGGGTTCGTCGGGGGCGTCGGACCCGCTGCCGGTTCCCGGGCGGGGGGCGCTCCCGGGTGCGGGTCCCGTGCCGGGAGCGGTTCCGGGGGCGGCGTCGCTCCCGGAGCCGGGGGCGTCGGGCTCGGGTCCCGGGGCGGCGGGACCGGTACCGGGGGCCGGGGGCGTACCGGGAGGGCTCGTACCTGCCGGCGGGGTGGGGCTGGTGCCGGTGCCCGTGCCGGGGGCCGGATCGGGAGCGGGGCCCGTGCCGGGGGCCGGGGCGGGGCCAGTGCCGGGGGCCGGGGCGGGAGCGGGTCCCGTGCCAGGAGCCGGATCGGGAGCGGGGCCCGTGCCGGGGGCCGGGGCGGGAGCCGGGGCGGGAGCCGGGGCGGGGCCCGTGCCGGGGGCCGGGGCGGGAGCAGCCGGGCTCGGGGCGGCCGGGGCCGGGCTCGGGGGCGAGGGGTAGGTGCCGGGGGTGGGGGTGGCCGGTGTGGCGGCGGCTTCGGCCTTTTCCACCGCCTTGCGGGCGGCCGCGAGTTCCTTCGGCTCCTCGGCCGCCGGGTCCAGCGCGGGCGGGGCCGGGACCGTCCACATCCACTCGCGGAGTTTGTCCCGCTCGTGGGTCAGCTCGTGGATGTCGGTCTCCGCGTACTCGAACTCCGGCGACCAGAACAGGGCGTCGAAGGGGCACACCTCGATGCAGATGCCGCAGTACATGCAGAGGGAGAAGTCGATGGCGAAGCGGTCGAGGACGTTGCGGCTGCGCTCGCGGCCACCGGGGGTGGACGCCGGCACCGTCTCCTTGTGGGAGTCGATGTAGATGCACCAGTCGGGGCACTCCCGGGCGCAGAGCATGCAGACCGTGCAGTTCTCCTCGAACAGGCCGATGACCCCGCGGGAACGGGGCGGGAGTTCGGGCTGGACCTCGGGGTACTGGGCGGTGTGCGAGCGCTTCGTCATCGTGCGCAGCGTCACGGCCAGGCCCTTGGCGAGGCCGGATCCGGGGATGGGCATCAGTTGATCGCCACCTTCACGATGCCGGTGAGCGCGATCTGGGCGAGCGCGAGGGGGATGAGTACGGTCCAGGCGAGCTTCTGGAGCTGGTCCTCGCGCAGGCGCGGGTAGCTGACCCGGAGCCAGATCACGACGAACGCCAGGACCGCGACCTTGAGCAGGGTCCAGACCCAGCCGAGGTCCTCGGCGCCGAAGGGTCCGTGCCAGCCGCCGAGGAAGAGGACGGTGGTGAGGCCGCAGAGGACGACGATGCCGGCGTACTCGGCGAGGAGGAACAGTGCGAAGCGCAGGCCGGTGTACTCGGTGTACGCACCGAAGATGATCTCGGAGTCGGCGACGGGCATGTCGAAGGGGGGCCGCTGCAGTTCGGCCAGGCCGGCGATGAAGAAGACGAGCGCGCCGACGATCTGCCAGGGCAGCCACCACCACTCGAAGGCCTCGACGATGCCGGGGAGGGAGACCGTCCCGGCGGCCATGGCGACGGAGGCGGCGGCGAGCAGCATGGGAAGCTCGTAGGCGAGCAGCTGGGCCGCGGTGCGGAGGCCGCCGAGCAGGGAGAACTTGTTGGCGGAGGCCCAGCCGGCCATCAGGGAGCCGAGGACTCCGACGCCCATGACGGCGAGCGCGAAGAACACCCCCGCATCGATGACCTGGCCGACCGCGCCCTCCCCCGGCCCGATCGGAATGGCGAGGAGGACGAGGAGGTACGGGAGCAGGGCGACGGCGGGTGCCAGTTGGAAGATCCGGCGGTCGGCGTTGGCCGGGACGATGTCTTCCTTCTGCGCGAACTTCACGCCGTCGGCGACGAGCTGGGCCCAGCCGTGGAAGCCGCCGGCGTACATGGGGCCGAGCCGGCCCTGCATGTGGGCCATCACCTTGTGCTCGGCCTGCCCGACGACGAGCGGGAGCACGAGGAAGACGGCGAAGACGACGATCAGCCGCAGGGCGACGTCGAGGACGTCGTTCACGCGTCGCCTCCGTTGTCGGGGGTGGGTTCGGTACGGGATGACGTGCCGTCGGGCTCGGCGGGGTCCGCTGCCGCCGGGGGCTCGGCCGGGGCGGAGCGGCGCGCGGCGGCCCCGTCCTCGCCGCCGTCTCCGTCCCCGTCCGGGGCCTCGGTCCGCGGCGCGGCGGCAGGTGCCGGGTCGGACGGTGCCTCGTCCGCCGGGGGTCCGGCGGGGCGCGGCGGGTCGGCGGCGCGGGGCGGGTCGGCCGGCGGCTCCGCGAACGCGGGCTTCGGGTCGTGCCAGGGGGCGTCCGGGCTCCGGGGCGCCGACCGCCTCGGAGTCTCCGTGCCGGGGGCGGCCTGACTCACCGAGCCGTCGCCCGCGGAACGGGAGCGCCGCGGCGGGCGGGCCGCGCCGGGGGCGGGCGCGGCCGGGGCCGAGCCAGCGGCCGGGGCAGGGGCGCCGGGGTCCGGCGTCGGGCCCGCGGTGTCCGGCTGCGGCGCCGTCGCAGCGGCCTGACTCACCGAGCCGTCACCCGCCGAACGGGAGCGCCGCGGCGGGCGCGCGGCATCGGGGGCGGAGGCGGGCGCGGCCGCAGAGGCCTGGCTCGCCGAGCCCTCCGCGGCCGAGCGGGAGCGCCGGGCGGGGCGGGCCGCGCCGGCGGCGGGCCCGGTCGGCGCACCGCCGGAGGTCGGCGCCGCCCCGGGGGTAGCCGATCCGGCGGCCGGGCCCCCGCCAGGGGTAGCCGCCGTGCCGGGGGTGTCCGCCGAAGCGTCGGGGGTTCCCGCCGCGCCGGCGGCAGCCTCCCCACCGGGGGCAGCCGCGCCGGGAGTCGGGGCCGCGCCGGAGGTCGCCGCACCGGGGCCGGTCGCCGCGTCAGGGGTGCCCGCCGCGCCGCGCGTCGCCGCGCCGGGGCCGGTCACCGCGTCAGGGCCGGTCACCGCGTCAGGCGTCCGCGCCACCCCGGACGCCGGGGCCGCGCCGGGAGTCGGCGGCGCGCCCGTGGTGCGGGAGGCCGGGCCGTCGGCGGCGGGCGTGCGGGTGCGGCGGGCCGGGAAGGCGGTGACCGTCCGGACGGCGGCCGACCTGTTCCTCGAATAGCTCGG
>NZ_JBHXSY010000017.1:34843-154009 GCF_042715295.1 Streptomyces sp. NPDC058701 | reverse complement strand
GCCCGCGGCTACGCTTGGAGCCCCACCCCCACACCGGCGTGCCCACCGTGCGTGCGGGGGGCGTGCTCCCCCGGTGGGGGGACCTGGCCACCGGCACGTCGTCGTACCCGGGCCCGGATCAGAGACATGGCGGCCCGCACGGGACATGCTCGACGAACGCGCCGGGTGCCGGCGTGCAGCCCGCCGCATCAGCCGCCATCGGGGGGCCGGGCCCGCAGCCCCGCTCGGGAATCCTTCAAGCTTTCGGCCCAGGCCGAAACCTTTGCCCGACCCCGCGCGTCCGGCGCAGCATCGTGTCCACCGGAGGCCGACAGAGCCGTCACGACAAGAAGGGATCCATCCCGCCGGTCGCCGGCCGTTGCGCGCTGATCGCCGGGCGGGACCCGGCCGAGTCGGAGCAGGCGCGTAGCGGTTCATCGTCCTGTGGTCGCAGGCCACACCCCCTGAGCCTCGTCATGGCATGCCCATGCCTCATTACGCCTTGAGCATCCTGTCAAGAAGGAGATACATGTCCCGTCACTCCGCACCCCGACTGGCCGCGCTGGCCCTGGCGGCCGCGCCCGTCCTCGCCCTGCTGCCCGCGGCGGCCGCCGAAGCATCCGCACAGGCGGTGTCCTGCACCACGACGAAGTACAACACCGTCGGACGCATCGACTGCAGCGGCTCCGGTGAAGTCCGCATCATCGTCGACTGCAAGGCGCCGCAGATAACCGACTACGTCGGTCCCTACACCCGCTTCAGCGGCAGCGTGACCCTCTACGGAGAGTGCAACTTCGGCATCAACTCGGTTTCCTACCAGGCGCGCTGAGGCAAGTGGTTCGGTGCTGCTCGGTGCTGCCACCACCGATCGAGTCTCGCAGCACCGAGCCACAGCACGACCGGGCCACGCGCGCCGCGCCGCGGTCGCCGCGGCGCCCCCGGACGGCCAGGGCGCGGTGTGGAGCCCGTCGTGGCACGGTTCCGTGCCACGACGGGTGGAGGTACGGGGCCGGTTCCAAGAGCCCCGTACCGATGATTCGCAGCACAGCTCCGTCTGGATGGGTGCGCGTTCGCAGGAGTGCCCCGGGACCGCCCACGCATCCAGCTGACGACGTCCGCTCGGTTGTGACGGTGCGCCGTAGGCGGCTCGCCCTGCCCCCTACGGCGCAACGGCATGCGGGACTGCCGGCGGTCCTCGGATCACATGGGCGGTGAATGAGACAGGTGCGGTGCGGACATGCCAGGCCGGCACCGCCGTACTGGCCGTCCTCGACGGCGTACCCGACGGCCGGTCAGATCACCATCGGCGCCTCCGACCACCGTCGGACCCTGTACGGGGTCCACCACAGGTGGTCACCGAAACGAAGGACGAGGGTCTCGCCCATGAGGTCGTCCAGGACCGGCCCGGGAACCGCGTCGACGCGAGCGCCGTCAGTGAGCGTTTCGATGGCCTGGTGGTAGTCCGGTTCGTCGATGGTGAAGCGGCGCAGCTCGCCGTAGCGCCGGTCTCGCACCTGGATGAACCCCGGCCCGTGCCGGAAGACGCATTTGCAGATGTAGTAGGCCTTGCGCCACTCGACGGCCGTCGCCGCCGGATCGGCGGTGCCGAGAACGGCGGTCGGTGGATGGAGGTGGCCGTAGTGACGCCAGGCGTCGGAGTCCGGGCCGGTGTGGAGCTGCCAGTCGACCGAGATGGCGACGCTGGACAGGTCGCCCACGAAGCTGAGCGCACGGACCGACCAGGCCGCGTCGGCGGGGTCCGTCACGTCGACCGGGCGGGGGAGCGTGACGTGCCGGGCGCCGGCGGCGAAGAGCCGCCGGGCGGCTTCGCCGCCGGGCAGGTCGATTTCGTAACTGCCCAGGGACATCGCGGGCAGCGCGCCCACCTCGGGGTCGTAGTCCCGCGAGGCGGTCACGGTGAAGGACGGAGTACTGGTGGGCGCTGAAGTCATCGTCGTCTCTCTGTCCGGCAGTCTTCAGGCGGTCGTTGCGGCGAGTTCGCCGGTGGGCGCGGAGGTGTGCCGCATGAAGTCGATCCGCAGGAACTCCTCGTTGAGTGCGGGCGGCGCGATCTGCACGAACTGCCCGCTGTCCTCGAAGACCACCCCGAGCGCCCGCCATCGCGTCAGAACCTCTCGCAGGGCGTCCTCGGCCACGTGGTGGTCCGCGTGCAGTTTGCGGGCGGCCGCCTTCACCGTGTGCGGCTGGTCGAGCAGCCGGAACAGGGCGAGCTCGAACGGGTCGGTCAGTTCCGTGTGCGTCCAGTCGAAGGAACGGCGCTTGCTGACCAGGATGATGCGGTCCTCCAGGTCGCAGTGGGTGAGACGGCTGCCGGAGTAGTTCCGCTTCCAGTGGGCGATGGCTTCGTCAAGGCGCCGGACGATGTCCTCGCCTATCCCCCGCGGTGGCACGTCGAAGACGTACGCCAGGTCGAACATCTCGGCGTCCGGCAGGTTGTAGGTGAGCCGGTACGGTTCCGCGGCCCGGAGTTCGGAGAATCCGAGCTCCGGGTTGTCGAAGTACGGGCTGAACCGCTCGATCGCGATCCGCGAGGACGGGCCCACGGGCGGGTTCAGGTGCTCCAGCGCGGCCAGCTGGGCCACGACGTCGTCGTAGTCCTCGGCGTCCTCACCGGGGAAGCCGTGCAGGTAGTTCCATGCCACCGAAAGGCCGACGGTGGCGGCGTCTCGGAGCATCCGGACGTTCTGGCCGCCGCTCACGCCCTTGTCCATCAGTGCGAGCACGCGGCTGTTGAGGCTCTCGATGCCCGGCTGCACGAAGATCAGTCCCGCGTCGGCGAGGACCTGGAGCTGTTTGCGCCGCATGTTGGACTTGATCTCGATATGCATGCGCAGGTCGAAGCCGCTCTCGATGATGCGCGGCAGCACCGTGTTCACGTACCCCATGTCGAGGATGTTGTCCACGACGTACATGTCCAGGACCCGGTGTTTGCGGGCCAGTTCGATGATCTCGTCGTAGAACACGTCCGGGCTCTTGCTCCGGAACTGCATGAACGAGCCGTTGAGTCCGCAGAAGGTGCAGTGGTGCTTCTCGCCCCACCAGCAGCCCCGCGCACCTTCGACCACCAACTTCGGCTCGACCCAGTTCCGCGCGTGGGAGGAGGCGAGCCGTTCGAAGTACCCGGCGTAGTCCGGTGGCAGGATCGAGGCGGGCGGTAGCGGCGTGGTGGCCATCGCGTTGACGACCGGCGCGCCGTCCGCGTCGTGCCAGCACAGCCCGGGCACCTCCGACAGCGGTCCGCCGGTGTCGAGGGCGTTGAGCAGGGCGGGGAAGGACACCTCTCCCTCGCCGCGCAGGACGTAGTCGACGAAGCGGAAGTTGCGGTGGACGGCCTCACCCTGTTTGCCGTCACAGTTGGCGCCGCCCATGGCCGTCGCGATGTGCGGGGCGAGGCGCTTCACGTACTTGGCGGCGGCCAGGGCGGCCGTGTTCTGCTGGAACGTCGAGGTGAAGCCGACGACGTCCGGGGCGAGCTCGACGATGCGCTCGGCGATGTACCGGACAAAATCGGGCGCGGTCACGTGGAGTGCCTTCGTCATCTCCATGCGGGCCCCGCGGACCCGGCTGCTCATCGCTTCGGTGAACTCGGCGACCCGCCACTGGGGGTCGTCGTAGAGAGCGGAGGAGAACACCCAGTCACCGCATCCCATGAAATAGGATCCGAGCGCATAGTAGGAGTAGTCCTCCAGAGTGAATTCTGTGTTCTTGGTAATCCAGTCCACGTATTCGAGATTGGCATGGAGAACGTCCGCCGTTCCGTTCGGAACTCGCTCGTCGACACTGCGCTTGAGAATCCCGAGAGCCAGCGAAGGGAGATCGATCGGGGCCCAGGGCATGTTCACCAGGAGTACGCGCACGGCTGGCCTCTTCTCATGTGATGAGGGCACGGAGTCGGTCATGGAGCGGGGCGGAGAGTTGGGGCCGGTCACGCACGGGTGCGGGGCCGGCCCCGGGGTGCTACTTGTCCTCGTCCTCCATCTCCTCCGCGGAGCGGAGGTAGACGACGACTCCGACGCCCGGCTTGCGGCTCTCCTCGTCGCCCTCGAGCGGGTCGCCGTGGATGATGTCCTTCTGCATGATGTTCACCTCCTCCCGGGGTGCGGGGACGGCTCGGCTCGCACGGGCGCCGGAGGCAGCCCGCGGCCGAGAAACCTGAGGGCCTTGCGGATCACGGCCAGGTGGTCGGCGCCGTCGTAGCCGTCGTGACCCGAGTCCAGCCACATCAGCTCGTGCTCCACACCGCCCGCGCGCAGCGCCGCCACGTACGCCTCGATCTGTTCCGGCGGACACTTGGCGTCCTGCCGCGCGGCGACCACCAGCAGCGGGCAGCGGATCGCGGCCGCGTACGAGGACGGGGAGGCGTGGGCGTAGGCCTCCGGCACCTCGTCCGGTGTGCCGCCGAACAGTGCGGTGTCCAGCGCCTGGAGGGCGGGCGTGGAGTGCCGGAAGGCCGTGGTGCAGTCTGCGAGCGGTTTGACGGCGACCCCGGCGTTCCACAGGTCAGGGCGGGTTCCCATGGCCAGCAGCGTCAGGTAGCCGCCCCACGACGTGCCGTACAGGCCTACGGCGCCCTCGCGGCCGATGCCCCGCTCCAGGAGCTCGGCCCGGGCCCGCACCAGGTCGGCGACCTGGGTGTGACCGACGCCCTCGGAGTAGGCGGAGCGCCAGTGTGGCCCGTAGCCGGTGGAGCCGCGGTAGTTGACGCGGGCCACGGCGTAGCCGGAGCCGACGAGGGCCTGCACCTGGGGGTCGTAGGCGTCGCGGTCGTGGTCGGCCGGGCCGCCGTGGACGAGCAGGACCAGCGGGTGCGGCGCGGGACGGTCGGCGGGTGTGGTGACGAAGGTGTGGACGGGGCCGTCGGGCCCCGGTGTCCACAGGTCCTGGCGGTGGCCGAATCGGGGCGGGCGCCACGCACTCTGGCCGGGAAGGGACGCACCCGAGGAGGACAGCGCGCGCGGCGGGCTGACGGCGTCGGTCCAGATGAAGTGCACGTCACCGTCGGCGGCGGGTGACGCGTCCAGGATGCTGCCCTCGGGGGTGTGCACCGGGGTCAGCTCGCGTCGTTCCAGGTCGGCGGTGAACAGTCGGCTGCGGCCGTGCCGGTCCTGGCGGAGCAGGACCCGCGCGGGACCGGGGCCGGGGTACCAGCGGGCGGTCGTCTCGGTGTCGAACGAGCACCAGGGCAGCAGCTCGACCCCCCGCCCGGGGGTCCAGGTCCCGAGGTGGTAACGGCCGGCCCGCTCCCGCATGACCAGCAGCACGGGTTCGCCGGGCATCGGTCCGGGGCCGGGTAACGGTATGGGGCCGGGTAACGGAATCGGGCCGGCCTGTGACGTTGGCCCGCGCAGCGGCGCCGGGCGGGGTAACGACGCGGAACCGGGTAACGGTGGCGGGCCGGACCACGACGCGGAAACGGGTAACGGCGCCCGGTCGGACCACGACGCGGAACCGGGCGACAGCGCCCGGCCGGAAAACGAGGCGAGCGGGGGCGCGAAGCCGAGCGCCCAGGTGCGTTCTCCGGTGCCGGAGAGCACCGCGACGACGGTCCCGTCCGAGCTCAGCAGCGTCACCGCGCGGGCGGAGTAGGCGGGTCCGGACACCGCAAGGAGCCTGCCGTCCGGCGCCAGGTCGCACAGGGTGCCGGATTCCGTGGTGTGCAGGACGCGGACGGCGGTGCCTCCGCGCCGCCCCAGATGGATACCGAGTCCCTCGGGGCTCCGGATGCCGACGGCCACCAGACCCCCTGCCGCCAGCGCCAGTCCGGCGGGCCGCCCGTAGGGCACCCCGGCCAGCGCCGGACGGTCCGGGCCGCCGTGGAAGTCCTGGGTGCGCCAGCCGCCGCTGCCGCCACGGTCCTCGTCGAACCACCAGACGGCCTCGTCCTCGTCGATGGCGCACAGCAGGGTGCCGTGCGGGCGGTCCGTCAACTGCCGTCCGGATTCGGTGGAGCGGTCCCACGTGAAGATCTCGCACCGGCCGTCGGCGTCGCCCGTGTACACCATCCGGTCCGGATGCCGGGGGCTGGTCACCGGCAGCACCGGCCGGTAGACGCCGTAGGTGCGCCGGGCCGGTGTCACGGCGTCACCCCCGCCACGACTCCGGCCCTGACGGTCGCGAGCAGCGCCAGCCCGGCGAATGCGCCCGCGCATCCCAGCGCCACCGCACGACCCCCGTACGCCGCCACCAGGACCCCGGCCGTCACGGGTGCGAGCACCGCGATGCCCTGGCCGGCGGTGCCCAGCACCGTCCCCATCCGGGCCAGCAGCCGGTCGGGGGTGATCAGCACCGCCCTGGTCTGCAGCACCACCGCCACGGACGGCACGATCAGCGACACTCCGCCCAGCAGGAGCCCGTAGACCCAGGTCCGGGACGCGAACGCGAGCCCGGCAGCCGTCGGCACCATGGCCCACGACGCGCCCGTCACGATCCGCGCCGCCGGAACCCGCCGCACGAGCCACGGCGCGGCGAGTGCGCCCAGCAGGCCGCCGACGCCCGCCAGGGTGAGGATGAGGCCGATCGAGGACGGGCTGGCGCCCTGCGCGTGAGAGGTGAACACCGCGTGGAAGTACAGCGCGCCGAGCAGCGCGTTGATCCCGGCCGTCCACACGACCACGAAGCGCAGGAAGGATTCGGCCCACACGAAGCGGAGCCCTTCGACGAGGTCGCGCGTGAAGGACGCGTGCGGGTCCGCCCCTGCGGGTGTCAGGTCCGCGCGGATCGCCTTGCTCAACGCCGCCACCAACAGGAACGACACCGCGTCGGCCAGCAGCGGGACCCAGCGCGCCAGTTGGTACAGCACGCCGCCCAGCGTCGGCCCGACGATCTGCACAGCCTGGTCCCGCGCCTGGAGGTACCCGATCGCCCGGGCGTACCCTTCGGGCGGCACCAGCCGGCGGATCGTCCCCGAGGCCGCTGCCCCGTAGGTGGCGCTGGCCGCCTGCTCGACGACAGCCGCGGCGAGGACGTGGACCAGGACGACGTGTCCGAGCGCCAGGCTCACGAACACCGATCCCATGGCGCCTGCCGCGACCAAGGCCGCCACGTACATCATGCGCTTGCGCGGCCACCGGTCCGCGTACACGCCCGCGACCGGCGAGACCACCAGACCGCTGATCAGGGCCACCGATGCGACGAGGCCGGCGAGGCCGGCCGGATATCCCGCGCCGAGCAGAATCAGTGGGAGGAAGAGGGAGGAAGCGCAGGTGCCGAGACCGTCGATGGCGCCCGCCGCCCAGAAGAGCGTGAAATCCCTTCGCCGAAACAGGGGCGACGGGGCTTTGGCTAATTCAGGGCCGGAGAACCTTAATTCCACATCGGAGTCGGCCTCGTCCATCAAGAATCCCGCCAGGTGTGGATTGCTGACGCGAATGCATCCACAACGCCCCCTTCAGCGATTGGGCATACGCCCTTCGAGGGTCGCGATCGTATCGAACAGAAGCACCCACTTCAACACCCGCGTTCGAATTGAATTCTGATCAAGGAATCGCCCTCCGGGTGGGGTCACCCGGCCACTGATCCACACGCGACAGGACCGTCAGCCGCGAGACGGGCACCGTGCTCCTCGGGAACTCCTGAGCCGCCTCGCGCACGCGCGCACCACCCCCGCGACCGGCCCGTTCACGTCGCGGCGTCTCGTACGTCGAGTGCGGCCAGCCCCTCCGTCCAGCGGGTCCGGCGTTCTTCGGCGGTCTGCTCCCACCAGGGGACACCGCGTTCCCCGAGCGCCACTTTCGCGACCTGCACCCGGTCCCGGGCGGCACGCTCGGCCTCCGGGTCGTCGGCACGGCGGGCCGCGCCGACCGCGCGGCGGGCCGCCATCAGGTGCACGCGCAGCCGAGCGGCGGTGTCCTCGTCGATGTCGGGGTCCGTGGCCCGCCATCGGCGGCCGTCGATGACGACGTGATGCCCGTCGGGGGTGGTGGCCGGCCTTGGTTTCGCTGTCACGGCCAGCGGCTGCCCATCATCGGCCCGCGTCAACCCTCCCACCACGGATCCCGGCGGGTCCGCCGCCCGGCCGACCGCTTCAGGGCTGTGCAGTTCTCCCCGGCTCGGGCCGCAGGCGAGGGCTTCGCCGCCGGGCAAAGCGTGGAGGGGCCCGGGCCCCCCTTCCGTCAGTCGGTCGCCGACGCATGCCCGTACAACCACCTCGGCGGCCGATCACAGCCCCAAGGAGGAGGGATGTCGCAACCGGCTTCGGCGCACGGCGAGCCGGCGGGAACGGGGTGCCGTTCTCGATGACGTCCCCCGGACCTTCGGGCATGATCTACGGGAAGGACGGGACGGAAGGCGGAGGGCGCGTCTTCGGACGTACGGACGACGGGGGGACACGGGGTGGAGTGGGGAACGCTCGTCGCCACGCTGGGCGGCGGTCTGATCGCGATAGCGGGAACGGTCCTGGCCGACCGTCTCCGCACCCGCCAGGAACACCGACGAGGCCTTCAGGAGCGGCGCCGGGACGTCTACACGGAGTTCATCGCCGCGGCGGGCGCGGCCCACACCGAACTGCGCCGCCTCGCGCAAGGCCCGGTCGGCGCAGCCGACTTGGAGGCGGCGAGCCGCTCGGCCCTGACGGACGCCCGGATCTACGAGGTGCGCGAGCGCCTGTTCCTCGATGCCAGCCCCCGGATCGCGGGCACGGGCCAGACCATGTTCGAGCGCCTCCGCGCGCTGCGACGAGCGGTCGCGACGGGCGCCGGGATCTCGACCCCCGAGTTCCACGACATCTACCATCCCTACCTCGACGCCGTCTGGGCCTATCGGGAAGCGGTCCGCGACGAGCTGGAGGGCCACGCCCTCACCCCGGCCGCTTTCGGCTGGTCCGCGTGGGACGGCCGCGAACGCTGCCCCCGCTGCGGGACGCGCGAAGTGGAGTCGGCGACCGGCTGAGGGCTGTCCCGTCATCCCTGGTGGATCAGCGCGCGGCGTCAGATGCGGTGCGTCGCCCAGGACCTGCGCCGGAGCCGCCGGCCGCGCCCGCGCCCGCGAGCGGCACGCCGATCCCCGGCCTCCACCATCACCCGGTGCCGGAGCCCGAACCGGCACGGGTGGAGGAGGTCAGTCTCAGGATCGAGGCCTGGGCGATGGACGAGGTCCAGCGCTACCCCGAGGACCGGGAAGGGAAGTTCAACGCTTCCAGGTCGGCAGCCACATGGTCGCCTGCCACCCGGACGCCCCCACCGTTGAGCACCTGATGCTCGCCACCCGGCTGATGGTCGCCGAGAACGCCGTCGACGACCGCTACTGCTTCGATGGTCATGGCCCATCAGCGTTTCGGGTGCAAGGTCGAGGGCGTCACCGTGTCGGCGAAGCAGGCGGAGTCCGGCAACCAGGGCGTGAGCCCCTCGGTGGGGGCACGGGGCGATGCCTCGGCCCCTGCCGCACCGGCGTCAGCCGGAGGTCGGGCGCAGGATCAGGGTGACGAAGCCCCACGTGTCGCGGTAGGTGCGCAGCCATTCGGAACGGCGGTCGTTCGCCGTCCGGAGGACCTGCGCGCTGTCCGGGTCGGCCGGGTGGTCCAGCGCCCACGCGGCCAGCGATCCCCAGCAGGCCCACTCGTAGTCGTCCCGTTCGCGGCGGGTGCTGACGTGTCCGTGCACGGGGGTCCACCCGTCGGCGACGACGCGGTCCACGGTGTCCGCGAGGTCGGTGAAGTCGCCGAGCATCTCCACGGCTTCCGGTGACGGCTCGTGTTCCCAGAAGCCCTCGCCGATCAGGACGCGTCCGCCGGGGGCCAGGTGTTCGCGCGCTGCCGCGAGGGTGGGCAGAAGCCCGCCGAAGGCGTGCGCCGCCCCGACGCTGAGGACGAGGTCGAACGGGTGCGGGGAGCGGAAGTCCGCGGCCCGGCGTTGGTGCAGGGCGAGGCGCCCTCCGACGTCCGCCCGGGTCGCGGCCTCACGGGCCTGCCCGAGGGAGTCCTCGGAGATGTCCACGCCCTCGGCCCGCAGGCTCGGGTACGCCCTCAAGGCGCGCAGGAGCCATTCCGCGGTGCCGCATCCCAGGTCGAGCACCCGTGCGTCGCCGTGGGGGACGCCGTGCTCCAGCAGACTCCGTACCGCGTCGTCGTCGAGCGGGGCCTTGATCGGGTGGCCGGTGTGGGCGAGTGCGGAGATCTGTTCACGGTTCACCGGCTCAGCCTGCCAGGGCCCGGAGGGGGCGCGCACGTCGATTTCCGTCGCGGACGGGAGACCGTGCGGGCGGCTTCGGGACATGCCCGCCGGAGGGTCGTCGGCCGGGTACGACCCCCGGAGACCGCCTAGGATCGGTGCGTGAACAGGACCGACCGCGCCAGCCGGGTCATCGCGGCACCGCCGGCGACCGTCTACCGGGCCCTGCTCGACCGGGAGTCGCTGGAGGCCTGGCTGCCACCGGACGGCATGCGCGGGCGTGTCGAGCGGTGGGATCCCCGCCCCGGCGGCGGGTTCCGGATGGTGCTCACCTACCTCGATCCCGCCGGCGGTCCCGGCAAGTCCTCGGACGCGACGGACGTCGTCGACGTGGGGTTCGCGGAACTCGTGCCGGCGGAGCGCGTGGTGCAGCGGGCGGTGTTCGAGGCCGACGACCCCTCGTTCGCGGGCACCATGACGATGACCTGGAGCCTCACGGCCGCCGGCGGCGGGACCGAGGTGACCGTCACCGCCACGGAGGTGCCGCCAGGCATCGACCGGACGGACCACGAGGCCGGGATCGCCTCCTCGTTGGCCAATCTGGCGTCGTACCTCGAAGGCAGGGCCGGCTGAACCGGGCGGCTGCTCGTGCTCCTCGCGCTGCTCGTACCGCTCCTGGTGCGACGATGGCCGGATGAGCGGACATCGGAAAGACGATCTCCTGGCGGAAGCTGTCAGCCTGCGTGAAGGAGGGCAACTACGGGAAGCCCGTGCCGCATTGCTGGATCTTGCCGCGGAACATCCCGAGGACGCACAGGTGGCGTACCAGACCGCCTGGATCCATGACGCGCTGGGGCTCGAGGCCGAAGCCGTCCCCTTCTACGAACGCAGTCTCGCCGGCGGCGCGTTGCCGGCGCACGACCGTCGGGGCGCGTACCTCGGGCTCGGCAGCACCCTCCGGGTGCTCGGCGCACACGAGAGGGCCGTCGACACGCTCCGTACGGGCTTGACGGAGTTTCCGGGAGACGGGGCGCTCGAGACGTTCCTCGCCATGGCGCTGTACAACACCGGGCACCACCACGAGGCCGTGCAGCTCTTGCTGCGGCTGCTCGCCACCACCAGCGGCGACCCCGGCGTCCAGCGGTACCGGCGAGCCGTCGAACACTACGCCCAGGACCTCGACGACACGCTCTGAGGCGGGACCGGCGCCACCGCGGGTGACCGTTCGGGCACATGTGCCCGTGGGGTCGGCGGCGCGTCCCGACCTATAGTTACGCGCCGGCCGCCACCCGGTGAGCAGCGCTGGGCGGTGGTTCTCGGTTCGGTTCGGCGTCGAGGGAGGCCGCTCATGGCCAGTGCGTTTCAGGAGCGCAAGCTCAGGGGGATGTTCGCCGCGTTCGACGCGGACGGCGACGGTTATCTGCGCGAGGAGGACTTCGCGGCGCTCGTCGCCCGTTGGAGTCGGCTGCCGGGAGTGGGGCCCGGCACGGAGCTGCGGGCGCGGCTGGAGGCGCTGCTGATGGGCTGGTGGGCAGCCCTGCTGGAGGCGGGCGACGCCAACGGGGACGGCGCCGTCGACCTGGGTGAGCTGCTGTCCCTCGTCGACAGGCTTCCCGCGATGGTCGCCGACGTCACCGCGACCGCCGACACCGTCTTCGACGCCGTGGATTCCAACGGCGACGGCGTCATCTCCCCGGAGGAGCACCTGCGGCTCGTGGAGACGTGGAACGGGCAGCCCGTCGACATGACCGGCGTCTTCGAGCTGCTCGACCTGAACGGCGACGGACACCTCAGCCGCGAGGAGTTCGCGATCCTGTGGCGCCAGTTCTGGATCAGCGACGACCCCGCGGAACCGGGCAACTGGCTCTGCGGCCGCTTCGACGAGGCGGCCTAGGCGGTCGCGGTCGTCCGTCGGCTCCGGGCGAGGGAGCCGCGGAGCCGGAGTTGGCGGCCGGCCGGTTGCCGGTGGGGGCGCGGAGCGCGAGGGCCGGGCGCGCCCCACGCCCGGCCGGTCCATCGCCCTCGATCGAGTGGGCCAGGACGTAGTGCAGCGCGTACCTCTGTCCCCCGAAGTGCCCCACAAGGACGCGGCCGGTTCGGTGTCCTCGACGTGGAACTCCGTCCACGCGCCGCCTCGTTCTCCGGGAAGTACGCCGGTACGTCCTCACCTGCCACGACGTTGTGGCAACACCCCCGCTCGGCGTCCGCGAGATGCCGCGCGAGGCCGAGCGGCGTCAGGCTCGCCGGCGCGACCGCCCTCCTGCGCAACTGCTCGGCGCTCAGCCCGGCGCGACCGGTCAGGGCAGCGGGGCGGCCCTGGCGGTGATCCAAAGTTCGTACCACTCCTCGTGCGTGAGGTCGGGTTCGCGCACGGCCGCGTCGCGGCAGGCGCGGATGCGGTCCGGGCGGGCGCTGCCGATGACCGGGGCGATGCCCGCGGGATGACGGGCCAGCCACCACAGCAGGACCGTTTCGGGGGTCGTGTCCTTCGTGCGGGCGAGGTCGGCCAGGAGCTCCGCGGTGGCGTGCTCGGCGGCCGTGCTCTGGCGGCCGGTGAAGCGCCCCTGGGCCAGCGCACCCCAGGCCTGCAGGCGGATGGCGTGGTCGCGGCAGTGTTCCAGCGTGCCGAAGGGGAAGCCGTTGGACGCGTACGCGGGGGTGTTGAGCAGGACCCCGGCCTCGACCCAGTCGCGGCTGTGCAGGCTCATCTCCAGCTGGTTGGCGACGAGGGGTACGTCGAGCCGGGCCTGGAGGGCCGTGATCTGCGGGGCGCCCATGTTGGACACGCCGAAGGCGCGGACGAGCCCCTGTCGGTGCAGGGACATCAGCGCCGCCGCGGTCTCGTCCGGGTCCGCCAGCGGGTCGGGGCGGTGCAGCAGCAGAACGTCGATCACCTCGGTGCGCAGCCGCGTCAGGCTCTCCTCCACGCGCCGGACGATGCTCGGGCCGCGCAGGTCGTACCGGCCGGGACCGTCCTCGCCGCCCAGGCGGATTCCGCACTTGGTCTGCAGGGTGATCCGCTCGCGCAGGCCGGGCGTGCGCGCGAGCACTTCGCCGAACACGGCCTCGGCCTTGCCGTGCCGGTAGATGTCGGCGTGGTCGAAGGTGGTGATGCCGCTGTCGAGGGCCGCCTCGACGGCGGCCTCGGCCGCGTCGATGTCCTGCGGACCGTACGGACCCGGTTCCCAGCTCCCGCCCAGGCCCATGCAGCCGTACAGCACCCGGTCGCCCGTGGTGTCCCGTGCCCCGTGCGCGTCGGTGCTCGCCCCGACGTCCGCGCGTGCGTTGTCATCTGTGTTCAGGTTCGCCGCCACGCGTCCACCCTAGGGGCTGTCCCGCCGCGGACGGGGGCCGGTGTCCGGTGTGGGGCCGGGGTAGCTGGGTGGGCCGTACACTCGGCCCATGGGTGACACACGTTCTTCGAGGCAGGGCCTGCAGCAGGCCGCCTTCGGAACGTGTCCGTCAGCCGGGGTCACGACCGTCGTCGACCCGGCCCGCGCGGCCTTCGCCGTGGTGCCCGAGACCCGCCGTGTCGCCCTGCACGGCCACGGCTAGCGCTCCGCGCCCCAGGCCCCTCCGCTCCACATCACCACAGCAGCCCTCCGGCATGCCGCCGGCGCTGCCGCCTGGCTACGGCCGCACGCCCCGGGCCGAGCCCCCTCGAAGGGATCATTGTGAAGCTGAGCGATTTGCTGGCCGGGCAGGAGTACCACGTCCTGCAGGGTGATCCCGCCACGACGCTGATCACCGCGGGAACCACCTTCGACGCCGACCGGGTGACCCCGGGCTCCCTGTTCATCGCCGTACCCGGACACCGGGAGGGCGGCCCCGGCTCCGTCTCGCCGGCGCTGGCCCGGGGGGCCGCCGCCGTGATCGTCGAGGGCGGTGAACCCTCCCTGCCCGCCGCGGTCTGGCCGCCGGGCGCCTGCGCCGTACGCGTTCCGGACGCCCGGACGGCTGCCGCGGTGGTGACCTCCCGCTACTTCGACGAGCCCGGCCGGCACATGGACATGGTGGCGATCACCGGCACGAACGGGAAGACGTCCGTGTCGTACATGGTCGAATCCGTCCTGCGGCTCGCCGAAGGGTCGAAGGTGGGGGTCATCGGCACCGCGGGGAGCCGGATCGGCGACGAGCCGATCCCGATGCCCCGCTCGGTGCTGACCACTCCGGAATCACCCGACCTGCAGTACCTGCTGGGCTACATGCGCGACCGCGGCGCCGCCAGCGTGGTGCTGGAGGCCACCTCCATGGCGCTGCTGACGCACCGGGTGGACCGTACGTTCATCGACGTCGGCGTCTTCACCAACCTGACGCAGGACCATCTCGACGACCACGGAACGATGGCGGACTACCGGGACGCCAAGCTGCGGCTGTTCCAGGGGCTCTGCCGGCGCGCGGTGGTCAACGCCGACGACCCGGTGGGCGCGGGCATCGTGGCGATGATGCCGGGTGCGGTGACCACGTACGCCCTGGACTCCCCGGCGGACTACCGGGCCACCGACCTGGAGGTGAGCGCGGCGGGCACCCGGTTCACGCTGCACCACGGCGGGCGCGCCTATCCGGCGTCGATCCCGGTTCCCGGCCGGTTCTCGGTGGCCAACGCACTGGCCACGGTGGCGGCCTGCCACGTGCTGGGGCACGAGCTGGGCCCCTTGGTCGACGCGCTCGACCGGATGCCGCCGGTGCCGGGCCGCATGGAGCGCTTCCGGACCCCGTCGGGCACGTCGGTGATCGTGGACTACGCCCACTCGCCGGACTCCCTCGACAAGGTCCTGACGACCATCCGGGGTTTCGCCCGCGGACAGGTGATCACGGTCTTCGGATGCGGCGGGGACCGCGACACCACCAAACGGGCCGAGATGGGGCAGATCGCCGGGGCCCACTCCGACCTGTGCGTCCTGACCTCGGACAACCCCCGCCATGAGGACCCCGAGGCCATCCTGGACCAGGTCTCCCCCGGCCTCGCGGCGACCGGCACCCCCTTCCACCGCCATGCCGACCGCCGCCGGGCGATCGCCTTCGCGCTGTCCGCGGCGGGTCCCGAGGACACGGTCCTGATCGCCGGGAAGGGCAGCGAGCCGCACCAGATCGTCGGCGACGAGCTGCTGCCGTTCAGTGACATGGCCACGGTGCGCGAGCTGGCGCTGCCGTAGGGGTTCCGGCCCTGTCACGGGGCGGGTCGGGCCGCGGTCTCACCCGGGGCCCGGGGTCTCGACCGTTCCGCCGAGCCGGGCGCGTTCGGCGGCCAGTACGGTCAGGTGGCTGATGAGGGATTCCCGGGGGCCCGACTTCACGAGGGCGGGGTTCCCCGTGGCCACTGCGGCCACGAACGCGTCCATGAGGCCCGCGTCGCCGCCTCCGTGGCCGCCGCCGGCGTCCGGCGTCCCCTCGGCGCGGACGTCGATGTGTTCCTCGGTGCGGGTGAGGAAGTCGTAGAGCCGCAGGCTCCGGCCGTCGCCCCGCAGTTCGGCCCTGGTGCCGAAGATCCGGGTCTGGCGGTCCGCCCGCTCGGTGAACGCCGTCATCGTGAAGGTGGCGGTGGCCCCGGAGGTGAATTCCATGGCGACCACCTGGTGGTCGACGACGTCGTTGTCGCAGGCGTACACGCACCGCCCGTACGGGCCCTCGCGCAGGGCGCCGTCGAGGGCCTCGGGGGTGAACTCGTCGAGCACCGCGCTCAGGGGCCACCCGTGCCGGCCCGCCGCGAGCCGTTCTCCGTACTCGCGGGGTGCCGAGTAGGGGCAGGTGGCTTCGACCGCGCAGTCCAGGCACCGGTCCGCGGCGCCCGCCGGCCGGTTTTCGGGCCGGAAGTGCGAGAGGCGGCCGAAGCTGGAGACGCGCACCGGCGGGGCGCCGAGCACGTACTGCAGCCAGTCCAGGTCGTGGCAGGACTTCGCCATGAGCATGGACGTGGCCTCGTCCTCGCGCCGCCAGTTGCCCCGTACGAACGAGTGCGCCTGGTGCCAGAAGCCGACCGGCTCCAGGTGCTGGACGCTGACGACGTCACCGAGCCGGCCGGAGTCGACGACGCGCTTCAGCGCCTGCGTGTACGGGGTGTAGCGCAGGACGTGGCCGACGGCGAGGACCACTCCGGCGGCCTCGACCGCGGCGACGATCCGACGGCACGCCTCCTCGTCCAGCGCCATCGGCTTCTCCAGCAGGACGTGGTAGCCGAGGGCGGCGAACGCGAGCACCGGTTCCAGGTGGTCCCGGTCCAGGGTGCAGATCAGGACGGCGTCCGCGATCCGGCCCCGGGCCGCCAGCGTCCGCCAGTCGTCCACGGCCGCCGAGGGTGTCAGGCCGTGGGCGGCCGCCAGCCGGTTCCTGCGCGGTCCGCGCGGCTCGGCGACGGCCACCACCTTCGCGCGGTCCGGGTGGGCCAGCGCCCAGCGGGCGTGGCCGGTTCCCCGGTCTCCGGCACCGACGACGGCGAGAGTGACCACTGACGACATCTGTCCCACTTCCCGGAGCAGCGAGGCGGCCTGCCCCCTCATGCTCCTCTCCCGTCGGCGGATGCGGGGGGGGGACGTGGGGAATGGTCGTAACGAACGAAAAGAGCGATCGTTCAATACATTCGGCCGAGCCCGCTAGGGAACGCGTAGAGTACCCCGCACAACGGCGGTAACAGGGGGACGAGACGTGCGAGTTCATGTCCACGAGCGGCACGATCGCGTGGTCCGGCTCGTCCGTGAACACGGCAGCATGACCATCGCCCGGGTGGCGGCCACCCTGAACGTCTCCATGGTCACCGTGCGCCGTGACGCGGGTCTGCTCGTCTCCGAGGGGCGGCTCGGGCGTGTGCACGGTTCGCTGGTGTGGCCGGGGACCGGTCGGCCGGGCCGGGCGCTCGCCCCGGTCGGCGCCCCGGTGCGGGAGGGGACCGTCGTCGGCATGATCGTGCCGACCATGCACTACTCGTTCTCCGAGATCGTCCAAGGCGCCCGTACGGTGCTGGCGGCCCGCGGGGTGCGGCTCGTCCTCGGTCTGACCGGGTACCTGGCAGAGGAGGACGGCCGGCAGATCGAACGCCTTGTCGCCTCCGGGGTGAACGGGCTGCTGGTCACTCCGAGTTGGGAGCGTGGCGAACCGGGCGCAGGTGAGGCTGAGGCGGTCCTCGCGGCGGCCGTCCCCACCGTGCTGGTCGAGCGGTGGACCAGCCCGGGCAGCGCCGCCCACGGTCTCGACCGGGTGCGCTCGGACTCGGCCCACGGCGCCGGTTCGGCCGTCCGCCACCTTGCCGCCCTGGGCCACGGCCGGTTCGCGCTGGCCTTGCAGAGCAGTCCGCACGCGGCGCAGCTGAGGGCGGGTTTCGAGGCCGCGCTGTCGACGCTCGGGCTCCCCGCCGCGCACGCGCCCGGCTTCGACGCGGGCGCCCTCGCCTCGGAGTCGGAGCGCTACGCCCGCACGCTGGAGTTCCTGCGCCGGGGCGTGCGCGAGCACGGCGTCACGGCCGCGTTCGTCCACAGCGACGCCGACGCCGTCGTCCTGGTACCGCGCCTGCAGGCGCTGGGCGTCCGCGTTCCCGAGGACCTCGCGCTCGTGGTCTACGACGACGAGGTGTCCGGGCTGTCCGAACTGGCGCTCACCGCGGTGGCGCCGCCCAAGCGCGCCGTGGGCGCGGTGGCGGCCAGGCTGCTGCTCGACCGGCTCGCGGCCGGCCCGGAGGACCGTGGCGGTGGCGCGGACGGTCCGGGCGGCACAGGCGGGGCACGCCGCCACGTCGAGCTGCTGCCGGAGCTGCGCGTGCGCGACTCCTGCGGCGGTTCCGCGACGCCGATCTGATCGTTTGAGCGAATCGACCCGTACGCGCCTCTTGAGCGCTCTTTCGATCACGTGCTAGAAACCGGGCAGCGGGGCGTCCTCCCGCCCCGCACCCCGCCGTGTCGCCGCCCCACCGTCGAGCGGTCGTCTCCTGCTGCGCGCGCACCCGCGCGGCCCGCGGCCCGCCACACGTCGATCCGGCCCACGCCCAGCTCTGGAGGCACCATGTCCACCCCGTGGTCCCGCCGTTCCTTCCTGCTGCTGTCCGGCAGCGCCGCCCTCCTCACCGGAACCCTCTCGGCCGGCCCGGCCTGGGCCGCGCCCCCGCGATCGGCGGCGGGCGACGCGTACGACGCGTTGCGCGTCACCTGGCGCGGGACGCTGCTGGGCAGCGGGTTCGACCCGGCGGCCGCGCCCTTCGCGGAGAAGCTGGCCCTGCTGGGCGTCCAGGCGGGCGAGCACCGCGCCACGATGGCCGCCGCGGGCGGGTCGCTCTGGCCCGACCTCCCCCTGAACCTGTCGAGTTCGGTCACCGCCAGCTACACGCGGCTGGCCACCATGGCGCAGGCCCACGCCCAGCCGGGCACGGGCCTGACCGGCAGCGCCGCGCTCCTGGGCGCGATCATGACGGGTCTCGACCACCTCCACGACCGGGTGTACAACGCGTCGGGGAGCCCGTTCGGCAACTGGTGGGACTTCCAGATCGGTTCCCCGCAGGCGCTGCTGGACATCAGCACGATCCTCTACGACCAGCTCTCCGGCACCCGGCTGACCCGGTACCTGGCAGCCGTCGACCGCTTCGTCCCCGACTCCTCGGTGGGGAGCTACACCGGCACCAGCACCGGCGCCAACCGGGTGGACCTGTGCCGTTCGCTGGCGCTGCGCGGCATCCTGGGCAAGGACGCGGCCAAGATCGCGCTCGCCCGCGACGCCCTCTCCCCCGTCTTCCCCTTCGTCACCACGGGGGACGGGTTCTACGCCGACGGGTCCTTCGTCCAGCACACCTACCTCGCCTACACGGGCTCGTACGGCGCCGTGCTGCTGAGCGGGCTGGCCGGGCTGTTCTCGCTGCTGAACGGATCGGCCTGGGCGGTGTCCGACCCCCGGCGGCAGATCGTCCTCGACTCGGTGGAGAAGTCCTTCGCGCCGTTCCTCTACAACGGTCTGATGATGGACGCGGTGTCGGGCCGCTCCATCAGTCGCGGCAACCCGCGGACCACGTCGCACGGCTTCCAGGGCGGTGACCACGGCCGCGGCCACGGCGTCCTGGCCGCCATCGCACTGCTGGGCACCGCCGCGAGCGGCGCGGAGAACCGGCGCTGGCGCGGGCTCGTGAAGGGCTGGATCCAGCGGGACTACTACAGCCCGGTGCTCGCCGACACCGACCTGGGCGTGGCCGCGCTGGCCCGCCTGAAGGCCGTACGGGACGACGCCGCCGTCACGCCGATCGCCGAGCCGACCGGGCACCGGCTCTTCCCGGGCATGGACCGGGCCGTCCACCGGCGGCCCCGCTGGGCGGCGTCGATCAGCATGGCCTCCCGGCGGATCGGCTCCTACGAAACGGGCAACGGGGAGAACCTCCGCGGCTGGCACACCGGTGCGGGCATGCTTCAGTGGTGGGGCGACACGTACGCCAACGGCCAGTACACGGACGCGTTCTGGCCGACCGTCGACCCGTACCGGCTGCCGGGCACCACCGTCTCCACGAAGACGCTCGCCGACGCCGAGGGTGGTGCGTGGGCCCTGCCGCGGCCGGACGTGAGCTGGGTCGGCGGCGCCACGGACGGGGAGTACGCGGCCGTGGGGCAGTTCGTCCGCGGGCTCGCCAGCACCCTGTACGCCAAGAAGTCCTGGTTCTGCCTGGACGACTCCGTCGTCTGCCTGACGGGCGCGGTCAGGAGCACCGACGGCGTCTCGGCGGAGACGGTGGTGGAGAACCGCAACCTCGGCGCGACCGGCTCCCACGCCCTGACGGTGAACGGCGCCGTCCAGCCCGCCGCCCTCGGCTGGTCGGCCGCCTTCGCCGGCAGCCGCTGGGCGCACATCGCGGGCCACGGCGGGTACGTGTTCCCGGGCGGGGCCACGCTCAGGGCGCGGCGCGAGGCCCGCACCGGTTCCTGGCGGGACGTCAACACCACGGGGACGGCCGACCCGGTCACCCGCCGCTACCTGACCCTGTGGTTCGACCACGGCGTGGACCCCGTCGACGCGTCCTGCGCGTCCGTCCTGATGCCCGGCGCCACCGCGGCCGCGACCGCCGCCCGGGCCGCGGCCCCCGGCTGGCTCGTGGTCCTCGCCAACGACAACACCCGGCAGGGCGTGGCGGTGCCCTCGCTCGGCGTCACCGCCGTGAACTTCTGGTTCGCCGGTTCGGCCGGCGCCCTCACCGCCGACAACCCGGCCTGCGTGCTGGTCCGGGAGCACGGGGACGGCACCGCGACCGTCTGCGTATCGGACCCGATGCGGATGCGGACCGGCCTCACGGTCAGGTGGGACCGTCCCGTGGCAGCCGTCCTCTCCGCGCCGCCCACCGTCACCTCCGCGGTGACCGGCTCCGCCCTCACCCTCACCTTCGGTGATCTCACGGGCCAGGCCGGAGCCACCCAGCGGATCGGGGTCGCGCTCGCCTGAAGGCGCGTACCCCTCCCGGCACGTCGGCCGGGGGGTACGCGCGGGTCAGTGGCGTACGTGGGAGCGCAGCAGCGGGACGTCGATGCCGGTCAGCGCGGGCAGGACCAGCCGGCCGGGCGCCGCGCCGATCGGCACGGTGGAGGGGACGGCCAGGACGGCGCAGCCCGCCGCCTCGGCTGCGGCCAGGCCCGAAGGGCTGTCCTCCACGGCCACGCAGGAGCGGGGCTCGACGCCGAGGGCGGCGGCCGCGGCCAGGTAGGGGTCGGGGTGGGGCTTGGTCCGCGGCGTCTCCCCCTCCGCCACGGTGACGGCGAAGCGGTGCGCGCCGAGTCCCGGCAGGACCAGGTCGACGACCGACCGCGGTGAGGCGGAGACCAGGCCGAGCGGGATCCCGGCCCCGGCCAGGGCGGCGAGGAGTTCCAGCGCCCCCGGCAGGGGGCGGGGGCCGCGGGAGATCCGGGTGCGGAACCCTGCGAGCAGGTCCCGGCCGATCGCACCGACCGGGGCCGCGCCGCCCGTGACGCGGTGCAGGTGGGCGGCCGTGTCGGCGACGGAACGCCCCACCACGGCGGGCACGTCGGCGTCGGTGAGGACGTGTCCCGCGGACCGGGCGACGGCTTGCGCCGTGCGCCACCACAGGGGCTCGGTGTCGACGAGGGTGCCATCCATGTCGAAGAACACGGCGGCCGGTCCCCCACCGGGTCCGGTTCGCCGGGCCGACGGCGCTGTTCGTGCTCCCGGGAGCCCGGGGGAAGACGTCATCGGCGGCCGGCCGCGGCAGCGGCGGGGGCGTCCGCGGAGCGTTCGGCAGGGGTGAAGGGGAGGCCGTCGAGGGTCCAGTGCGAGTCGGCGGCGCGCCCGAGGGAGGCGTACACGTGGGCGGCGACGTCCTCGAAGCGCAGCGGCCGGGAAGGCGGCGGCCCGGCCGCGACGTCCGGTCCGCAGCAGGCGACCCAGGCCGTCCGCTCTGGTTCGGTGCGCCCGCCGTGGCCGCCGTCGTCCCGGTGCCCGTGGTCGGTGACCACGATCAGCGTCCAGGACTCCTCCGCGTACGCGGGGCGCGCCCGGACGGCGGCGAGCAGCCGCCCCAGGCGTGCGTCGGCGCGTGCGACGGCGCGTCGGTAGGCGTCGCCGCAGCCGCGCAGGTGGCCGGTCTCGTCGACCGCGCCGAGGTAGACGAACGAGGCTTCGGGGTCGTCGGTGCCCAGCACGTGCACCGCCTCGGCGGTGACCTCGTCGTCGCAGGCTTCCCAGGCCTCGCAGGTGTCGGCGCGGGGCGCGATGTACGAGAGGCGGGCCGGGCCGGCGAAGAGGGGTCCGCCGTCGCGCGCGAGGAACAGCGGCTCCCAGCCGCCGGCGGTGAAGGTCCTGCGGCCGTCCTGCCGGGCGAGGCGGGTGGCGAAGTCCGGGAAGACGTCGAGGCGGTGGCCGCCGAAATGGTTTCCGTACACCCCGTGCTTGGCGACTCCCACGCCGGTGGCGATGGTGGCCCAGCAGGGTCCCGACATGGTGGGCGTGGTCTCGTCGATGTCGATCCGGCCGATGAATCCGGCCGCCGCGACCCCGTCCAGATGGGGGGTGGGTACGGCTTCGAGGACGTCGAGGCGTACGCCGTCGATGCCGACGACCAGGACGCGGCGGTGGCCGCGGGGGGAGGTGGACAACGGTCGTGGTCCCGTCTTATCTGGGGGGTGGGGGTGCTTCCGTGCGGGGGTCAGGGGGCGTCGGGACCGGGCGGGTCCTCGGCGAGTTCGGGGACGGCCGCTGAAGGTGTTGACGCCGAAGTGCAGGAAGAGCCCGAACCCCGCTTCCCGACACGCGCGTTGCGCGGGGGTCTGCCGGACCGTCACGGCTACTTCACCGCGCCGGCCGTCAGGCCCGAGCGCCAGAATCGCTGGAGGAGGAGGAAGGCGGCCACCAGGGGGATCACCGCGATGAGCGAACCGGTGATGGCGAGCGAGTACATCTCTGGGCTCTCCGTGATGGAGACGTTCCACATGTGGAGGCCGAGGCTGACGGGGTACAGGTCCTTGTCGTTCAGCATGACCAGCGCGCCGTAGAAGTTGTTCCAGCTCGCGGTGAACGAGAACAGGAACAGCGTCACGAACCCCGGTGCCAGCATCGGCAGGGCGATGGCGCGGAAGGTCCGCACCTCGCCTGCGCCGTCGACCCGCGCCGCCTCGATCACCTCGTACGGGACGTAGCCCTCGGAGAAGACCCGGGCGAGGTAGACGCCGAACGGGTTGACCAGGGAGGGGATCAGCAGCGCCCAGTAGGTGTTGGTGAGACCCGCCTTGGAGGCCAGCAGGTACATCGGCAGGGTGAGGACGGCCCCCGGTACCAGGACGCCCGCCAGGACCACGCCGAAGAGCTTCTCCTTGCCCGCGAAGGCGTACTTGTCGAAGGCGTACCCGGCCGCGACCGAGATCAGGGAGGAGAGCGCCGAGCCCACCACCGCGTAGAGGAGGGTGTTGAGCAGCCACCGTCCGTAGATGCCGTCGTTGTGGGTGAACACCTCGTGGACGTTGGAGAAGAGGTTGAACTCGCCGAAGCTGAAACCGCCGGTGCCGAAGAGGTCGCGGCGGTTCTTGGTGGCGGCGACCAGCAGCCAGCTGATCGGCATCAGCGTGTACAGCGCCAGCATGATCAGCACGCCGTTGACGGCGGCTTTGGAGGCCCACGCGGCGCGCGGGGCGCCGGCCCGGGCCGGCGCCGCGGGGGATCCGGGCCGGGGCGGGGCGGTCCGCTCGGGGGTGCGGGGGGATGCGGTGTCCGTGCTCATGATTCCTGCCACCGCTTCCCCATCCGGGTGACCACGAACGACAGTGCTCCGGCCACGACGGCCAGCAGCAGGGAGGCCGCGGCGGCGGCCGCGTAGTCGTGGTCGACGAACGCCTTGCTGACGATGTACATCGTGGGAGACCAGTCGTTGCCGAGGGCCTGTGCCTTGTCGGAGAGGAGTTTGGGCTCGGTGAAGAGCTGGATGGCCCCGACACAGGTGAACAGCACGGTCATGACCACCGAGGAGCGGATGATCGGCACCTTGATGCCCAGGGCGATGCGCCAGGCCCCGGCGCCGTCCACCGTCGCGGCCTCGACGACCTCGCGGGGCACGGCCTGGAGGGCGGCGAAGAAGATCACCATGTTGTAACCGATCCACTGCCACACGGCGATGTTGACCATCGACGACAGGGCGTGGTCGGGCGAGAAGAAGTTCCAGCTGCCGCCGGCGCCGTCGATCCACTCGATGACCGGGCTGAGACCCGGGGTGTAGAGGTAGATCCAGACGATCGAGGCGATCAGTCCCGGTACGGCGTGCGGCAGGAAGAAGGCGAGCTGGAAGAAGCGCCTGGCGCGGGCGTGGGCCGAGTCGACCAGGAGCGCCAGACCGAGCGCGACGCCGATCATCACCGGGATGTAGACGAGGCAGTACGCGGCGACGTGCAGGAAGGAGTCCCGGAACGCCGGATCGGACAGGACCGTCGTGTAGTTGGCCATCCCGGCGAAGGTGCGCTCGACGCCGCCGAACCCGAGTCCCGAGGACCGCTCCCGGTAGAGGCTCATCCAGCCCGCGTACAGCACGGGCGCGACCGTCACGGCGGCGAAGAGCACGAAGAACGGGGAGAGGAAGAGGACCACCGCGCCGCGTTGTCTGCGGCGCAGCGCGCTTCCGGCGGTTGCCGGGGTGGTGATTGCTGCCACGGGAGGGCTCCTTGGCGTACGGGTGGTGCGGGACGAGGGGCGGTCGCGTCGCCGCGGGCCGCCAGCGGGGCGGCGCGGGGGTGCCGCGGCCGCCCCCGGGCGGGCCGGGGCCGGGATCAGGGCCGGAGCCGGCCGGGCCGGGATCAGGGCCGGGCCTACGCCCTCCCCCGGGCCCGGGGGCCCGGCTTCACTGGGCGAGCTTGAGGCCGCGGCTCCCGATCGCGGTCCGGGCCGATTCCTGCGCCTTCGTCAGGCCGCTCGGCAGGCCGTTCTTGGCGGCCTCGTCCTTGAAGTCGGCGCCGACCTTCCCCCAGACCGGCCCCCACGTCCAGCCGGGAACGATCGTGGCGACCTGATCGCCGGTCAGCTTGTAGAGGTCCTGGCCGCCGAAGTACGAGGTGTCGAAGGCCTGCGCCGCCACCTCGGCCATGGCCGGGTTCGCGGGAAGGGCGCTGCTCGGGTTCTTCAGGGCGCCGATCCGGGCCTTCATCGACGCCGGGTCGGTCGTCACCCACTTGATGAACTCGGCGGCGGCCGCCGCGTGCTTGCTGCCCTTGGTGACGGCGAAGCTGGTGCCGCCGTACATCCCGCTGGCGGGAGCACCCCAGTGGGGAACGGGGGCGACGCCCCACTTGCCCTTGAGGTCCGGCATGCTGGAGACCATGCCGCCCGCGCTCCATGAGGCGCCCACGACGCTGACCGTCGTCCCGTCGGCCTTGGACTTGTTCTCCTCCGGGGTGCCGGCACCGAAGTTGAAGACCAGGTCGTCCTTGAGCATCCCCTGCCAGAAGGCGGCGACCTTCTGCGAGGGCGCGTCGTCGATCGCGGGCTTCCAGGCGTCGCCCTTGACCTCGAACCACTTGGCGCCCGCCTGCCAGGACAGGGTCGCCTGCAGTGGGGCGTCCGTCGGGAAGGAGCCGATGCGTGCCGCGGGGTCGGCGGCCTTGATCTTCTCCGCGGCCGCCCGGTACTCGTCCCACGTCACGGGGACGCTGACGCCGTACTTCTCGAAGAGGTCCTTGCGGTAGAAGTACACCTGCGGGGTCGCGTCGAAGGGGACCGACCAGGTCTTGCCGCCGAAGGTCACCAGGTCCCGGACACCGGCCGGGAAGCTCTTCTTCACCAGGGCGCCGGAGGAGGCGGTGAGGTCCTCCAGGTATCCCTGGCTCGCGAACTCCGGGACCATGTTGTACTCGATCGTCGCGACGTCCGGAGCGTCCCCCGCCTTGATGGCGTTGCTGATCTTGCTGTAGCCGTCGGCGCCGCCCGGGATCTGGGAGAAGCGCACCTGTATGTCGGTGTGCGTCCTGTTGAACTCCGCGGCCGCGGCCTCCGCTCCGCTCGTCCAGGTCCAGTACGTGATGGTCACCGGCTTGCCGTCGTCCCCGGCGGTGGGCGACGCGGTGGAATCGGAGCCGGCGCAGGCGGAGGTCAGCAGGGCGAGGGAAACCGCTGCGGCCACCGCTCCGTAGACACGCAAGGACTGAGACTTCATGTGGAGTGCTCCTTGGCGAGTGGGCTGAACGGGTTGAATCATTCGCGCCCGCTTCTTGAACGTCAAGAGCAGGTGAACCATTGATCAATACGATCAGTTCGGCACGTCCGGTCGGTTTCCGGCGGACGGCACGACGGCACGTCTGACCCCGCCCCGTACGTCGCGTGCGGGGCGGGGCCGGGCGGAGAAGAGCGGGGAACGCACCGGACGGCGGGAGTTCAGGCCGTCCGGTCGAGGTCTTCGCGGCGCACGGGGTGGGCGAACGGCTCGCCCGCGGCGTAGCGGGCGATCTCCTCGACGGCGGAGTCCGCCATCCGGTGCAGTTCGTTGCCGAGCGAGCCCGCGATGTGCGGGGTGAGCAGTACGTTGGGCAGGTCGTAGAGCGGGGAGTCCCCCGGCAGGACCTCCGGTTCGGTCACGTCGATGACCGCGTGCAGCCGGCCGGAGGCGAGCTCCGCCGTGCACGCGGCCCCGTCGACCAGCGAGCCGCGCGCCGTGTTGATGAGCGTGGCACCGTCGCGCATCAGTGCCAGCCGCCTGTCGTCGATCATCCCCCGGGTCTCGGGCAGTTCGGGTGCGTGCAGGCTGACCACGTCCGAGATCCGGCACAGCTCGTCGAGCCCGACCCCGCGGACGCCGAGCGCCGCGGCCGCGCCGGCCGACACGTACGGGTCGTACAGGACGAGTTCGAGGTCGTACGGGCGCAGGAGCTCGATGACGCGGCGACCGATCCGGGATGCTCCGACGATGCCGACCGTCCGGCGGTAGTTACCCGCGTGGGGGTACCTCAGGTGCCAGTCGTGCCTGGTCCCGCGGACGCTGCGGTACTCCTCACGGAGCTGCATCACCCGCTTGTTGGAGAGCAGCACCATCGCGACGGTGTATTCCGCGACGGGCAGGGAGTTCGCCTGGGCCGCGGAGGAGACCGCGATGCCGCGGTCCCAGCAGGCGCCGGTGACGAGCTGCTTGACGGAGCCGGCGGCGTGCACGACGGCCTTGAGGCGAGGGGCGCGCGCGAGCGCCCGGGCATCCACGGCGGGCGCCCCCCAGAAGGTGAGCAGGACCTCGGCCTCGGCCAGGGCGGCCGCGACCTCCGGTCTGGCGTAGTCGTCGGCGACGAAATCGGAGTCGAACTCGGCTACGTCGCGAAGCCGTCGGGCGACGGCGTCACCCAACAGGCGGGGGCGGAGTTCGGGGGCCATGGCAAGCAGGACTCGCGGTCGGCGACCAGGCATCTGGGGTGCTCCTTGCGGCTGGGTGAGGCCGCGCCGACTCTATGGAGCCAGGTTACGATCGTCAAGATCCATCAATCATAAAGTTCTATTCGCTCGAAACGATCGCACCCGTCCAGCGGTACGGGACCCGCGACCCGCGACTCGGGGATCTAGGGGCGTCCGGGCAGAGGGCCGTACTGCGCCGCCCGGCGGTCGCAGAGTGCCCGAACCCGCGGGTCTGGCCCGCGCCCGACGCCGAGGCCGACCGGGTCGTCCTCGTGGCTGCGCCGCGGGTGCCGTGACAGCGCGACGAGGGGCCGACGAGGGGAAGGCGTCACCCTCAGGGCAACTCGGCCTTGGCCGGGACGTGCTGCGGGTGGGGCCGGCCGAGGCAATGGGGAGTGGGCCCGTGGCCCCTCCCACCGGCCCCGGCCCGGTCGGACCCCGGGACCGGGGCTCGACCGGGCGTCTCCGCCCGGCGGGTTCCTGTTGGGCCGGGCGCTGCGGCCTACAGCGCGCCGGTCCTGCCGGCGAGGTACAGACCGATGAGCCCGACGACGCAGGCCACGACCAGCCAGGAGACGAGGCCGGTGTGCCGGCCCCGGGCCCGCCCGCCCCTCTCGGACCGTCGGGTGCGCCGGGTCCTCTGCGGGGCCGGGCGGGACGGGACGGGCGCGGTCTCGGCCAGCAGCCTGCGGCAGACGGCCGCGAGCGCGGTCGTGCCGGACGAGAGGCTGGCGACCGCCTCACTGCGGGCCGGTGCCGTGGTCCCGCCGTCCAGTATCCGGCCGGCGCGCAGGAGCACCTCGTCGCGCCCCGCGCCGGTGGACAGGCTGATCCACCGTTCGACGTGCTCCCCCCGGATCACCACACCGCCCGTCCGGTCGCGGTAGACGGTGTGCTCCCGCCACAACACGTCCGCCAACTCGTCTGCGGTCTCCCGCAGTTTCGCGTTCATCCAGTCCCCCGGTTCACATCGATTCGAACAAACACGGGACTCTAGCGCCGGTCCCCCGCCGTTCGGCGGCCGGGGTCGATCGGGTCCGGGACGGCCTTGGATCCGTACAGCCGCACCGCCCGGCGTACTACCTGGGGCGTATGCCGGAAACGCTACGCCGGGGTGACGCCGGTGACGGCGGACGAGGTCTAGCGTGGCGGGTATGGGAGAGCAGCGCGCGCGTCTCGGATCCCCGTGGCGGCGATGGGTGGAGCGGGCCGGGCGGGGCCCGGCCTGGCGCTCCGCACTGTTCGTCGCCGTGTTCGCACAGTTCGAGGCGGGATGGGCCGGGCAGGCACAGCCCGACCGGGTCCCGCTGGACTGGATCGGCCGGCTCCTGCTGCTCTTCGGGCCCGCGCTGCTGCTCGTCCGCCACCGGTACCCGGGGGCCGTGGCCTACGGCGTCGCCGTCGTCACCCTTGCCTACCTCGGGGCCGGTTTCCCCTACGGTCCGGCCTTCCTCAGTCTCGCCGTGGCCTGCTTCGCGGCGGTCGTCGCCGGACACCGGCGGGCGGCCTGGGGCGCCGTCGGGCTGACCTGGGCCGGGCACCTGCTGATCGGGCACTGGCTCTACCGGTGGCTTCCGCCGCCGCGGGACGGCCCGACGCCCTGGGCCCAGGAAGTGGGCGTCACAGGGTGGATCGTCGCCGTGCTGGCGGTGTTCGAGCTGGTGCGCGTACGCCGGGAGCAGTGGTCGCGCGAGCGGGCCGAGCGGGCGGCTGCCGAACGCCGGCAGGTGGACGAGGAGCGGTTGCGCATCGCGCGGGAGCTGCACGACGTCCTGGCCCACAGCATCTCGGTGATCAACGTGCAGGCCGGCGTCGGGCTGGCACTCCTCGACACGGCTCCCGAGCAGGCCCGTACGGCCCTGACCACCATCACGGCGGCGAGCAGGGAGGCGCTGGGCGAAGTCCGGCAGGTCCTCGACACCCTGCGCGCCCCCGGCGAGGCTCCGCGGACGCCCGCTCCCGGGCTCGACCGGCTCCCCGAACTGGTCGAACAGGCGGCCGCTGCCGGACTCACCGTGGAGGTGTCCTCCGGGGGGACGGCCCGCGCGCTGCCACCGGGTGTGGATCTCGCCGTCTTCCGCATCGTTCAGGAGGCGCTGACCAATGTCGTACGGCACTCCGGCGCCCGAACCGCTCGGGTCCGCCTGACCTGGCAGGGGCGTGCGCTGACCGTGCGGGTGGAGGACGACGGCCCGTCGTCGGGCGGGCCGGGGGACGGCTCCCCGGACGGCAGCGGCAGCGGCCTGGTCGGTATGCGCGAACGGGCGACGGCCCTCGGCGGCACCCTCGTCGCGGGCCCGCGGGCGGAGGGCGGGCACGCGGTGTCCGTGACACTTCCGCTGGAGCCCGCCACCTCCCGGGAGGACTCGTGGCCCCCGGCTTGAGGCCCGCCGATCCTGCCCGGCCCCGACGGCCTGCGGCTGCCCGTGGCCTGGCCGTACGGTCGGCCGCGTCGAATGGGACCGCGCCGGGATCCATGGTCACCGGCCGCGGCGAGGACCGTGACCCGCCGCTCGATCCCTTCCGTTACGGCGGCGGCGAGTGGGCCGCCGGCCGCAGCGGGGGCACCGGGCGACACATCGCAGCGAAGACGCCGCCCACCCCGGCGCCGGCCGGCCGCCCGGGAGACGGCGTGGTCACCCTGCGGTGCGCCGGTGCGCGGCGGGCGCCGGTTCAGTGCTCCATGCGGCGGCGGTCACCATCGCTCCAGGCACGCGTGTCGCGCGGCTCGACGTAGGGTTCCTCGTCCTCGGGCAGCCCCCCGGCGATAGCACGCTGCCTGACCATCTCCGCGTCGAACTCCAGCCCGAGCAGGATTGCGAGGTTGGTGATCCACAGCCACACGAGGAAGATGATCACACCGGCAAGGGTGCCGTAGGTCTTGTTGTAGGAGGCGAAGTTCGCAACGTAGAACGCGAAGCCGGCCGAGGCGGCCATCCAGATCACCAGCGCCAGGAAACTGCCCGGGGTCACCCACTTGAAGCCGCGGCCCTTCGCGTTCGGGGCGGCCCAGTACAGGATCGCGATCATGATCGTGACCAGGAGGACCAGGACCGGCCACTTCGCGATGGACCACACGGTCAGGGCGGTGTCCCCGATGCCCAGAGCGGTACCCGCCTGCCGCGCCAGGGAGCCGGAGAAGACGACGATGAGCGCGCTGGCGCAGGCCAGGACCATCAGCGTGACCGTGAGGGCCAGGCGCAGAGGGAGGACCTTCCACACGGGGCGGCCCTCAGGCATGTCGTAGACGGCGTTCGCCGTGCGGATGAACGCGGCGATGTAGCCGGAAGCCGACCAGATCGCGACGGCCAGACCGACGATCGCCAGGAGCGATCCGACGCCTGCGTTGCCCTGGAGCTGCTGCACCGCGTTGCTGATCACGTCCCGCGCCGACCCGGGGGCCAGCTTCTGGAGGTTGTCCAGGACCTGCTTCGTCGCGGACTCCCCCGCGATGCCCAGCAGGGATACCAGCACCAGCAGTGCGGGGAAGAGCGCCAGGACCCCGTAGTAGGTCAGCGCCGCGGCCCGGTCGGCGAGCTCGTCGTCCTTGAACTCCTTCACGGTGCCGCGCAGCACCGCCTTCCAGGACCGCTTCGGCAGCTCGGTGAGCTGATCCGGTGCCTGCTCCTCGACCTGTGGATCGGGGCCAGGAGTGCTCTGTCGGCCGGTCTCTCCGTGCATGTCGTTCCCGCCTGCGCCTGGCTTCGGTGTGCGTGTCATAACTGGCGGCTTTCCATCGCGACGCCACTCATGTCAGCCGAGGCACGCGAAGGCCCGGAATTTTCCCTCAGCGGGCGGGGGCCGGCGCTCGACCGCCCGCGCCGACGGTGTCCGTGTCGGGGTGCCGGGACGTTCGAGCGTGGGGCGGAGACCGGCTGCGAAGGCGTGAGCGAGGGCGATGGACGCGGGTCATCGAGATCACTTGCATCCCCGCGAGCGTGTTCAGGTGAGGAGGGTGCGGGTGCCGGTGAGGCGCAGGAGCCGTTCGACGCTGCGGCTCGCGGTGGCGATCCTGAGGCGGCGACCCGCGCGCAGGGTGGCGAGCTGGGCGGTCAGGAGGGCGTTGAGGCCGGCGCAGTCGCAGAAGGTGACCTGGCTGAGGTCGAGGCAGAGGGTGCCGCGGTAGGACTTGAGGGCGATCAGGAGGGTCTCCCGGAGCAACGCGGCGTTGTCGAAATCGATCTCGCCGCTCACGCACAAGTGGACCGTGCCCGGCTGCGGGCCGGGAGTGACACCGATGTCGAGTGCGCTGCCGGCCGGTGTGCCCGGGCGGTCGTCGTGGACGAGCGCGGTCATCGACTGCCTCCCCTCGGCCGGGGCTGCTTCTGGTTCCCTCAGTATGGTCGGCTCGACACCGTCATACGTCAAGAATTACCTGAAAACCATGACGCATATGCCCATAGGTTGCATGGGACGCATCGGCTGGACCTCGATGCGCGGCCCCGGTCGCCCACGGCGACGGCATGGTCTTAAGGGGGCAGGGCGGCACCGGCCTGGCGTGCACCGGTCCGGTCGGACCGAGCACGGACCCAGGCCCTGTGCCGTGTCGGCACCCCGTTCCCGGCCGGCCTTCGTACGGGAGTCCGACGCGTTGGACTACTTGCCTGCGCTGGGAACGGCGAGGGGGCTACCGGGGGCGTTCTTCTTCGCGGCTTCCATCTGCTCGCCGAGTTCGGTGAGCCGGTTGCGGCCCATGGCCTTGCGGACGTCGGGGAACCACTCCTTCTCCTCCTCCTCGACGTGATGGCGCACGTTCTCCATCAGGACGCTCATCTTGGCGTCGAAGCGTTCGTCGCTCGCGTCGAGGTCCTTGAGTTCCGAGAGCATCCAGAGCACGACGTGGTGTTCCTCGACGCTCTCCAGGACGTGGTCCTTGGTGTCGGGAGCAGCCTCGCGGGCGGCCGGGTAGAAGATCTTCTCTTCGATCCAGGTGTGGGTGGTGAGTTCCTCGATCACCTGGTCCGCGATCTTCCGCTTCGTGGCGTGCTCGTTCTCTCCGGCCTTCTCGAACTGCTTGAACAGCTTTTCGACCGTCTTGTGGTCTTCCTTGAGCAGCACGATCCCGTCCATCGGTTCTCCTTCGGCTCCGTGTGTGGGTGAGCTGGTGTCCACCCCGACGCCGTCTACCCCGTGGAGCGCGGTACAGCCCGTGGATGCGGCGGGGTTGGTCCGCACGAGCGACGCGCGTACGCCGTCTCCCGCAGGCGGGGTGCGGGAGGGCCATGGGGATGGTCCTCCGGCCGTCTGCCGTGGCTCGTGGTACCACGCTCCCGCAGGCGGGGTTGACTGCATCCGCTGGGGTAGTCGGTGCGGAAGAGGGACGGTTGGCGTGGTGGACGGGAGGCCGGGGTGAGCTGGGATGCCGATGTGACCGTGATCGGGGGCGGAGCAGCGGGGCTGTCCCTCGCGGTCGGTCTCGCGCAGCCCCTGCCCGGGGCGGGCCCGGCGCCGCGGGTGGTGGTGGTCGAGGCGCCGCCGGGTCCGTTGCGCCCGCCCGCCCGGACCTGGTGCTTCTGGGAGTCGGGCGCCGGCCCGTACGACGGGATGCTGGCCGCGAGCTGGAACCGGCTGCGACTGTACGCGCCGGACGGCGCGGTGATCGACCGTCCGCTGGGGCCGGTGCGGTACAAGATGCTGAGGTCGGATCGGTTCGGCGCGGCGATGACGGAGCGGCTCGGCGTGTACGGGGTCGACGTGCGGCTGATGACGGTGGAGTCGGCGCGGGACGCCGTCGGTGGTGCGGTGGTCCGCGGCAGCGACGCGTCGGGGGCGCCTTCGGAGGTCCGGTCGGGGCTCGTCTTCGACTCGCGGCCGCCGCGGCGGCTGCCCGCCGCCCGGACCACGCTCCTCCAGCACTTCCGGGGATGGTTCGTGCGGACCGCCGAGCCGGCCTTCGACCCCGACGCGGCGACCCTGATGGACTTCCGCCTCCCCCAGCCGCCCCGGGGACTCGCCTTCGGGTACGTCCTGCCGCTGAGCCGGTACGAAGCACTGGTCGAGTACACGGAGTTCTCCCGTTCGGTGCTGGACGGGGCGGAGTACGACCGTGCCCTGCACCACTACTGCACGTCGGTCCTGGGCCTGGGCGACTACACGGTGGGTGAGCGGGAGCAGGGGGTGATCCCGATGAGCGACGGCGTCTACCCCCGCCGGGGCGGGCGCCGGATCCACTTCATCGGAGCGGCCGGCGGGGCGACCCGGCCGTCCACCGGCTACACGTTCGCCGCGATCCAGCGTCAGAGCCGTCACCTCGCCGAGGCGGTGCGGGCGGGCCGCTCCCCCGCCCGGTCCCCCGCCGTGCACGGGCGCCGGGCCCGGGCGATGGACGCGGTCCTGTTGCGCGCGCTGGACACCGGCCGGGTCGACGGCGGGGCCTTCTTCTGCCACCTCTTCGCGTCCGTGCCGGCCGAGCGGGTCCTGCGGTTCCTGGACGGCTCGACCTCGCCCGCCGAGGACTTCGGGATCGGCCTGCGCACGCCCGTCCTGCCCATGCTGCGGTCGCTTCTGGAACTGCCGCTGCTCCGCCGATCCGTCCCGGCCCCGGGGCCGGGACGGTACTGAAAGGCTGTCATGTCACTACTGCGCGACGACGCCCTGTCGGTTGCCTTCGACCGTGCCGCGGACCGCTACGACCTGCTGGTCGCGGCGAGCCCCGGCTACCACGGACACCTGCGCCGCTCGGCCCGCCGTCTGGGGCTCCCGGACGCGGGCCGCGGCGCCCGCGTCCTGGACCTGGGCTGCGGCACCGGCGCCTCGACGGCGGCGCTGTTGTCGGCCGCCGGCGGGGCCCGCATCACCGCGGTGGACGCCTCCGCGGGCATGCTGGAACGGGCCGCGGCCAAGGACTGGCCCGCCGGCGTCGACTTCGTACGGGCGTCCGCCGACCGGCTCGGCGAAGCGGGCGCCCGCGGGCCCTTCGACGCCGTCTTCGCCGCGTACCTCATGCGCAACGTGCCCGATCCCGACCGGACGCTGGCCCGCGTGCGGGCCGTGATGGCGCCGGGCGCACGGATCGCCGTGCACGAGTACGCACTCAGCGGGAAGCCGGCGCACCGGGCACTGTGGACGGCCGTGTGCCGGACGGTGATCATGCCGCTGGGCCGGGCGGGCGGCGACGCGGGGCTGTACCGGCACCTGTGGCACAGCGTGCTGGGCTTCGACACCGCGCCGGAGTTCGCCGCACGGATGCGGGCGGCCGGGTTCACGGACGTGCGGGTGCTGCCGCTGCCGGGATGGCAGACGGGGATCACCCACACCTTCGTCGGCCGGGTCGCCGCGTGAGCGGGGCCGTCCCGGGCCGGGACCGGCGGGCCCGGCGCGTCGAGGCTCGCGGCGGTCGGCCGCGGGTCGAACGGGACGGGCCGCGGGTCGCCGTGGTCGGCGGGGGCATCGCGGGCCTGTCGGCGGCCACGGTGCTGGCCGAGCGCGGTGTGCGCGTCGTCGTCTTCGAGCGGGACGCGCAGCTCGGCGGCCGGCTGGCGGGGTGGGGGACGCGGCTGGCGGACGGCTCGGAGGCGACGATGAGCCGTGGGTTCCACGCGTTCTTCCGCCAGTACTACAACCTGCGGGCGCTGCTGCGGCGGACCGATCCGGGGCTTCACGGGCTGACGGGTCTGGCGGACTATCCGCTGCGTCACCGCGACGGCGGGCAGGACAGCTTCGCACGGGTGCCGCGGACGCCGCCGCTGAGCGCGCTCGGTTTCGTCGCGCAGAGCCCGTCGTTCGGCTGGCGTGATCTGGGGCGGATGAATCCGCGTGCGGCTCTGCCCCTCCTCGATGTCGGTGTCCCGGGGGTGTACGAGGCGCTGGACGGTGTGAGCGCCAGTGAGTTCCTGGCCTCGATCCGGTTCCCGGAGGCGGCGCACCATTTGGCGTTCGAGGTGTTCTCGCGGAGCTTCTTCGCCGATCCGGCGACGCTGTCGGCGGCCGAGCTGGTGCTGATGTTCCACATCTACTTCCTCGGCTCCAGCGAGGGGTTGCTGTTCGACGTGCCGCGCGAGCCGTTCCCGCAGGCCCTGTGGGATCCGCTGGCCCGCTACCTGGGCGGGCTCGGCGTGGATGTGCGTACGGGCACGCCGGTCCGCGAGGTGCGCCCCGTCGGCGAGGACCGCGTGGAGGTCGTCGCGGGAGCGGCGGTCGAGCAGTTCGACGGGGTGGTCCTGGCCCTGGACACCGCGGGGCTGCGGGCGGTGGCGGGCGCGTCGCCGCGGCTCGTGGGTCCCGCGTGGCGGGCATCGGTCGCACGGCTGCGTACGGCGCCCCCGTTCCTGGTGTCGCGGCTGTGGCTGTCGCGGCCGGTGGCGGGCGGCCGGCACGGGTTCCTCGGCACGAGCGGCTTCGGCGACCTCGACAACGTGAGCGTCCTGGACCGGTGGGAGGGCGAGGCGCACCGGTGGGCGTTGCGGAGCGGCGGTTCGGTGGTGGAGCTGCACGCGTACGCGGTCGATCCGGCGGAACGGCGCGGGGACGTGGAGGAGCGGCTGGTGGGCCGGCTGCGTGAGGTGTATCCGGAGACGGTGCACGCCGCGGTCGTGGATGTCCGGCACGAGTGGCGGGAGGACTGCCCGCTGTTCACGGTGGGCGGTTACCGGGACCGGCCGGGTGTGCGGACGGGCGATGCGCGGGTGGTGGTGGCCGGGGACCTGGTGCGTACGGGTCTGCCGGTGGCGCTGATGGAACGGGCGGCGACGAGCGGGTTCCTGGCGGCCAACGCGCTGCTGGAGCGGTGGGGGGTGCGGGGCGAGACGCTGTGGACGGTGCCGGACCGGGGCCGGTCCGCGGCGGGCCGGCTGTTGGCGGGGCTCGGCCGGCGGACGCCCGGCATGCCGTAGTGCCGGTACGGCTCGGGGCCGGTCCCCTCGACGGCGGCGGGATTCAGCCGGGGAAGCGGCCCGTGCTGCGCAGGTCCCAGCGGCGCTCCGCGTAGGCGAGGTCGTCGCGCCACAGACGGCCGGCGGTGCGCCGCATGAGGGGGCGCAGGAGGGGGGCGGCGGCGCGGGCGAGGGCGAAACCGGGGCGGTGGGAGGTGGCGATGACGGCTTCCGTGACCCGGGTGCGGGGGCGGCCGTCGCGGCCGGTCCCGAGCGGGGTGGCGTGGGTTTCCACGACGGAGCCCCGGCCTTCGCCCTCGGTGATGTGCATGACGACGGTGCGGGGGCCGGGCGCGGTGAACTCGGCCGTCACGGGCACGACGATGCGGTGGGCCACCTTGAAGGAGACGCGCACGGTCAGGACGTCGGTGTCGGCGCCGTCGTCGAGGACGGTGAGGTCGACGAAGGAGTAGGGGTGGAACCACGCCCCGTGCCAGGGGTCGAGGCGGTTGGCGACGATGTCCTCGGGCTCACAGGCGCCGGTCCCGGTGTAGACGGCGGCGAGGGCGGCAGCGGCGGGCGGGCGGACCGGCACGGCGGGGGCCGGGAGGGGTTCTTCGCGGCCGTGGTCGTCGAGGCGTACCCAGGCGAGGACGCCGTCGTCGTGGGCGGGGTAGGGGTTCCATCCGGCGAAGGGGGCGCCGGTGAGGGCGAGTCCGTGCCAGGGGCAGACCAGGGTGCCGCAGCGGACCGGGGCCTGGGCCAGCGCGGCGCCCAGGTGCGGGCAGGCGCCCGGTCCTGCGACGAGCGCCCCTTCGGCGTCCCGCCAGGCCACGATCTCGGTGCCGTCGACCGTGACGCCGTACCCGGTGTCCGTACGGACGGAGCTGCTGGGGCCCAGGACGTACCAGTTGCCGGTGGGCCGGGCCCGGGCCCGTTTGAGGGCGGCGTCGATGAGCCGGGGCGAGGCACTGCGCCAGGTCGGTTCCTGCCGGTGCCAGGCCACCCGCTCGCGGCGCAGACTGACCGGGATGCGGCGGCGGGGGGCACGGGAGTTCATCGGGCCGGCTCCTTGGCGGGGGCGGTGGGGGCTGTCAGGCGGCCGGCCGCGATCCGGGCCAGTCCGGCGGCGGCGACGGCCGCCCTGCGGGTCAGGGGGACCACGGAGCGGCGCTGCACGCTGGCGTACCCGTCGCGTTCGACGGCGTCGAGGATCTCGCCGTAGAGGATGTAGGCGGTGCGGACGCAGGGCCGGGAGCGGGGTTCGAGCATGTTCAGGCCGGGTTCCGCCCTTGCGTAGAAGCGCCGGGCCAGGGCGGTGGCGGAGCGCAGGGCGTGGGTGATGCGGGGGTCCCGGCGGCCGGTGCGTCTGCTCCAGAACAGCAGGTCGCGGTCGACGCCTTCGGCGGCGAGGAGGTCGGCGGGCAGGTAGACACGGTCGCGGTCGAGGTCTTCGCCGACGTCGCGGATGAAGTTGGTGAGCTGGAACGCCTCGCCGAGGGCGGCGGCGTGCGGGGCGGCTTCGTCCCGGGGGGCGGTGTGGCCCAGCACGGGGAGCATCTGGAGGCCGATGACGGCGGCGGAGCCGTGCATGTAGCCGCGCAGCGCGTCCAGCGTGTCGTAGTCGGTGACGGTGAGATCGCTGCGCATGGAGGCGAGGAAGTCGTCGAAGTGGCTGTGGGGGATGCGGTAGCGGTGGGCGGTGTGGGCGACGGCGGTGACGACGGGATGGTGGCCGGTGCCGCCGGTGATGGCCGTGTGCAGGTCCCGCGAGAGGGTGCGGAGCCGCCCGGCCCGGTCGCCGGGCCCGGTGGGGGCGGCCAGGTCGTCGACGATGTCGTCGGCCAGCCGGGCGAAGGCGTAGAGGGCGTGCACGGCGGGGCGGCGGGAGGCGGGCAGCAGCCGGGTGGCGAGGAAGTACGTCTTGCCGTGGCGGGCGTTGAGGCGGCGGCAGCCGTCGTAGGCCGCGCGCAGGGCGGGGTCGGTGATGGCGGCGGCGTCGAGTTCGCGTCGCGTCATGCGGGGCGGCCTTCCTTCGCTGCGGGCAGGGGCGGCGTGGTGCGGGGGCCGGCGGGCAGGCCGATGATGCGGGCGGCGGCGAGGCGGCCGGAGATCAGGACGGTGGGGACGCCGACGCCCGGGGTGGTACCGCAGCCGGCGAGTACGGCGTTGGCGGTGCCGCGTACGAGGTTGCGGGGGCGGAAGGGGCCGGTCTGGGGGAAGGTGTGGGCGACGGAGAAGGGGGTGCCGGCGGCGTGCCCCTGGGTGGTCCAGTCGGCCGGGGTGACGAGGACCTCGGTGTCGATGGCGTCGGCGAAACCGGTCAGGCCCCGGCGCTCCAGCTCGCGCAGCAGGCTGTCCCGGTAGCGGGGTCCGAGGTCATCCCAGGAGGCGGCCGGGGGGCCGACGGCGGTGTTGGGGCAGGGCGCGAGGACGTAGTGGGCGTGCTTGCCGGGCGGGGCGAGGCCGGGATCGGTGGCGGTGGGCCGGGTGATGAGGAGGGAGGGGTCGCTCATCAGGCGGCCGCTGCGGGTGAGTTCGTGGAAGGTCTGCTTCCACGCGGCGCCGAAGGAGATCGTGTGGTGGGCCAGCTCGGGCCAGGTCCGGTCTGTTCCCGCGTGCAGGACGACGGCCGACGGGGAGTGGCGCAGGGCGAGCGGGCGGCGGGGGCGGGCGCCGAGCAGGCGGTAGGAGACGGGCAGGTCCGGGGTCAGGACGACCGCGTCGCAGGGGATGCGCTGCCGGTCGGTGACGACGGCGGTGATCCGGTCGCCGATGCGGTCCAGGCGGGTGACGCTCTGCCCGTAGTGCAGGGTTGCGCCCGCGTCGGCGGCGGCCGCGGACAGGGCGGCGGGCACGGCGTGCATGCCGCCTTCGGGGAAGTACACGCCGGCGATGGTGTCCATGTAGGCGATGACGGCGTAGGCGGCGAGCGCGCGGGCCGGCGGGACGCCCGCGTACAGGGCCTGGAAGGAGAAGACGCGCTGCAGTCGCTCGTCCGTGATGAACCGGCCGATGGCGGGCTGGAGGCGGCCGAATCCGCCCAGGGCGGCGAGGCGGGCCAGGTCCGGGTGCAGGAGCGAGAGCGGCGAGTCGAAGTTGGTGTCGATGAAACGGCCCATCTGCGCCTGGTACAGGTCGTGCAGCCAGAGGCGCAGGCGGCGGTAGCCGGCGGCTTCGCGTCCGCCGGCGAAGCGTTCGATCTCCGCTTCCATGGCGTGCCCGTCGGTGTGGACGTCGAGGCTGCTGCCGTCCGCGAACCGGGCGCGGTAGGCGGGGTGGAGGGGGTGCAGGGTCAGCCGGTCGGACATGGTCTGGCCGACTGCGGCGAAGGCCTCCTCCAGCAGGTGCGGCATGGTCAGGACGGTGGGGCCGGCGTCGAAGCGGTAGCCGTCGTGTTCGATGAGGCCGGCCCTGCCTCCGGGGAGGCGGTCGCGTTCGACGAGCGTGACCTGACGGCCTGCGCCCAGGAGGTGGAGGGCGGCGGAGAGACCGGCGAGGCCCGCGCCGACGACGACCACGTGGTCGGTGCGGCCGGTGATCGTCCTCATCGGGTGCCCCCGCGGTGGGCGGCGGGTTCGGTGCCGGCGGCGTCCGGCGGCGGGGGCGAGGCGACCTGTCTGAGCATGTCGGTCAGGTGCCGGGCGGCGGGGCCGTGCAGGCGCGCTGCGGCGAGGTGGCGTTCGGAGGCGCGCACCAGACGGTCGATGCGCCGTTCGACGTGCGCGGGCGCTCCGGTGGAGTGAAGGGCGGCACGGACCGAGGCGAGGGCCGGGCCGGAGAGGGGGGCGCTCCCCCGGTGGGCCTGGAGGAGGTCGACGACCTCGGTGTTGCCGGTGGCGCGGGCGCGCGCGTGGGCGAGGGCGAGGAGGTACGTCGCCTTGCCGGAGCGGATGTCGTCGCCCGAGGGCTTGCCGGTGACCGCCGGGTCGCCGAACACGCCCAGCAGGTCGTCGCGGAGTTGGAAGGCGATTCCAGCGCACCGGCCGGCGGAGGCCAGGGAGCGGCGGGTGGCGTCGTCGGTTCCCGTCAGCGCGGCGCCCAGGGCCAGGGGCTGTTCGACGGTGTAGCGGGCCGTCTTGAGGCAGACGGTGCGGATGGCCTGGACGGCCGAGCGGGAGGACGTCGCCTGGCCGTGGAGATCGAGGTACTGCCCGGCGACCATCTCCGTCCGCATGGCCCGCCAGACCTGCAGGACGTCGGTGCGTACGACCGGGTCGAGGTCGGCTCCGGCGACGAGGTCGTCGGCCCAGCACAGCGCGAGGTCTCCGGCGAGAACGGCGACGGACTGGGCGAACGGCGCCGGGCCGGATTCCTCCGGGAAGGTGCCCGCCGGGAACTGGAGACCGATCTGCGCGTGGAAGGAGGGCCTGCCGCGGCGTACCGCCGACTGGTCCATGACGTCGTCGTGAACCAGGGCGCAGCTCTGGATGAGTTCGAGGGCGGCAGCCAGGCGCAGCGCGCCGGGGACGTGGGCGTCGGTGCCGCCACAGGCGCGCATGGCCCACCACAGGAAGCGGGGGCGGATCCGTGAGCCGCCGCCGAGGGTGAAGTCGGCCAGGCGTTCCGCGACGTCGGTGGCGAAGACCGGGTCGAGCGTCCGGCTGTACGCGACGGATTCGGCGCACAGGCGTGCCAGTTCGCCCGTGACGGCGTGGGCGACGTCGGCGTCGACGGTTGCCGCGGCGGTGGGCCGGGAGGCGTGTGCGGTCTGCCGTTGGGGGGTGGTGATGAGGTGGCGGGCGACCGACTTCGCGTGCATAAAGTCCTCCGTGTCGTGAAGTGGTGCTGCCACCTGTTCCGCGTTCACCCGGCGCTCGGATGCGCTCTCCCCGCGGCCCTGACGGTGTGAGGCATTTGTCCCCCACGGGCGGAGGGGATCAGACAGCTCGCGCTGCCCGTCCACCCGATGGGTGCATCGGATGCGGGCCGAGCGGCGGCCGGGCCGAGGCCTTCGCCGGATGTCGTTCGCGCTGCCCGGCGCAGCGCGTACAGCTGATCTGCCCGCCCGTGTCGCGAGGGCTCGCCCGTGTCGAGAGGACCGGCCGGCCGGCTGCCGGGGCTGTGCCTCCTGTCGGCAGGGCCTCGTCCGAGGCTGTGAGATCGGCCGGCGGCTCCGCCACCCGGGTCCATGGTGCGGAAGGCGTCCGTTCGTCCGGGCCCCGAAACGACGGCCGCGCCCCACCCGTCCGCGGCCGTGGAGGGACGGCTGCGGCGGGCGGGGCGCGGTCGAGGTGGTTCGGGGCCTGTCAGAGGGCGGGCGGGAACCTGTCCCACGCACGGTGCTCGCCCAGGGCTGCGGTGATCGCCTGCACGGTCGCCGCACTGCTGTCGCCGAGGGTGACGCCGGGTTCGTCGGCGGTGATGCCGGTGGATACGAGCAGTTGCTCCGCGCCGTTCCAGCCGCCGATGGCCTTGCCGTGGCGGAACGCCTCGGTGAGGAGGAGCAGGACGCGCGGGTCGGGGGCCGCGGGGGGCAGGGCCGTGCCGGCCTTGGCATCCCGGGCGCCGTAGGCGTCTGCGCCGGCCTGGGGCGCTCCGGCGAGCAGGAGGGCGTCGAATTCGACGGATCGGGCGGTGGCGAAGGTCCGCTGCACGGTGACCGGGCTGCCGTCGGAGCCCAGGGTCCCGCCGGTCGGGGCGATGACGAGGGGAACCATTCCGGCGTCCAGGATCGCCTGCCGCGCGGTCCGTACGCCGTCCAGGTCGGCGTCTGCGTCGGCGATGATGCCGACGACGCGGCCGTCCGTGGGCCAGGTGCCTCCCATCTGGGAGAGGGCGGCGCTGGGGTCCGCGCTGGCGAGCGGCACGGTGGCCGCGGGGGCGGGAAGTCCGAGGCCGGTGGCGACCTCTTCGCAGAGCTGCGGGTCGATGTTCGCCAGGACCTTCAGGGTGCGTTCCTTGACGGCCTGCTCGTAGCACTTGTTCAGCTCGAAGGTGTAGGCGGCGATGATGTGCTCGCGCTCGGGCGGGGTCATGCTGAGCCAGAACTGGCGCGGCTGGCTGAAGTGGTCGGAGAACGAGGCGGGCGCCTCACGGACCTTGCTCGCCGCGGGAACCTTCACGGGCGTCTCGATGAACGCGCCCATGTCGGCGCCGGCGAGGAACGGGCAGCCGCCGTCGAGGCTGTTGGGCCGGTACGGCGCGACGCCCGTGTGGACGGCCGTCTGGTGCATGCCGTCGCGGAGCATGTCGTTGACGGGGGCGTGCGGCCGGTTGATGGGGATCTGGCCGAAGTTCGGGCCGCCGAGCCGGCTGATCTGGGTGTCGAGGTAGGAGAAGAGCCGGCCGGCGAGCAGCGGGTCGTCGGTGACGTCGATGCCGGGGACGAGGTGGCCGGGGTGGAAGGCCACCTGCTCGGTCTCCGCGAAGTAGTTCTTCGGGTTGGCGTTCAGCGTCATCAGCCCGATGGGCTGCACGGGGGCGAGCTCCTCCGGAACGATCTTGGTGGGGTCGAGGAGGTCGATGCCCTCGAACGTCTGCTCCGGGGTGTCGGGGAAGACCTGGATGCCCAGCTCCCACTGCGGGAACGCGCCCGCCTCGATCGCGTCGGCCAGGTCCCGGCGGTGGAAGTCGGGGTCCATGCCGTTGATCAGCTGGGCCTCCTCCCACACCAGGGAGTGCACGCCGAGCTTCGGCTTCCAGTGGAACTTCACCAGCACGCTCTCCTCGGCCGCGTTGACGAGGCGGAACGTGTGGACCCCGAAACCCTCCATCATCCGGTAGGACCGGGGGATGCCGCGGTCGGACATGTTCCACAGCGTGTGATGGGTGGCTTCGGTGTGCAGGGAGACGAAGTCCCAGAACGTGTCGTGGGCGCTCTGCGCCTGCGGGATCTCCCGGTCGGGGTGCGGCTTGCCGGCGTGAATGACGTCGGGGAACTTGATCGCGTCCTGGATGAAGAAGACCGGGATGTTGTTGCCGACCAGGTCGAAGGTGCCCTCTTCGGTGTAGAACTTCGTCGCGAACCCGCGGGTGTCGCGCACGGTGTCCGCCGAACCCCGCGAGCCGAGGACCGTGGAGAACCGCACGAACACGGGCGTTTCCACGTCCTTGGCCAGGAACGCGGCCTTGGACACCTCGCCGGCCGTTCCGTAGCCCTGGAAGACGCCGTGGGCGGCGGCGCCGCGGGCGTGGACCACGCGCTCCGGGATCCGCTCGTGGTCGAAGTGCATGATCTTCTCGCGCAGGTGATGGTCCTGCAGCAGGACCGGCCCACGGGCTCCCGCCTTCAGGGAGTGGTCGGTGTCGGGGAGCCGTGCGCCCTGAGCGGTGGTGAGGTACGCGCCGCTCTGTGCCCTGCGCGTCTGCTCGGCTCCGGTGGCCTGGCCGGTGGGGCTCACGGTCTCCGGCCCCTCCTGGTCCGCTTTGGGCGGCAGGGGCTCCGCGGGCTGCATCGGCTCGGCCACGGGCGGCGGCACCGGCCCGGGCTTGCCCGGTACCGCATCTCCGTCGGCGTCCGGGGTGGCGTTGTCGTGTGCTGCGCTCATGATCTCTCCTCGAAGGTCTGCGGAACGTCTCGGTCACGACCGGAGAGCCGTGGGGCTCAGGCGGACTCCCCCGTCACAGGAGTTCGCCGGGGGATGGCATCTGCCCGGCGTACCGGGCGGGCCGGGTACCGCGTTCGCCGCCTACCCGTTACGGAGAGAAGAACCCGCCCGCGGGAAAGAATGGTCCACGCCGGGAGAATGCCTTCGAAACACACGGCCCGTTGCGGGGGCGGCCGCGAAAAGGACGGTCAGTACGGCGCACCTGCATCTCAGCGTGCCTGGACACCTGTGTCGCGATCGGATGTCGGCCAGACGTACGGAACGTCGTTCGGAACGCCGGGGAAGTGCCTGCCGTAGAAGTCGGGGTCCTTGCGCACCAGCGCGGACTGGTGGCCGCGGTGGAAACCGGGGTCACCGAGCCAACGGGGGCAGGTCTCCGTCGGCGGCCAGCTGCTCCTGCGTCCTCGTCCGCGCGTCCGGCTGCCAGGCTCGGAGGTCTCCGACCAGCGTGGTGGCGCACGTGTCGCTGCGCCCTTCCGCCGTCCACACCGCGCACACGTCCAGTCCGTAGCGCACGAGGGCCTCCTCGTAGCCCGCCCACATCCGTACCGCAGGGTGCCTGCGCCAGCCGTACCCCGGGACGATCAGCCCGCGCAGCACCTGTACGGCTTCGACCCGCTGCTTTCCGAGCCGGCGCGCGTCCAGCACGGCCGCGGAGGCCTGGAACGATGCGAACGGAAGGAAGGTCTGCACGGCTCTCTCCTCACTCGCTGCGCTCGGTGTCACCACCCGGGCCGTAGTCACAGGTGTCAGAGCGGCCTTCGGCTGATCCGTGCGCCGCGCCTGCCCGCGGTGGACGGTGAAAAACGTCTCCGACCGGGCCGCCGGCGCGGCGGCGCGGGCGTACGACGAGCCGGCCCGCACACAGGGCGAGGCTCGTCACATGGGGCGTGCGCGGCGGAAGCGCCGCGCGTGAGCACGGTTCGTCGGGGCAGGCGGACGGCGGGAGGTGGTCCTTCTTGCCCGGACGGGTGGATGCATCACAGAAATTCCGGTCGGCCGTCGCTGAGCGGGCCGACCATCTCAGGCGTGCGGTGAAGGAGGCGGGCAGCGAACGGGACGACATGCTCCGCGGCGCGAAAACCGTGGTCGCGGCCACGGCGGCGTGGTTGCTGGCCCGCTACCTGCTGCCGCCGACCGTGTCGACCTTCGCGCCGTTCACCGCCCTGGTGGCACTGCAGGCGACCGTGTACCGCTCCGTCCGCGACTGCCTCCAGTACGTACTGGCCATGGCGGCGGGGGCGGCGCTGGCCGCCACGCTGGCAGCCGTGGCCGGCATCCACGGGTGGACGTTCGGCCTCCTCACCCTCGCGGCGCTCTGTGTCGGCACGATCCGCGGCTTCGGACAGCAGGGCTCCCAGGTCGCCGTCGTCGGCTTCTTCGCGTTCTCCTCCGGCCAGGGCCGGATCGACTACATCGGCCACCTGGTCGCGTCCGTGGCCATCGGCGCGCTCTGCGGCCTCGCCGCCCACCTCGTCCTCGCACCCGCCCGGCACACCGACCACCGGCAACGTGCCGTCGCGGACCTCTACACCGCGATGGCCGACCGTCTCGGCGATCTGGCGGACACCCTGGAAGCCACCGATCCGGATCGCGGGCACCTGCGCCAGTGGCGCGGCGACTGGAGCAGGCTGTCCGGCGAGTGCGAGCGGATTCGGCAGGCCATCGAAGCAGAGATCGAAAACAGCCGCATGAACCCCCGCCACATCGTGAGCGGCCCGGACCGGGCCCTCCCCCGCGCGCGGGAGGCCGTTGCGCTGGCCGAACGCGTCATGGACCACCTCCGCTCCCTGACCCGGACCCTGGACCACGCCCTCGACAGCGGGGAGCTCGAAGGCCTCCCCAGCTCGTTCCGACCCCGTTTCGGCGCCGTACTGCGCGCCTCGGCCTCCGCGATGGAGGAGATCGGCCAGAAGCCCCCCAGTGATCCGGTCCTCCTCGACGCGAAGTTCGACGAAGTGGCCTCCGAGCTGGACCAGGTGCAGCGGCACGAACGGACGGCCCCGGAGGCCTCCCCCGCCGTCCATGCCCTGCAGGGCACCCTCGTGACGGATGCCGGGCGCCTCTTGGCCGACCTGCGATCGGGCCGGCCGGCTCCCGTGGACGCCTGAGGGCGTCCAGCTGGGCACATGAACGGCGCCGTGGATCAGCTTCTGGCGCACCACACCTCCACAGACCACATCAATAAGGGGTGAATCGCGGCTTCTGCGCTATGGACACCGGATGTTCGGGTAGCCGGTCAACAGGAACGGCACGAACTGCCAGGACCTCGGCAAGACGCCCGGGCAGACCGGCGCCACCACGACCACCCGGGCGGCCGGCACGGCCCACTGGGGCCCGGCGGCTCAAGGCCGCCCCCCACCCCGCGAGCCGACCCCCGCCGACCGCCCGAACCCGGAGACCGGAGAAGCGAATGCAGTCCCACGAAGCTCCCCGCCCGCCCGACCCCGTGACCCGCCATCCCCGTCCTCCGTTTCCCGATCAGCAGCAGGACCATCCCGGCTCGACCGAGCGCATGGACCCGCGGCCGGACCACGGCGAGGACTCCTACCGGGGCCACGACGTCCTCCTCGACCGCGCGGCCGTCGTCACCGGCGGCGACTCCGGCATCGGCCGGGCGGTGTGCCTGGCCTTCGCCCGTGAGGGCGCGGACGTCGTTTTCACCCATCTGCCGGAAGAGACGGCCGACGCGGACGAGACCGCGCGGCTGGTCCGCGAGGCGGGCCGCAAGGCCTTCCCCGTGCTCTGCGACATCCGTGACGAGGCCCAGTGCGCGGCTCTCGTAGACCGGGCGGTGAGCGAGCTGGGACGCATCGACGTCCTCGTCAACAACGCGGCCTACCAGATGTCGCAGCCCGACGGCATCGAGGCCATCACGACGGAGCAGTTCGACCGGGTGATGAAGACGAACCTGTACGGGATGTTCTGGCTCTCCCGCAAGGCTCTGGCCCACATGCCCCGCGGCGGTTCGATCATCAACACCACCTCCGTGCAGGGCTACCAGCCCAGCCCCCACCTGCTCGACTACGCGATGACGAAGTCGGCGATCATCTCCTTCACCCACGGCCTGGCCCAGATGCTCGCCGAGCGCGGCATCCGCGTGAACGGGGTCGCGCCCGGGCCGGTGTGGACGCCGCTGATTCCCGCGACGATGCCCGACGTGAAGGAGTTCGGTGCGCAGTCGCCGCTGGGCCGGGCGGCTCAGCCGGCCGAGATGGCGCCCGCGTACGTCTTCCTGGCCTCGCCTCAGGCCAGCTACATCACCGGGGAGATCGTCAATGCCACCGGCGGGACACCCTTGCCGTGACCGCCGGGCGGTGGGCGGACCGGCCCGGCACGGTACCCGCCGACCCGGCGCCGAAGCCGAAGCGGCCCCCGTCCGGCCGCCGGAATCACGCGGGAACCCGCCCCTAAGGCCTGCACCACGTGTCGGTGGAGGGGTCGTACCGCACCAGACCCCGGGCTTCGAAGGCGCGCAGCCACCCCTCCATCGGCCAGGTGCCCCAGCGTGTCCTGTAGAGAGCCCCGTTGCGCAGGATGTCGTCGAGGTGCCGGACCGGAGGGCTTTCGGCCGGATGGTACTGGTGGTAGGCCGGGGCGCCCCCCACCCACCACAGGTCCACTCCCCGCCGGGCCGCGGTGGCGGCGTAGTCGGTGTCCTCGGCGCCGTATCCCGTGTACTCCTCGCAGAACCCGCCGACGCGTTTCCAGGTGGCGGCCGTAAGGGAGAACGACAGCGACCAGAACAGCCGGGGGTCCCCCCCGCGCACGACCTGCCCCTGCGCGGGTGCCGGGCGGGCCGGATGCGGCGGTGCCATGTCGGCCAGTTCGTCCAGCCGGTAGCCGCCGGCGGGCCGAGGCGGCAGGTAGGCGACGGTGCCGCACAGCAGCGAGCCGTCCCGGGCCGCGCGGGCATAGCCGTCCAGGAGGCCGGCGCCGGGGACACAGTCCACATCGAGGAAGACGAGCAGGTCCGCTCCGGTCGCCAGCGCATGCCCGGCGCCGGCGTTGCGGGCGGCCGCCAGGGGCAGCCGCCCGCCCTCCAAGGGCACGGTCAGGACGTCGGCGACCGGGTTCCTGCCGGTGACCACATCCGGAATCCCGGGGTCGGCCATGGAGACGACCACGTAGTGGTCCGGCGTACGCGTGCCGCGGAGGAGGCCGTCCTGCTGGAGGCGCAGGTGGGTGTGCCGGCCGGCCGCGAGCGTGATCACCGCGGTGCGCACGCGTCCCGCTTTCCGGCGCGCCGGGCCAATTCGGTCAGCAGCCGTCCGGCTCTCCGGGCGCCGTCGCCGGTGCTCCAGCACGTCCACCGGTCCTGCGAGGCGGCTGCCGTCTCCAGCAGGTCCGTCCATGCGTGCGGGGGCGGCCAGCTGGCGCGTACGGTCGCCAGGCCTGCCGCGCGCAGGGCGCGCGCGGTGGCGTGCTGTTCCCCGTGGGGGCGGTCCTGGGGGATGACGATGGTGGGGACCCGGGCCGCCGCGCACTCCGCGACGGCGTTCTGTCCCGCGTGGGTGACGATCACGCTCGCGCGGCACAGAACGGGCCACGGGTCGTCGACCCAGGGGCTGTGGGGTCCGCCGAGCACGGTCCACGACCAGTCGGGGGTGGCCCGGGCGGCTGCCTGGATCTGGCCGGTGGCGAGATCCGCTCCGCCGGCTCCCAGCATCACCACCACCTCCTTCTCCTGGAGGCGGTCGGCGACGCCGCGCACTCGGACGTCCCGGCCGTCGTATCGGGAGATGCTGCCCGTGTGGAGGGTCTTCGCGTGCCAGTGCGCCGGCCAGTCCGGTTCGGGGAGGGACTGTGGCCAGGGAGCGATGAGGGCGTCCGCGAGGTCGTAGGCGAGGCGGTGGGCTTCGTCCCCGCGGTCACCGCGCATGGCCGCGACCACGACGGGCGTCCCCATGAGACGGGCCAGGGTGGCGGCCTCCACCGATACGTCGCTGACGAACAGGGCGGGGCCCTCACAGCGGATCCACTCGGCGACGGCGCCCATGCGTTCGCGGTGTTCCGGGTGGTGGGCGGGGACCCAGTGCAGGCGCCCCCGGGCCGTGGGGTCGACGGGGTCGGCGGCGGCGTCCGGCGGGAGGGATACCCAACCCCCGCTCCACGACGCCGGCTTGGGCAGGGAGGACAGGATGGTCACCGGATCCTGCACGTGTGCGGCGATGCACTCGGCGCGGTGCAGGTGTCCGCGGCCCTGGTGGTGGACGTAGTAGCCGATCACCGCGCCACCTCCTCGTACAGACTGGTGTAGGCGTCGGCGGCGCGGTCGAGGCAGCAGAAGTCCTCCGCCCGCCTGCGGGCGTCGCGGCGGTCGAGCTCCATGACCCGCGGGATGAGCTTCGCCAACGCCTGTACGTCTCCCGGTGGGGCCAGGAGGCCGCAGCGGGGCGTGAGGATCTCCGACAGCGCGCCGCGGTCGAATCCGCACACCGGCGTGCCGCAGGCCAGGGCCTCGGCCACCACCAGCCCGTACGGTTCGTCCCAGCCGGGCGTGACCAGGGCGGCGCTCGCGCTCCCCAGGAGGTCGGCGAGCTCCCGTCGGTCCAGGTGTCCGACGTAGCGCACGTCGTCGCCGAGCAGGGGGGCGACCCGGTCCTCGAAGTACGCCCGGTCCGAGACCGGTCCCGCGATCCGCAGCGGCATCCCGGCCGCACGGGCCGCCTCGATCGCCAGATGGGGTCCCTTCTCGGGGACGAGGCGGCCGGACCATACGAGGTCACCGCCGCCCGGGCCGGGCTTCCAGAAGTCCATGTCGATGCCGTTGCGCACGACGCGGGCGGCGGGCACCGCGGGCTTCCAGGCGCCGGCGGTGAAACGGCTGACGGCCGTGAACGTCACCGGGCAGCTGTCCTGGGCCGTGATCGCGGACTCCAGCCACGGGGTGGGCGGCGTGTGGAGCGTGGTCACCACCGGGATCCTCAGGGCTGCGGCCATCGCGACGGGCAAGTAGTGCAGGCTGTTGTTGTGGACGACGTCGAACCGGCGTTCGCCGTCTCGCGCCAGGTCCAGCATCAGGCCCAGGTAGGCGTGGTGCTCCTCCATCCACGTCACGTTCGGCATGCTGGCATCGGAGCGGGCCGCATCGCTCAACACGGTCCGGCGCACGGGCAGTTCCCGCGCGCCCAGCTCCGGGTCGGAGCCCGGCGCGGCGAAGAGCTCCACGTGGTGGCCGCGCCGGTGCAGGGCGCGCGCCAGCCACCACGTATGGGCTTCCAGGCCTCCCGCGAAGGGCTCGCTGATCGGGAAGCGGGCCGATGCGATGAGGGCCACCCTCAGGCGGCTCATCGCAGGGTGGTGGCGTACAGAGCACGGTGGGCGGCGGCGAGTTCGTCGCGCTCCAGCGTGCGCTGCTGCACCGTGGCCCGGGGTGCGGGTCGCTCCTCGTACGCCGTGCGCACCGCCTCGCGCAGCGATTCCTCGTCGAGCCCCCCGCGCTGGGTGTGCCCGTAGGTCAGGCAGGGGCGCTGCTGGGCGTAGAAGCCGCAGTCCGGCGCCGCGACGGCGGTGCCCAGATCGTGGCACGCCTCCAGCCATCCGGAGTGGGTGCCGAAGCGGTAGGGCAGCACCGACAGGTCCAGGGACGCGAGGTAGTCCCAGAGCTGTTCGTCGTCGTAGTAGTCGTGCACGGTGAGGGCGAGGCGGCCCCGGTCCGCGAGTTCTTCCAGGACCGACAGGAGCTGGGGAGCGTGGGCCGCCGACGCGGGATCGGCCACTTCGCGGTGGATGTTCACCTGGAGCTCGGCGTCGTCGAGCTCGGCCACCGCGTCCGCGAGGACCCGCACGACCGGGAGCACGGCCATGTTGGGACGCAGGCTCTTGGCGTGCACCCCGACGCGGAACCGGTCGCGGGGCGGCCGGGGGCGGGTGAGGCGGGACAGTTCCACCACGTGCGGGTGGGGCAGCACGGTCGCCGTCCGGTTCCAGCGGCTGCGAATGGCCTGGGCTGCGCCGGGGGTGAGGGTGACCAGGTGGTCGGCCGCGGGGATGACGACGTCCAGGGCGGCATCATGGGTGGCGGGGTCGGGCTGGTGGGGGTTGCGGAGGTCGTGCACCGTGTACACCAGGGGCTTCCCGTGGTGGCGGAGGGTGTCGACGAGCGCGGTGAGCTGGGCCGGGCTCTGGGCGTCGAAGCCGAAGTGCAGGTGGAAGACGTCGAAGTCCTCGTGGTGGCCGTTCACCCAGTCGGGGTCGAGCATGACGGGTGGCCACCAGCGCTGTGACGCGCTGGGGGCTCCGTTGGGCCGGGGGTCACGCAGGCGCCGCACGCCGTCGGGCTCCGGGGCGGAGCAGTGCCGGACGTACACGTGGCCGGCGGGGACGGAGGCGACCCGGATGTCCTGGGAGGGGCCTGCGTTCGGGGGCTGCCGTTCGGTCACGGTGGGTTCCTTCGGTCAGGGGCGGCGACGGACCGCAGCACGGTGCGTGGACCGGTTCCAGTGTGTTGGGCGCCGGGCGGGCACGCATCCGGGGCTGGGGGCGTGCGGCGCGCCCTGCGGCGGCGGGGCGGTCGGCGGAGGGATCAGGTGTCCGCCAGGCGGGTGAGGAACCGCTCGGCGAAGTGGGCCTGCGCCCACCGTGCGCCGTGGGCCTCGACGTCGCTGCTGCGCAGCACGTCGACGACCGCCAGGCCGTGGACGAGGGCCAGGCACGCCCGGTCCGTCTGGGGGTAGTGCGTCAGCAGCCGTCGTACGCGCCCCTCGGCCGCGCCTGCGTCCTGCGGGGTTCGGGCCACCCTGCCGAGGGGCCCCAGCGCGCACAACGAGGCCAGCACGGCGTCCGCCGGCTGATCCAGGCCGGAGCCCACGAACAACAGGACGACTGCGTCCCGGGAAAGGAAGTCGTCGACCGCCTCCGCGTCCGGCAGCTCGATGAGGGACATGCGTTTCATGATCCGTGTCGCCTCCCGGATGCCGCCGTCGACAGGCCGGTGAGCCCTGGACCGTGTGCCCGGCCGTACGCCACGGCCCGCACTCCCCGCGCTGTGCGCGGACGCTTCCCACCTCCGTGTCCACCGCACGGGGCACGACCGTGCCCGCGTCCACCCCGGTTCGCACCCCGGTCCGCGGGTGGCGCAGGACGTCGTCGGTGAGCCACCGGCCGACACGGCAAGGACGTCGGACCGGAACACCGCGTCCCCGGGCACGGCCCGCACGCGCGGGTCTCCTCCCCGCCCCTGCTCGCGCCCCGGCGACGTGAACGGGATCCGACCGCTTTCCCGGTGGGCGGCCCGGCCGTCGCGTACGGGCGCCTTCGATGGGTCCATGCCGCGCGCGTGCCCCGCGAGGGACGAACAAAACGGACATCGGGGCGGCCGAGGCACCCCGGTCACAGCGCGGCCCGCCTCCTCCGCGACGGTCACCGGCCCCGGTCCGCGCCGAGATGCCGCTCCAGCCAGTCCGCGGTCGCCCGCCGGTACAGCCGCCGGTTGTCCGCCCGCAGGAACTCGTGCCCCTCGTTGCGCAAGGTCAACTGCCGCGCATGCACCCCTCGTTCATGTGCCGCTCGAACGAACTGCGCCGATTCCGACGGCGGCACGTTGGTGTCGTGTTCTCCGTGCACGGCCAGCACGGGAACGCGCAGCTGCTCGACGCGGCTCATCGGGGACAGGGCACGCAGCAGGTCACGGTCGTGCTCCGGATGGCCGTACTTGGCGGCGGCCGACTGGGCGATCCACGGCTCCGTGCCGGCGAAGAACGTGGCGAGGTCCGACATCCCGCAGACCGCGACCCCGGTGCGGAAGAGCTCCGGGTGCCACACCAGGGCGGCCATGGTCAGGTAGCCGCCGTACGAGCGGCCCATCACGCCGAGCCGGAGCGGGTCGGCGTACCCGAGGGCGACCACGTGGGCGGCGCAGTCGGCGACGTCGTGGATCGCCGCGAACCGGCCGGCGCCCAAGTCGGCGTCCACGAAGGACCGGCCCCAGCCGGACGAACCGCGGACGTCGGGGGCGAACACGTCCAGGCCGCGGCTGAGGAGTTCGTGGTAGAGCGGGTTGAACACCGGGCGTTCCTGTTCCTCGGGGCCGCCGTGGAGGTGGATCACGCACGGCGCCGGCCGGCCCGTCTCCCGGCCGGACGCCCGGTAGTACCAGCCTCCCAGCGTCAGCCCGTCGCGGGCCTGACAGCGCAGGGGCACCGGTCGTACGGGAGGCCTTCCTGGCGGGACCGCATCCGCGTCGCGGGCCGACCACCCTGTGCGCAGGGGCACGGGGCCTTCGTCCACTTCCCAGACACCGGGCCTGCGCCGGGATCCCGACAGGGCCGCGAACAGCCCGCCTCGCTCGACGGGCGCGATGCGGGTCACCACCTCGTGGGGCATGACCAGACGGTGGGCCGGCCCGATGCCCTCGTCCGCGGAGGCGGGGGGAAGCCCGGCGGTTTCCAACCGGGTCGCGCCGTGCACGTTCCAGGCGAGGACGGCCCACCGGCCGTGGCCGGGCACGCTCAGCAGGTCCAGGCCGCATCCGTCCCGCTCGGCGGCGACGGACCGGTCCCGCACCGCGCCGCCCTCGTCGAGCCGCACGCGCAGCAGGGCCGCGAACTCCCCTTCCGCGTCGCTCCGCAGCCACAGCGTCCGCGCGTCGGGGGAGAACCGGCCGATCCACGGGTCCCCGTCGGCGACGTGCAGGGAGAAGGTGGTGCGTCCCGACGCGAGGTCGAGGACGAGGGCTTCCCTCCGGCCGCGCGGGCCGCGGCGGACGAGCGCGAAACGGCCGTCCGCGGTGGTGTCGCACACGCGTAGGGAGGCTGCGCCCTCCTCGGCGAACAACAGCACGGGGGCGGCGGCTCCGTCGGGGTCGAGCAGGTAGGCGGCGAGCCCCCCGCCCGCGGCCCCGGCGGGGCCGGCGGCCGGTGCGCCGCCGCTCGGGGACGGCGCCGGGTACCGGGCGACCGTGACGGCGAGCGCGGTGCCGTCCCGCGTCCAGCACCCGAGGTGGGCCGAGCCGCCGGGCTCGGCGCCCGCGAGGACCTGCCGTCCGGTCCCGTCCGGGCGCACCACCAGGACCCGGGTGTGCTCGCCGCCGCCGGGCGCCGAGGTGTAGGCGATCCAGCGGCCGTCCGGTGACCAGGACACCTCTGACACCGGGTCGGGTTCACCGTCCAGTACGTGGGCTTCGGTCCCGCGTGCGGGTCCGCTCCACAACTGGGGCACCCCGGCCCGGTCGCAGATGAACGCGACGTGTTCGCCGGTCGGGTCGACCGCCGGGTACCAGCACCCGTGGGCGGCGAGGAGGGTCGGCGGATCGGCGCCGCGGTGGCCCGGCATCCGGACGGGCACGGGAGCCGATGGGGCCGCAGCGGCGGATGCGGTGGCTCCGCGGTACGGCCCGGACCGGTGCTTCGGGGATTTCACGTGTTCCGGGGGCATGGGCCTCCTCTCCCGGTCGCCCACTTCCGGAAGCGGGCGCTCAATGGATGCCGTGCGCCTGGAGCCAGATCTCCAGGGACGCCACCTGCCACAGGGTGTTGGCCCCGCGTCTGGTCCGATGGTCGTTGGGCTCGGCCAGCAGCCGGTCCACGAAGCGCCGGTCGAAGATCCCGCGGCGGCGGGCCTCCGGAGCCCCGAGGGCCTCGCGTACGCGGTCCAGGACGGGCCGGGCCATGTTCCGGACCGCCGGCACGGGGAAGTAGCCCTTCGGCCGGTCGACGACCTCCCGCGGCAGGACCGTGCGTCCGACGTCCTTGAGCACGCCCTTGCCGCCCTGGGCGAGCTTCAGCCGGGGCGGGCAGGCGGCGGCCAGCTCGACGAGCTCGTGGTCCAGGAACGGCACCCTCGCCTCCAGGCCCCAGGCCATCGTCATGTTGTCGACCCGCTTGACCGGGTCGTCCGGCATCAGGGCGTGGACGTCCATCCGGAGGGCCGCGTCGAGGGCGCTGTCGGCGCCCGGGGCGGCCATGTGGGCGCGGACGAAGTCCGTCGAGGCATCGTGGCGGGGGGCGAATGCCGGATGCAGCATGGCCGTGAGCTCGGCATGGGTGCGGTCGAAGTACGCGGCCTCGTACGCCCCGTCCGCGCCGGCCCGGGTAGCCGCGGCGATCTGCGGATACCAGTGGTAGCCCGCGAAGACCTCGTCCGCGCCCTGGCCGCACAGCACGACCTTGACCTCCTTCGAGACCTGTTCCGACAGCATGTGGAACGCCACGGCGTCGTGGCTGACCATCGGTTCGCTCATGGCGCCGATCGCGGATTCCAGAGCGGCGGGAAGCCGGTCGGAGGTGATCAGGAACTGGTGGTGGTCGGTGGAGAACCGGCGGGAGACCAGGTCCGAGTAGCTGAACTCGTCGCCCTCCTCGCCGTTCTCCGATTCGAAACCCATCGCGAACGTCGAGAGGTCCTCCTGCCCCTCCTCGGCGAGAAGCGCCACGATCAGGCTGGAGTCGAGGCCGCCGGAGAGGAGCACGCCCACGGGGACGTCGGCGACCGTGCGCCGCCGCACCGCCGTGCGCAGGGCGTCGTGCACCGCCTCCCGCCAGAGCGCGGGGTCCTCGCCGAACTCGGAGCTCCGGGTGTACGACGGCTGCCAGTAGCAGTGGTCACGGTGGGTGCCGTCCGGCTCGACGACCCGGACGGTGGCCGGCGGGATCTTCCGGACGCCGGACAGGACGGTGCGGGGCGCCGGGACCGTGCCGTGCCAGCTCAGGTACTGATGGAGAGCCACCGGGTCGAGGGAGGTGTCCACTCCCCCGCCCGCCAGCAGGGCGGGCAGGGTCGAGGCGAAGCGCAGGCGGTCGCCGTCCTGGGAGACGTAGAGGGGTTTGATGCCCAGCCGGTCCCGGACGAGGGCCGTGCGGCCCGTGTGGTGCTCGACGACGGCGAAGGCGAACATCCCGGCGAGGAGGTCCACGCACTCCCGGCCCCACTGGGCGTAGGCCTTGACGACGACCTCGGTGTCGGAGTCGGAGAAGAAGCGGTGCCCCAGCCCTTCGAGGCGGCCCCGCAGCTCCCGGTAGTTGTAGATGCAGCCGTTGAAGGCCGCGGTGAGGCCCAGCTGTGCGTCGGTCATAGGCTGCGCGCCGCGCTCGGACAAGTCGATGATCTTCAGGCGGCGGTGCCCCAGGGCCACCGAACCCTGTGACCACACACCTCTGCCGTCCGGACCCCTCGGCTCCAGCACATCGGTCATCTTCTCGACGGCCGCGACATCGGGCCGCCCGCCGTCGAAGCGCACCTCACCGCTCAGACCGCACACGGTGCACCTGCCGTCAGCACGGCACCGAACGGGGACCTGCCGCTCCGAACCTCACTCTCCGTAGAGCACGGGCTCACGGTTGCGTACTCCATCACTGCGCTCCTGTGCCGGCTGGGCCCGGCGCCGGTCCGGCGGGCCCGAACGGGCGGTCGACATATCAAGGCGCCTGCCCGGCGCGGCCGCCCGTAAGCGCGTCCCGCGCGCGGGCCGTCACGTGCGCGGGGCCGTCACGCGCATCGGCTCAGCGGTTGTCGTCTCTGTCCGGCAGGGGCGCTCCGTCCACAGCGGCCTCCCGGCGGCGGCGCTGCCACAGCACGAGGACGCCGAGAGCCGCCCCCACGGCCATCAGGACCGCACCCCGGATCCACACCTCCTCCTCGACCTGCGTCGCGAGGACGAGGCACGAGACGGCACCTAGCACGGGTACGGCCGTGGGGGCGCGGAAGTGGGCGGTGCCGGGGGCCTCCCGGTCGCGGCGCAGGACGAGCACGGCCGTGTTCACGGTCAGGAAGACGACCAGCAGGAGGAGGACGAGCGTACCGGCGAGGACGTCGATCTCTCCGGTCGCGGCGAGGAGCGCGGATACGGCGGTGGTCGCGGCGATCGCAGCCCACGGTGTGCGGCGCGCGGGAAGGACGCGTGCGAGGAACCCGGGCAGGAGCCCCTCCCTGGCCATCCCGTACGCCAGGCGCGAGCTCATGATCCCCGTGAGCAGGGCGCCGTTGGCCACCGCCACCAGGGCGATGAACGCGAACAGCCGGGGCGGTACGGCGCCGGCGGCGCGAACGACCTCCAGCAAGGGGCCGTCGGAGGAGGCCAGGGTGGCCGTGGGCACGGCCGCGGAGGCCGCCGCGCCCACGGCCGCGTACACGATCCCCGCGGTGGCCAGCGCTCCGAACAAGGCGCGCGGATAGGACCGCCTCGGATCGAGCGTCTCCTCGGCCACGTTGACGGAGGTCTCGAACCCGACGAACGAGTAGTAGGCGAGCACCGCTCCCCCCAGCACCGCGGCCGCGGGTGAGGCGGAGTCCGTACCGAGACGGGTGAGCCTGCCCACGTCTCCGTCCCCGCGTACGACGATCCACACTCCGAGCCCCACCACGAGCAGCAGGCCACCCGTCTCGACCAGCGTGGCGAGGGTGTTCACCCGCGTGGACTCGCGGATGCCGCGCGCGTTCAGCAGCCCCAGGAGGACGAGGAAGACGACGGCGACGAGTACCACTGGCAGCGAGACGAAAGCGTTGAGGTAGTCGCCGGCGAAGCCGCGGGCGAGAGCCGCGACCGACACGAGGCCCGCCGCGAGCATGCAGAAGCCCGTGAAGAACCCGACCGCGGGCCCGTAGGCGCGTCCGGCGTAGTACGAGGCGCCACCGGCCCGCGGGTACTTCGTGGCGAGCTCCGCGTAGGAAGCCGCGGTCAGGAGTGCCAGGAGCAGGGCCACCGTGAGGGGGACCCAGACGGCGCCGCCCGACGTGGCGGCCACCTCGCCGATCAGGACGTACACACCGGCACCGAGGACGTCTCCGAGGATGAAGAAGTACAGCAGGCGCGTGGTGAGGACCTTGCGCAGGGGCTGGTCCGCGCGGGGGCCCGCGGCTACGGGGTGGGAACGCATGGGCCTCGTCCGTTCTGTCATCTGGGCTCGGCCACCGAACGGGGACAGGGGCCGGCAGCCGTTTCGTTGGGGACGTGGCTTTTTTGACCAAGGAATACGGGTTCAAACCGGGCATTCGTCAACGGAGGAATCGGAATCCGTTCCGCGGTCGGACCCGGGCCGTGGGCGCGCCGGGGTCACCGGACGTTCCTGCCGCCACGGGCTCGGGGGCTGACGGTCTCGGCGTGGACGAGCGCGCTCGTCCACGCCCTGCCGTCATTCGGTCGTGGCGGCGCCGGTCACCAGGCCGATCAGCTCCGGCAACCCGCCCCCGGCCAGCGCACGGCGCTGTCGATCGGCGGGAGTGCCCCCCTGCAGCAGCCGGTGGACCAGTGCGCTCACTTCCCGCAGGTCGCCTGCCTCCTCCAGGGCCGGGGTGATGTGGCGCAGCAGGGAGGCCACCGCGTCCCCGCTGCTGCGCGGGACGCCGAGGGCGTCCACCAGTGTCCCGTTCAAGCCGTACCGGGCCGCGTGCCACGTACCGGCCTGCACCAGCTCCGGGGAGACCACCGCCAGGGGCGCCCCCGACTTCTCCTCGGCGATCGCGGTGGTGACGAGCCCGCGGACGATACCGGCGAACATGACGGCGTCGTCGGCCCGCAACTGAACGTCCAGACAGCGTACTTCGACGGTCGGGTAGCGGTCGGACAGCCGCGCCTGCCAGTACACCTGCCCGCGGTCCGCGATGACCCCCGAGGCCACCAGGGCGTCCAGCCGCCGTTCGTAGTCGGCGAGGCCGTGGAAGTACGGCGGCGGGCCGCTGACGGGCCAGCGGCCGAAGACGATGGTGCGCCAACTGGCGAACCCGGTGTCCCGTCCGTCCCACAAGGGCGAGTTGGCGGACATGGCCAGCAGCGTCGGCAACCAGCAGCGGATCCGGTTCAGCACCGCGACGCCCGTCTGCGGATCGGGGACCTCGACGTGGACGTGCATGCCGCAGATCAACTGCTCGTCGACGAGCTGCCGGGCCTCCCCCTCCATCTTCAGGTAGCGCGGCGTGGGAGTCACCGGGACGGGCAGTCCACCGCGCTGCGGCGCCGCGCCTGTGGCGGCGATGCGGCAGCCGTTCGCCTCGGCCGCCGCGGCGACCGCATGACGCAGGCGCAGCAGGTGACCCCCCACCTCGTCGAGTCCCCAGCACACGGGGGTGGCCACTTCGATCTGCGCCTGCAACAGCTCGTCCTGCACCTCGTCGCGCTCCGCGAAGGGCCCCAGGCCCGCCGTGCGACGGACTTCCTCCACCGCTGGTGAAGGCACGGCCGTGGAGGGGTCCACGAGCAGATATTCTTCTTCCACTCCCACAGTGATCACGTCGTGCGCGTACCCCGACAGCCCATGATCACCCCAGACCATCGCCCGGAGGCTACGCCCGGGGGAACGGGCGCGGACCCCGTCGCGGCAGCGGAGCCCGACGGGCTAGCCGGCGCCACGGGTGCGGGGAGGGTCCTGGGGATCGACACCGGTGGTCGCGGAGGCGTCCTTGGTTCCGCTGGGGCGGCGGGAGCGGCCCTTCGGGCCGAGGTCGTGCATCCCCTGCTCGCCGGAGCCCTCTTGCTGCTCGCCGCGCTTGCCCGTGCTCTTGGAGGGCCTGCCGTGGGGGTTGCCCGCTTCTTCCTCGGCCACGGTCCGGCCGGGCCCCCTGGCCGGGGCGTAGCTCTCGGGGTGGAAGGAACGGTGGGCGCTGGGATTGTCCTGCTGCTTGGTCTCGTCCACGTCCGGTGACCAGCCGTGTTGGTGGGTTCCCTTGAACCGGCTCGGCCCCTCGCCCCCCTGCGGGGGCTCGGACGGCTTCGGATGCTTGGCCATGGCCTGACCTGCTGTCTTCCGTTGGAGTGGACGCGCACGAGCACGCCCGACCTGGATGAACCAATCCTCCCACTTGCCCGAAGATCAGCCACTTCGCCCGGCAAGCCGAGCGGTATGCGCCGTCCGGCCGCTCCCCTGCGAAGCCGTACCGCGCCCGACGGCCGGCCGGCGTTTTCGTTCGCAGCGTGGCGGGGGGCTGCGCGCGGGGTGGGGCGCGCCGCTACCTGTGGCCTTCGGCGCCCTGAGCCGTGGTGGTGGCGTCCTGGGCCTGCTGGGCGCGTCGGGTGATCAGGCGGCGGAAGCCGTCCAGGGCGTACCGCTCTCCGGTGGCGGAACCGGGGCCGCGGATGCCGGCGACGTCGGCCATCAGCTGCTGGGGCTGGGGCTGCCAGCCCACGACCACGACCCGCAGCCCCAGGCACTGCGCCCGTCGGTGCAGGTCCAGGAGGTGGAGGAGCCCCGCGGGGTCCATGGAGGCCACGCCGTGAATGTCGATCATGAGGGACCGGTCGTCGGCGGTGACGCCGTCGAGAGCCCGCTGGAGGACGGTGTCCGCGTCCTCGTCGAGGTGCCCGTCGGCGCTCAGCAGTACCGAGCTGCCGCAGGTCTGGATGTTCATGGTGATCAAAAGGGGGTCTCCTCCCGCCGCCCACGGGCTCCGGCGGCCCGGGGGGGTGCCCCATCCTGGCGCATCGGTCCGGCGGACCGGTGCCCGGCACGCGAGACCCCGGCGACGCTCCGGACCCGCGAGCGCGGCGGGCCCGGAGCGGGGCGGGCGTCCACCCGGCCGGTCAGCCGCGCAGACCCCACCCTCGGGGCCGGTCAGATGCCACCGCGGCCGCACTGCCCGCACTGCCCGCACTGCCCGCACTAGGAAGGTATCGGGGACGCCGCGCCACGGAGCGCTTGGAGTTCGCGCTGGTAGGCGGCCAGCCTGCGAGTCCTGCCGATGGTCAGGGCGCCGATCAGGTGCCCGTCCTTGTGGTAGCTGACCTCGAGGCGGCGCTCTCCGACGAGGTCGTGGTCGGCGATCCTCGCCTCGTCGGCGAGTCCCGGCAGGCCGACCGAGCGGATCCGGGCGCCGTGCAGATCCGACCAGAAGGACGGGATTCCGCTGAACGGCTCGGGCGCGTCCGGACGCAGCAGGGTGCGGGCCGCCGCGGGGGCCTGTTCCACGGCGTTGGTCCAGTGGCCCAGGGCGAGCCGGGCACCGCCGGCCAGCGGGTGGGGCACGCGCGCGACGTCGCCGGCCGCGACAACACCGGGGACGGGTGTTCCGTCGGGGAGCAGGGCTCGCAGGTACGCGTCGCAGCGCACGCCGCCTTCGAGGGCGAGGCCGGAATCCGCGAGCCACTCGGTGGCGGGCACCGCGCCGAGGGCCAGGACGGCCGCGTCCACGGACAGTTCGCCGTGATCGGAGAGCCGCACTCCAGTGATCCGGCCGTCGTCGGTGGCGAGGAAACCGCTGACCGTGGTGTGGGTCCGCAGATCGATGCCGGCTTCTCGGTGCATCGTGGCCACGAATCCGCCGGCGACCGTTCCGATGGCGCGTTCGAGGGGCTGGGCGGCCGACTCGATCAGAGTGACCTTCAGGCCGCGGGCGCGGGCGGCGGCGGCGACCTCGCCACCGAGGAAGCCGGCGCCGATCACGGCGAGCCTTCGTCCGGGTGCGAGTTCGGCCCGCAGCGCGACCGCGTCCTGCCATCCCCGCAGGGTGAAGACCCCGCGGGGCAGCGGGGGTCGGCGGGCGGGCCAGGTGCGGGCGGTGGAGCCGGTGGCGATGACCACTGCGTCGTACGGGAGCCGGGTGCCGTCGGCGAGGGTGACCGTACGGGCGTGCGGGTCGAGCCGGACGGCGGGCCGGCCCAGCTGCCAGCGGGCGTCGAGTGCGTCGGGCAACGGCAGTGCGGTGAGCGGCAAGGGGTCCTGCGCCGTCAGGACGTCCTTGGACAGCGGAGGCCGGTCGTACGGCAGGTACGGTTCGTCACCGACGATGGTCAGCGTGCCCGCGAAGCCTTGGGCGCGCAGCGCTTCGGCCGTCCGCACACCGGCGAGCGACGCTCCGACGATGACGATGTTGCGCGGGGGCGTGAGGGGTGTGCTCACGGTGCGGCCGGAGCGTCGGCGGTGGCCGCGGGAGCCGCCGTGACCGTGATGGCGCGGGCGGGGCAGACCGCTGCGGCCTTCTCGGCCTTGCCCAGCAGGGCGTCTCCCGGGGTGGCGTCGTAGACGAGGTAGTCCTCGTCGTCGAAGGAGAAGACCTCGGGCGCCGCGAAGACGCACTGTCCGTGGCTCTCGCAGAGGTTCATGTCCACGGTGATCTGCATGAGTGGCTCCGTTGGGGACGAGGACCGACCCTGGTACCGGGCCGGTGGAGAAGGTGGTCTCAGCTGACCGGGGGGTTGAAGCGCGAGTATCCGGGGTCGCTCCACCGGAGGGGCGAGGCCGCGGAGATCTCCCGTACGTCTGTGACGGAGAAGTCCACGAGGCGCTGCGCTCCGGGAACGCGGAACCGTTCGTCCGCGTCCCACACGATGTGCGCGGTGCCGGAGAGGTGGAGGACCGAGCCCGTGCTCCAGTCGGGGATGAGGATGCCGGCGGCCGGATTGAGGGTCAGGTTGCCGAGCGTCAGGAACATGGCGTTGCCGACGTAGTCGGGCCAGCGCAGCCGGGTCGGGGACAGCACCTGGACGAAGCCGGGGTTTCCGCCGCGGTGGCTGGCGTCGGCGTCGCCCCTGTCAGAGGCGGTGGCGACGAAGAAGGTGTCGGCTTCGCGCACCGTCCGCTGCTGGGCCGCGCTGAGCGCGGTGCCGGAGGTGACCGTGCGGGCCGCCGCCGTGACCTCGTCGGCCTGCAGGATGCGGAACTCCCGCTTCTGCAGGTATTTGGGGCAGTTGGCGATGACCTGGTCGAGCGCGACGTGCAACCCGCCGCCGCGCGGGAGCGCTCTGCCGTTGAGCCGCATGCGACGCCGGGTGGCGGGCTCGATGGCGATCATGCCCAGCCGGACGGGCCGCTCCGCGTGCGGGGTCCCCGCGGGTGCGTCGGCCGCACCGAGCAGGTCCGCGAGGGGATCCCCGGGGAGGGGGAGCGCGTCGATGACGAGGGTGCGGGGGTCGGGGGACCTCAGGAAGCCGGGGTCGCCGGTCAGCTGGGTGGCCCAGACGCGGCCTGCGCGGTCCGTCGCGCCGATGATGATCATCGGCTGTTCGGCGAGGAAGTCCGCCGCCACGGCGGGAACGGTCTCGCCGATGGCGCCCAGTGAGAAGGTCGCCTCACCGGTGAGGTCCGCGCGGTCTTGCACCAGGAGTTCGCCGGGGTGGTAGCCGGTTGCCACGGCAGTTCCTTTCGTTCCGCCGCGACCGGGGACGCGGGCCCGCCTGGGGCCCGGTCCCCGGTCGCACCTTGAGGTGCTGCTACGGCTCGTGTTTAGAAGAAGCCGCAGGTGGGCGCGCCCTGGGTGGGGGCATCGGCCGGGTTGGCCCCGGTGGGGGCGTAGATCTCCAGGCGGATGCCGTCGGGGTCGGTGAAGAAGATGCCTCCGGAGGCGCCGTTCTCACCGTGCGGGACGACGCCGGCGTAGTTGAACTCGGCGTTCAGGCCGCGCAGGACCTCTTCGGTGGCACGGACCTCGTCGATCGTCTCCACCTGGAAGGAGAGGTGGTGCAGTCCCGGCAGGTCCGTGCCGAACGTGCCCGCGCTCTGCTGCCAGAGGGTGACGTGCATCTGGCCGTCGCGGCCGAGGAACGCCCAGCGCCGGTCCTCTTCCTTGCCTTCCGCCAGCACCTCGAAGTCGAAGACCTCGCGGTAGAAGGCCAGCGAGCGGTCCATGTCGGTGATGTTCAGGCCGACGTGCCCGGTCTGCAGGGTCTTTGCCTTGCCCATGGTCGATCACTGCTTTCGGTCGGGGTCTCGAGGCGTTCTCTCAACCGCTGAAATTAACTTTAGTGGTTAGATTTGGAGATCGTCAACCCTTGATCTTCGGATGACCGGTTATGGTTGGTCGGGCGTCCCCACAGAGAAGGAAGGGAGCCCCCTGTGCTGCCACCCCCGGAGCCGGACCCCCGGCCGCTGACCGGCGAACCGCTCTCCATCGATCTCCTCAACACCCGCTGGATCGACGGCGCCGGCCGGCACGACCTGCTGGAATCCGTCGAGGGACTGGGCACCTGGCTCGCCGGTCCACTCGTCCGCCAAGAGCTCGGAGACCGGCAGGCGGTGGCCGACCGCCAGACCCTGGACGCGCTCCTCCAGGTCCGCGGGGCGCTGGACGCCCTCATCGACGCCCCGACGCCCTGGGACGAGGCCACGATCGGCACGCTCAACGCCGTACTGGCGCACGGCCGCGTCCGCCGGCTGCTGCTGCCCGACGGAGCGGGTACCGCTGTCGAGGTGGACGCGCCCTCGTGGCTGGTGGCCTGGACCGTGGCCGAAAACTTCCTGCACCTGCTCGGCGAGCGCCCCGAACGGATCCGCTCGTGCGCCAACCCGGAGTGCGTCCTGCACTTCTACGACGTCTCCAAGAACGGCACCCGGCGCTGGTGCTCCATGGCCGGCTGCGGCAACCGGGCCAAGGCGAACCGGCACTACGCGCGCCACAACCCCGCCTGACGGTGCGGGAACGGAACCGCCGAAGGCCCGGGGCCCGGGCGCGAACCCGGGCCCCGGGCCTTCGCGCCGGGGCACACTAATCGCCGATCAAGTACTCCGTGCCGCCGCTCCCGGGCGCCCGGTCCCGCAGCTCGGCGCGGCGGACCTTGCCCGAGGTCGTCCGAGGCAGGGAGGAAACGAACTCCAGCACGCGCACCCACTTCTCGGGCGGCAGCTCCCCCCGCACCAGATCGAGGATCAAGCGCGCGCTCCGCGCCCCGGCCGGGTGATCCGGCGCGATGACCACGTACGCCTTGGGCGCCCACAGGCCCACCGGGTCGGGAACCGGAACCACCGCGGCGTCGGCCACCGCCGGATGGCGCAGGAGCACCGTCTCCAGCTCGCGCGGCGAGATCCGGTGGTCGAAGGCCTTGAACATGTCGTCGGAGCGGGCCAGGTGCGTGAGGCTGCCGTCCGGGGCGCGGACCGCGAGATCACCCGTGTGGTAGTGGCCCCCGGCCAGCGCCTTCGCCGTACGGGCCGCGTCCCCGACGTAGCCGCGCATCAGACCGAGCGGGCGCACCGAGAGGTCCAGGCACATCTCGCCCGGCTCACCGGGGGGAACGGGCAGGCCGGTCTCCGGGTCGAGCAGGACCACCGCGTAGCCGGGCAGCGGGAAGCCCATGCTGCCGGGCGCGGGGGTGCGGCCCGGCGGGTTGCCCACCTGGCCGGTCGTCTCCGTCTGCCCGTATCCGTCGCGCAGGTCGATCCCCCACCGCGCCCTGACCAGTTCGATCAGCGACGGCTCCAGGGGCTCGCCCGCGGCGACCGCCTCGCGCAGCGCGGGCGGCCGGGCGCCGAGGCCCTGGGCGGCCATGCCGCGCCACACGGTGGGGGGTGCGCAGAAGGTGGTGACCTCGCGGGTGCGCAGGATCTCCAGGACGTCGGCCGGACCGCTGCGGGCCGTGTCGAGGGCGATGACGGTCGCCTCCGCGTTCCACGGAACGAACAGCGAGCTCCACGCGTGCTTGGCCCATCCGGGCGCCGAGATGTTGAGGTGCACGTCGCCGGGCTGTACGCCGTTCCAGTACATGCCCGACAGGTGGCCCACGGGGTAGCTCACGTGGGTGTGCTCGACCATCTTCGGCTTCGAGGTGGTGCCCGAGGTGAAGTACCGGAAGAGCGGCCCGTCCGCCGGGGTCGGGCCGTCGGGGATGAATCCGGGGTCGGCCGAGTCCGCGCGCTCGTACGGGATCCAGTCCCGGACCCGGTCGCCGACGCTGATGCCGGACCAGTCCCCGGGGACTCCGGCGAAGCGGTCCGTCACACCCGCCTCGGCGACGACGTACCGCACGTCGCCGCGCTCCAGCCGGTCGGCGATCTCCGCCGGGGTGGCCGTGATGTAGGTGGGGATGACGATCGCGCCGAGCTTGATGGCGGCGAGCATCGTCTCCCACACCTCCACCCGGTTGCCGAGCATGAGCAGCAGCGGGTCGCCGCGCCGTACCCCGAGGGAGCGGAGCCAGGTGGCGACCCGGTCCGAGCGCCGGGCCAGCTCGCCGAAGGTGAGCACCCGGTCGGTGCCGGGCCCGCCGTGACCGACGATCCGCAGCGCCGGCCGGTCCGGTCCGGCGCCCAGCGTGTCGAACCAGTCGAGGGCCCAGTTGAACTCGGTCAGCTCGGGCCAGCGGAATTCCCGCACCGCCTTGTCCAGGTCGGTGCGGTGCAGCAGCAGTACGTCCCGGGCCGCCCGGAACCGCTCGGTGGGCGAGAGGCCGGCACCCGGCGCCCCGCTCATGCCGCGTCCCCCGGGACGAGGACGGACCGGTTCTCGGGCATGCCGCGGTCCGCGAGTGCGGCCGGACGCAGCGCGTCCGCCGCGATGGCGTCGGCGTCCCGGTAGAAGAGCGTGTTGACACCGGGGCGGCTGGAACCGACCTGGGTGAACCAGCGCGTGTGCTCGGTGGGGATCCCGATGGCGTACAGGTCCCGCTGCGCGTCCCCGTCCGCGTCCACGACGTGGAACGGGGCCTCCGTGACGTCCAGGCCCCCGGTGACGTACGCGGTGCCCGCCGGCCCGTCGATCACGTACGGGCGGACCACGCCCTCCCCGAGCAGCTGCCGCGTCAGGGGGGAGGTGTCGCGCGGCAGGTCCGGGGTGGGGATGCGGGCGTCGACCAGGGTCCGGACGATCCGCTCGGAGCCGGCCACCTGCGGGGAGACCACGCGGAAGCCGCCTGCCGCCTCGTCGGTCTCGAACCGGGTGGCGGGACCGGTGACCTCCACGACGCCCTGCCGGATCAGGGCCCGCAGCTGCTCCACCCGGGACATCGGGGGGCCGGCCGACAGGAGGGCGTTGACCGGCAGGAAGCGGCGGTGGAAGAAGCCGGTGTGCGACTCCGGCAGCAGCCCGCCGTAGTCGACGGCCTCGCGGACCACGTTGCGGATGTCGCGCAGGACGTCGAGGGCCGCCTTCAGCGGGCCGTCCGAGGTGCCGAGCGCGGCCGCGTCGAGGTCCCGCTCCATGACCTCCAGCAGCTGCCCGCGGAACTCCTCGGGAGAGGCGTACCGCGTGTCGCCGAAGGGCCGGGCCAGCGCGTCCAGGTCGATGGGCGGGACGTCGGCCAGCCCGGCCCCCGCCAGGAGTGCGGACCGGTCCGCACCGGCACGCAGGGCGGCGGCGTGCTCCCCGGCGAACGCGTCGGCGGCCTCTCGGCCGCGGGAGGTCCGCACGTGGGTGACGTAGTAGACGTGCTCGATCTCCTGGAGCAGCAGAGGCAGTACGTCCTCGGCGAAGTCCAGTTGGCCGCTGCCGGTCATGCTCCGGCGGGCCCGGGCGGCGCTGAGGGCGGCGCCGGTGAGGAACAGGGCGCGGTGGCTGAAGGAGGGCGCCTTCTGGTTGCGGCCCCGCGCCGGAATCGGCAATCCGCTGCGCGATCCGGCGGTGATCCTGGGCTCGCGGCCGCTGGCGCGGTAGACGAGCGTGCCGTCCTCCTCGGTGGAGAACTCACCACCGCGGCCCACGGTCAGCGAGAGCATCACGTCGTAGAAGGACAGGCCCAGCCCGCGGATTCCGACGGCGCTGCCGGCCGGGATCGTCTCCTCGTCGAGCGGCATGTCGGCCGCCGAGTCACCGCACAGGTAGTGGGTGCCGGGGGTGCGTTCGGCGAAGTCGAGCATCTCGCGCTCGAAGTCGTCCGGGGCGTTGAACGGGTGTCCCGTGGCCAGTACGACCCGGTCGGCCTCCAGCAGGTGCGGCGCCGTGTCCAGGCTGAGCAGGTGGCCGCCGTCCGGTCCGGTGCGCAGAGCGGTGACGCGGCCGGTGACGGGCACCAGCTCGACGTGGTCGGGCAGGCTGCGGGCGATGGTCCGGTAGACGTCGGTGAGGTAGTGGCCGTACCGGACGCGGGGTGCGTAGTCGTCGGGACCCAGGGGCTCCTCGCCGAGCAGGGCGCGGGCCTCGATCCACTGTCCCAGGGAGGGGCCCGCGCCCGGGCGGGCGGGGCCGCCGTCGGGGTCGCCGGAGTACATCGTCACCTGGCTGATGACGGTGTTCATGGTGAACCAGTCGTCCTGGTCGGTGCGCCATACCCGGCCGGCGCCGACCTCCGTCGCGTCGATCAGGTGGATCCGGACGGGCCGGGGCGGTACGCCGCCGGTCTGCGCCGCCTCTGCGGTCGTGCGGACGGCGAGGCGTTCGAGGACGGAGATGCCGCGCGGGCCGCTGCCGATCACGGCGAGGACGAGCGGGCGCGTATCGGATGAGTATCCGGGCACAGGGGCTTCCTAAAGGGTGAGGAGGACGCGCGGCACGGGGGCGCACCGGGACGGGCGCCGGAGGGCGCGGGCGTCGGCGCACGCGGGGATCGGGCGTCGAAAGGCGGTGGGGCGGTGGGGGCGGCGGGTCAGGCCGGGAGCGCGGCGGTCCCGTCGCGCCGGTCGCCGTCGGCCAGGGCGGCCCGGTCGAAGGATTCCTGCGTGTACGAGAGCATCCCGAGCAGGTCGTCGGCGCGCAGCTTCGCGCGACCGGGTGCCGGCAGGGCCGGGACGGGCATGGAACCGGTGGTGTGCCACTGGAGGCTGCCGCGCGCGTCGATGTAGCTGCGCGAGCGCTGGGCGTTGTCGGCGTGCAGGCAGTACGGGACGTCCAGGACGCCCCGCCGGAAGGCCTCGGTCAGCGCGCGTCCGGTGTCCGGGTGGATCTCCAGTACGGCTTCGACCAGGGCCCTGGCCTCGTTCAGAACCCCGAACTCGTCGCTCACCACGGGTGGCCGGCCCCGGTACGCTGCCGCTGCCGCTGCTGCTTCCTCCAGGGCGTGGACGTTGTCCTCGATGGTGGGGATGCGGTGCGCCTCGGCCGGCGTCTTGACGATCATGCGTTCGGTACCGGTGAGCGCGGCCAGCCGGGCGCTGTCGCGCAGCAGGCCCAGCGCCCCGCCGGTCGTCCGCGGGAAGACTCCCATGTACGTGTAGAGCACGACGTGCCAGTCGAGGCCGCCGAGGTGTTCTCCGGCGAGGGTGCGCAGTGCCAGCAACGCCTCGACGTCCTGGACGTGGTGGGTCTGCTGGGCGTAGCTGAGGGAGATGCTGCGGAGCCCGTACTGCTTGAAGAAGATGCCCTCCAGGATGGAGAGGGCGACGAGCAGCCCGGGCGGGCAGAGCTGGCCGAGCATGCAGCCGCCGAAGCTTTCCAGGTGGGTGCCGGGGCGGGACGCCAGCAGTTCGCAGGTGCGTGCCCACGCCTCGACGGAATGGCGGATGGGGGTGCGGCTGTACGGCAGGCAGTACGAGATCGGTCCGCCCTCGGTGGCGTCGAGCCCGGCGTCCAGCAGGGCGCGCACGATGCCGATCGGGTTGGCGGATCCATGGCGCACCTGGACGGCGAACCCGTCGCCCATGAGGCCTGCGGTGAGGTCGCGCGTGGTGGCGGGGCCGTGCGCGACGATGGGGTAGCCGTTGAGGTCGGTTCCCTCGGTCAGCGCCCGCCGGGCGGACTCGTCGTCGCCGACGCGCGTGTAGCTGTCGATGGTGAGGGTGCCGACGGTGCGGGCGCGGGCCGCCTTGACCGCGTGCAGGCCCTGCCGCATCCGAGGAACGTCGGCGAACCCCATGCGGGGCTGGACGACCAGCTCTCCGGCCCGCCCGGCCGCCGCGATGGCCGCCGCGAACGGACCGAGGGGCGCGGTGGGCCCGGTGGTCGTGGTGGTGAGTGCGTTCACGCCGCACTCGGCTCGAGCGCCGGTACGGCGGACTGGGCGAGGTAGCGGCGGAATTCCTCGATCCCCGCCGCGTCCTCGAAGACGGCGTCGAACCCGGCCGCCATGAGTTCCGGCCCGTAGGTGCCCGCCTCCGCCCCGCGCACCCCGAGCTTGCCGCCGATCACGACGCGCAGGTCCCGCAGGTCCTGCTGTTCTCGGAGGCTGCGGATCGCGCGGGCTCCGTCGAGTGCTCCGTGACCGTTGACGCTGCTGACGACCACCAGGTCGGGCTGGACCCGGCGGCACTCCTCGATGAGCAGTTCGTCGGGTACGCACGAGCCGACGTTGACCACCTCGTGGCCCATCTCCTCCAGCAGCAGCTGGAGGAAGACGAGGTTCCAGGTGTGGGAGTCGGAGGAGACGCTGGACACGAGCACGCGACGGCCGGAGCGCTGCACCGCGTGCGGGGACTGGACGGCGGGGGTGGTGGTCCGGGTCTGGGAAGGGTGCGCAGACAAGGCAGTGCTCTTTCGGTCAGCGGGAGTGGGCGGGTGCGATGGAGCGCGGGTGGCGCGAGGTGGGCCGGCGCGGGTCGGCCGGCCGCGGAAGACGGGCGGGGCGGGGCGCGGGAGTCAGGGCATGGACAGCCGCCCCGCCCCGTCCGGTCAGGGGGCCGCGGTGATGCCGACCGCGCGGATCGGCTTCTGGGGCTCGCGGGCGGCGGCGGGCCGGGTACGGATGGCGAGCACGGTGCAGCCCGTACGGCTGGACATCTGGTGCTCTGTGCCGGGGCCTTCCACGACCAGGTCGCCCTTGACGTACGAGATCCCGTCGCTGTGGTCCAGTACGCCGTCCAGCACCAGCATGAGCTCGTGGCCGAGGTGTTCGTGGAAGTCGCCGTGCGCGCCCGGCGGGAAGCGGAGCAGCAGGCCGACGGAGTCCTCGCCCGCGGACTCGTCCGGGGCCCACAGGACGTGGTGCTCGACACCGATCCGTCCCGGCTCGCTCCACGCCACCCAGGTGAGGTCGTTCAGCTCGAAGCCGCTACGGAACGCGTTCGCGATATAGGAAACACCCGACATCATTTCGCCTCTCTTCGGATACGTTTCAAGGCTATGCGTGATGCCGCGTCCGGATGAGCGAATCAATCGATCGCCGGTATCGATGTTTCTGATGGGTTTCCGGCTGGCTTCGGGAACAAAAAACAGCAAGGGTGAAACGGAATTCCGTTTCACCCTTGCTGTGTGCCCGTGCCGGCCGGTCAGACCATCTGGCTGGCCTGCTCCCGGCCGATGCGCGCCGCCACGCCGCACACGGCGGCGACCGCGGACATCGCCTTGTCCTGACCGGCCCACAGGGCGCGGACGCCGAGGTGCACCCGGGGCAGGCCGGGTACCACGGCGAGGCCGCTGCCCTCCTCGGCCGGCCGAACCGACTCCGCGGGCAGCATGGCGATGCCGTACCCGCTGCGGGCGAGTTCCCTCGCGCCGCCGACCGATCCCGCTTCGATGACCATCGGGTCGATGCCGTACAACTCCCTCAGCGCTCCCACCAGTACCTGGTGGGAGGCGCAGTCGGGGTCCACCGCGAGGACGCGGACGGATGCCAGCGCCTTCGCCTGGTCGGCGGCGTCGGCCAGGGCGATGGAGGAGACGGGCACGACTTTGAGGGGTGGCAGCTCCTCCACGACGATGCCGCTGGACGACGGTTCGGACGTCGCCGAGAAGTCGCCGTGCACCAGGGCGAGATCGGTCTCTCCCTCGCGGACGGACTCCATGGCCTGGCTGATGACGAGCTGCCGGGGTGAGACCTGCACCTTCGGATATCGGTAGCGGCAGTCGCGAATGAGGGAACCGACCCGCGATTCCAGCAGGAGCGCCGATGCCCCCACCGATACGCGGCCGGCCATTTCACCGGAAGGATTGAGAGCGCTGGCCATTTCGTCCACGACGTGAAATATTTTCCCCGTATAGTCGTGGAAGATTTCCCCGGCCGGAGTGAGTCTGACGCCGTGCGGAAGGCGCTGGACTAACTGAATTCCAACACGCGACTCGAGAGAGCGGATATGCGAGGTGACGCTGGACTGGGCATAGCCGAGGCTTCGCGCGGCTTTGGTGAAGCTGCTCAGCCGGGCCACCTCCCGGAAGGTTCTCAGTTGATAAAGCGCAAGATCGAAGGTCACTTACTTCCCCCATGAGACACAAGACCTACTTCGCTTTCGGCCGAGCCTGGGCGATCCGGCCGCACCTGTCGGTGCGACCGATGCCCTCGGAGCGGCTTTCGCGCAGTCGGGACGACCCCGCCCCCCGGGGTTCGTCTCCACGGTAGACTAACGGTCTCATAGGTATGAAACCGTTATGCTCAAGATCCTGCCATGAGGCAAGTGCCCACGGCAACCCCGACTGCCCCGACGCGGCGAAGGACCGACATGCCTCCGCACACCCACACCCCGCCCCCCGAGGGGGTCCCGCCCCTGCACGGGGAGCCCCTCCCGCTGGAGTTCGTCAACACGGTGTTCCCCGTCAGGGGCGTCCTCACCGACGGTTTCCGGACGCCGGACCACCTCGCGTGGTGGCTGCGCTCCTGCCGCGGCAGCCTGGTCACCCCTCTGCCGGACGACGCCGTGGACTCCCTGAGCGCCGTCGACGTGCAGTCCTTCGTCATGCTCCGGGACGCCAGCCGCCGGCTGATCGACGCCTTCGTCAACCTCCACGAGGCGGACTCCTGGGACGTCGCCCACCTCAACCGCGCGATCACCATGGACCGGTGCTGGCCTCTGCTGTGCTGGAACGCCGGGGAACGCCCCGTCGCGGTGCACGTCACGACCGCCGCGCCCCTGATCGCCGTGCAGAGCGAGATCGCCCACGCCACGCTCCTCCTCCTGACCGGATCCTCCGGTGTGGAGCCCAAGGCCTGTACCGCGCCCGGTTGCGTCTTCTTCTTCGACCACGCCCGCTCTCGCCGCGAGTGGTGCTCGACGGGCTGCGGGAACCGCGCCCGGGCCGCCCGCCACTACGCCCGGCGCCACCACCACCGGGACTACTGATCCGGTTGAGCCCCTCCTGCCCCCTCCAGGTGTAACGCCTCGCTCCTATCGAACACGTTAGAACCCGGTGGCCGAGGGATGAATTCAGCGCAGCGAGCCCTGACCCATCAGGTTTTTCGATTCCTGGCATCTACGAACGCCCCGTTGTGGGGTGCCGCACCGCCATACGTTTCAAGGCGAGAACGCACCGCCCGTGGCGACAGCGAGTCGACAGTGTCACCAGGGCCTCCCACAGACAGGAACAGCCGATGCTCCGCTCCGTACGTCCGGGCAAGAAGACCGTCCTGAAGGCAGCAGTGGCCGCCGTGGCATTCGCGGGGATCGCGCCCATGGTCCCCGCCAGCGCCGCCACTCCTCCCGAGGACGGGACCACCGCCCCCACCGCCGCGGTCACCGCCACCTGGCAGGGTTCGAACGACCACGTCCTGTACTGGAACAACGCGATCCTGGACGTCTTCCGCCACGTCGGCGGCACTCCCGGCCCGCTGACCCGCGGCGGCGCCATGATGGACCTGGCCGTCTACGACGCGGTCAACTCCGTCCACACGATCGGCAAGCCGTACGCCGTCAAGGACGGTACGGCAGCCGGCGCCTACAGCTCGCTGAACACGGCCATCGACTACGCCGCGTACACCACCCTCCGGAACGCCTTCCCCGGCTACCCCGTGGCCAGCCTCGACGCCAAGCTCCAGCAGGCACGTGCCCTGCCCGACTACGCCTCGGCCGCCGCGAAGGAGCGGGGCCGCAAGCTCGGCGTCAAGACCGCCGAGGCGATCATCGCCAAGCGCACCGGCGACGGCTCCGCCGATACCACCCCGTACCTCACGATCGACGCCCCCGGCCACTGGCGTCCGGCACCCGGCAAGCCCGCCGGCGCCCCCAACTGGGGCAAGGTCAAGCCCTTCGCCCTGACGTCCGGTTCCCAGTTCCGCCCCGGCAACATAGGCGGGTTCGCCAACCCCACCGCCCTCCTGCAGAGCCCGGAGTACGCGGCGCAGGTCAACGAGATCAAGCGGATCGGCGGCAGGGACTCCACCGAGCGGACCGCCGACCAGACGCAGCTCGCGCACTACTGGGCGAACGACGTGGACGGCACCTACAAGCCGGTCGGCCAGCAGTACGACCACACCGCGGTGATCTTCCGCAAATACCGTCCGTCCGGCACCTCCTTCGAGAGCGCCAAGCTGTTCGCCCTGACCTCGGTGTCCCTGGCCGACGCGGCGATCTCCGTCTGGGACTCGAAGTACGGCACCGACTGGGACGTATGGCGTCCGGCCGACGCCATCACCCGCGCCGACCTGGTCCCGAACCCGGGCATCGTCGCCGACCCGAACTGGAAGCCGGAGGAGAAGGACCTGGCGGGCAACAGCTTCAGCCCCAACTTCCCGACCTACGTCTCCGGGCACTCCGGTGTGGCCTCCGCCTGGGCCGGCATCCTGCGCAACTACTTCGGCCGTGACGACCTGTCCTTCACCGCCGGCACGGACGACCCGTACGCGGTGGGAGTCACCCGTTCCTTCCCGAGCCTGAGCGCCGCCGCGAAGGAGAAGGCCGACAGCCGCAAGTACATCGGCGTCCACTTCGAGTGGGACAACGCCGCCGCGCTGGACCTGGGTTACAAGGTCTCCGACCAGGTCTACGCCACCATCATCAACTAGTCGCCGCGGCCCGTCGCCGACCGGGGCACGCGGGAGGGCGAGGCCTCCCGCGTGCCCCGCGCAAACGGCCGGCCACACATACGCTGCCGGAGACGGTCCGCTGTCAGCCGGCGCCTCGCCCCATCCTTCGTCCGAACTCCGCGGAAGGGACACCATGTCCGACACCCCCGTATCCGAAGCCGCTGCCCCGCGCAGCCTGGCCAAGCTGCTCGCGGGCAAAGCCCCGGCGCGCGCCGCGGGTGCCGCGATCACGGTGGCGACCGCGGGGGGCGTCGTCGCCCTGGTCCTGCTGGTCGCCATCGGCTACGCGCTCGACCAGGCCGTCCTCATCCCCCCGCTCGCCGCGAGCGCCGCGCTCGTCTTCGCGGCCCCGGCTCTTCCGCTGGCCCAGCCCCGCAGCGTCATCGGCGGACAGCTGATCTCCGCCGTCGTCGGCTTCGTCGTCCTCGCGGTCGCCGGACGTTCCCTGTGGAGCGCCGCCGTCGCCGGCGGCCTGGCCATCGGCGCGATGGCCCTGGCCCGGACGCCGCACTCCCCCGCCGCCGCGACCTCGGTCATCGTGGTCCTCACCCAGCCGGCGACCGTCACCTTCCTGGTCCTGCTGCTGCTCGCGACGCTGGTCCTGGTCGGCGTGGGAATCCTGGCCGGCCGCAGCGGCAAGACCCCGCGCTACCCCACCTACTGGTGGTAGCCCGATGACCAGCCGATACGCGCAGCTCCTCTTCACCCCCTCCGTGCAACGGCACCAGGCCGAGCACGGCAGCCGCGCCTCTTACGAGAACATGGCCCGCGGGCCCCGGGAGGCGGACCGGCTCGGTGAGCACGAGATGGCCTTCGCCGCCACCCGGGGCAGCTTCTACATGGCCAGTACCGGCTCGACGGGCTGGCCGTACGTGCAACACCGTGGGGGGCCGCCGGGGTTCCTGCGGGCCCTCGACGACCGGACGCTGGCCTTCGCCGACTACCGCGGGAACAAGCAGTACATCACCACGGGAAACCTGGACACCGACGACCGGGTGTCCTTGATCCTCATGGACTACCCGGCCCGGGCGCGCCTGAAGATCCTGGGCAGGGCCCGCGTGGTGGGGCCCGACCGGTGGCCGGCTCCCGAGGAACACCGGGCCGTCGTCGAGCGCGTCGTGCTCATCGACGTCGAGGCGTACGACTGGAACTGCCCCCAGCACATCGAACCCCGGTACACCGTGGCGGAGCTGGAGGACCGACTCGCGCCGATCCGCGAGCGCATGGCCCGGCTGGAAGAGGAGAACGCGCGGCTCAGAGGGGAACCCGCGCCGGAGCAGGTGGCGGGCTGACGTACTCGTGAACAGGCACACGCTCCCCACCGGCAGTCCGGCCGCCACGGACCCCCGCCCCGACGACCCACCGCATCCCGGGATGGCACGAGCCTTCCCGGAGGGCAGGATGGCCCTCGGTCTGATCGCGCCCCTGGAGTCCTTCACCGGTGACGTCCCCGTCATGGCGGGCCACCTGGAACTGTCCCGCGCCGCAGAGGATGCGGGGTTCGCCTCGCTGTGGGTGAGGGACGTCCCCTTCCTGGTCCCCGGCGAGGGCGACGGCGGCCAGCTGTTCGATCCCTGGGTGTACCTGGGGACACTCGCGGCCGTCACCCGGCGGATCACCCTGGGCACCGCGAGCACGGTGCTGCCGCTGCGCCACCCCGCCCACGTCGCCAAGGCCGCGGCGTCGGTGGACCGGCTGTCGTCCGGCCGGATGCTGCTGGGCCTCGCCTGCGGCGACCGTCCGGGCGAGGTTTCGGCTTTCGGCCCGGGTGAGGCGGACCTGGGGGCCCGGCTGCGAGACGGCTGGCACTACGTGCGCCGCGTCACCGGCCCGTCCTCGGAGGGCTTCGTGTCTCCTCTCGGCGAAGTGGCGCCCGGAATACAGCTGTTGCCCAAGCCGCCGTACGGGCGGCTGCCCATGCTGATGACGGGGCGGGGCCGACAGACACCGGAGTGGACCGCGGAACATGCCGACGGCTGGCTGTACACGGCACTCGACCCCGAGCGCCAGCGGGCCAACACCGCCCGCTGGCGACGCCTGACCGGCGAGCCCGGCAGCGGCCGCTTCAAGCCGTACGCCCAGGCGGGATATGTGGTCCTGCACGACAACCCGCGGTCTGCTCCGCGCCCGCTGGTCCAGGGCTGGTCCATGGGGCGCGAGCCCCTGCTCGAACTGTTCAAGACGTACGAGGCGGCCGGGGTCAACCAGCTGATGATGAACCTCCGGCACAACACCCGGCCCGCGGCCGAGGTGATGGCGGAGATCGCCGAATGGTTGCTGCCGCATTTCCCTCCGGGGCCCGACCAGTAGGCCCCGCGCGCGGGCGCCACGGTTGAAGGAAGCCGGGGAACCCGTGAGGAGGACGTCCCGGCCGGCATCAACCGGTCACGCCCTGCGGGCGGTCACCGCACCGCGTACCCCGTAGGCCGCGGCGCCGGCGGCGAGAACCGCGGCGCCGGACATCACCGAGGAGGCCGGGAGGGCGAAGGCGAGGACGAGGCATCCGGCCAGTCCGACGATCGGGATGATCCGTGCCGGCCGGCCCTCCTCCGGGGCGAGCGTCCAGGCGGAGGCGTTGGCGATGGCGTAGTAGGCGAGCACCCCGAAGGACGAGAAGCCGATCGCCCCGCGTACGTCGGCACTCGCGGCGAGTACGGCCACGACGGTGCCGACCACGAGTTCGGCGCGGTGCGGCACCTGGAACTTCGGGTGGACGGAGGCCAGGGCGTGCGGCAGGTGCCGGTCACGGGCCATCGCCAGGGTGGTGCGCGAGACGCCGAGGATCAGGGCGAGGAGCGATCCGAGCGCGGCCACCGCAGCGCCCACCCGCACGACCGGTGCCAACCAGTCCACACCCGCGGCCCGTACCGCATCGGACAGCGAAGCGGTCGAATCCGCCAGCCGCTGAGGTCCCAGCGCGACCAGGACGGCGACGGTTACGGCGGCGTAGACGACGAGAGCGATACCGAGGGCAATCAGGACGGCCCGCGGAATGGTGCGGGCGGGGTCGCGGACCTCTTCTCCCAGCGTGGCGATGCGGGCGTAACCGGCGAAGGCGAAGAACAGCAGGCCCGCTGCTTGGAGCACCCCGCCGAACGTCGCGTCCGCACCGATGCCGAGGCGGACGGCGTCCGCGTCGCCGCCTGCGACCGCGGCGACCACCACGGCGGCCAGCACGGCCAGGACCACGGCGACGAGGACACGGGTGAGCCAGGCGGACTTCTGCACACCGGCGTAGTTGACGGCGGTCAGCGCCACCACGGCTGCCACCGCGACCGCGTGCGCCTGGCCGGGCCACACGTAGGAGCCGACGGTCAGCGCCATGGCCGCGCAGGAGGCGGTCTTGCCGACCACGAACGCCCATCCGGCGAGGTACCCCCAGAACTCGCCCAGCCGTTCACGTCCGTAGACGTACGTCCCCCCGGAGGCGGGGTAGCGCACTGCCAGGCGCGCCGAGGACATCGCGTTGCAGTACGCCACTGCGGCTGCCAGCGCCAAGCCGAGCAGCAGCCCCGACCCGGCCGCGTCGGCCGCCGGAGCCAGGGCCACGAAGATCCCCGCTCCGATCATCGACCCCAGACCGATCACCACGGCGTCGAACACGCCCAGGTGCCGCTTCAACTCGCCCGCGCCCGCGGGTCCCTCCGCCACACCCATTCCTTGCTCCCCCACCACGCCCGCGACAACTGCCGGCGCACGGATCCTGACCGCCGGCCGGGTGCCCAGATCGTACCCGCGGGTGGGGCGCACTCCTTCGGCGGCGTGCTCGCCCCGCGGTAGGCGCCGGAGCACCCGGAGGGGACGCGCGGACCGGTCTTCGTCGACGCGCTGGGACCCGCGCCGAAGCACACGGGTTCCCGGGCGCGGTGGATCGCCGCGGTGGTCGACCGCCAGGCCGGAATCAGCCGGTACAGGTGATCGAGAAGGGGACCGGGTTGGACGTGGTGCGGGTGGGGCTCTGGAGTTCCACGGCCATTCCGGTGGTCAGGGTGCCGGCCTTCGCGTAGGTCGTCAGCCGCACCGTGTCGTGGCCGGTGGGGTTGGCCTTGCTCCCGATGGACAGGGTGCGCCAGTGCGGATCCACCACCGAGCCGTCTCCGGACACCCAGCGGTAGGAGATCAGGGTGGGCTCGGAGGCGGTGAAGGTCGCGGTGAACGCGGGAGCCTGGCTCTGGGGAGTCGGGCAGCGGCCGGTGTAGGTGGTGTTCGCTCCCGCCACCGACATCCGTACGCCGCCCGAACCGGCGGCGGATGCTTCGCCGTTACCGCTGAGGACGTAGACGAGACCGCCGGCGGTCAGTACGCAGGCGGCCGCGCCGGCCGAGACGAAGAGGGCCGTACGGCCCTTGCGGGACGGGCCGGCGGACGGGGCGGAAGCAACGGGCGGGGCGGCCGCGGTCACGGCGGGCGCAGTCACGGCGGGCGCGGCATCCCGCGCGACGGACTCCGCGGAAGCCCCCGCGGTGGCGCCGGGCCGCACCGTCCCCGTGGCGGCCGTCCCCGTGGCGGCCGTCCCCGTGCTCCCGGTCCCCGTGCCGTCCGTCGGCCCGGCCGGGTGCGCCGCCGCGGTATCGGCTGCCTCAGGGGCGGCCGTCGCAACCGTGACGGGCTCCACCGGCCCGGGCAGGACGCGGGAGGCGGCCGTGGTGGCATCCGGTTCGTGGGCGATGGCCCGGAGTACCCCGGCCACCTCGGCGGCAGGTGTCCGCTCCCCCGGCTCCTTGCGCAGCAGCCCGGCGATGACCGGGGCGAGCGGGCCCGCCCGGGTCGGCACCGGCGGTTCCTCGTCCACCACGGCCCGCAGGGTGCTCAGCGCGGTGTCCTGGCGGAACGGGGAGATCCCCTCCACGGCCGCGTACAGCATCACGCCCAGCGACCACAGGTCGGACTCGGGTCCCGACGGGCGGCCGAGCGCCCGCTCCGGCGGCAGGTACTCGGGCGAGCCGACCACCTCGCCGGTCATGGTCAGCGCGGTGCTGCCCTCGACCACCGCGATGCCGAAGTCGCTGAGCACCACCCGCCCGTCCTCGGCGATCAGCACGTTGGCCGGCTTCACGTCGCGGTGCTCCACACCGACTGCGTGCGCGGCACGCAGTGCACCCAGCACCTCCGCGCCGATGTGCGCGACGTGCCGGGGGGTCAGCGGCCCCTCGGCTCGCAGCAGGTCGGCCAGCGACTGCCCGCGGATCAGCTCCATGACGATCCAGGGCCGGTCGTTCTCCGTGACCACGTCGTGGACCATCACCACGTTGCGGTCGGGTATCCGGGCCGCCGCCCACGCCTCGCGCTCCAGCCTGCTGTACATCCGCGCGATGTCGCCGTCCCGCAGGTGGGCCGGGGCCCGGACCTCCTTCACCGCGACCTCGCGGTGCAGGGTCTCGTCACGGGCCCGCCACACGGTGCCCATACCGCCCTCGCCGAGCCGGGACAGCAGCCGGTACCGGCCGGCGACCAGCCGTTCCGGCTCGCCGCCCGGTGCAGCCGGCGAGGCCGCGGTGGTGGCCGCGAGCGTTCTCTCCGTCACGGTCTCGGAATCCTCGTTGTGCATGGGGGCGGGTCTCCTCTGATCGCCTACCGACGTCACCATCACGTACGAACCGGCGCGTCCGGTTCACGAACTCACGAAACTCTTTCGAGAATGAGTGAACCGAACGCGTTCTCGATGGCGTGTTGCTGTCTACGAGCAGTCAGCAGGCGTCTCATGCGAGGAGTGTCGGAGTGCCTTCGGTCATCGTTGGACGCACGGGTCCCTTCACGGGGCAGAGCGTGGTCCTGGGCAACGAGCCCATCAGCTTCGGGCGCAAGGGCGAGAGCAGCGTCGTCATCGTCAGTCCCAGTGCCTCACGGCTGCACGCCGAGATCCTCACCGAGGACGCCGGCTTCGTCCTCTACGACCGGGACAGCCGGAACGGAACGTTCGTCAACGACCAGCGCGTCACGCGGCACGTGCTGCGTCCGAACGACTGCATCCGCATCGGCGACGAGACGTTCCTCTACGAGGCGCAGGACGCGATGGAGACGGTCATGGACCTCTCCCTCATGGACGTGCCCCGGCCGAGCGCCGCGGACCCCGGCACGCTGCGGGTCACCGTCACGGGCGGCGGCCCGGTGGGGCTCGCCTTCGCCCTGGCGCTCGACGAGATGCTGCCCGGGCGGACCGCCATCACCCTCTACGACGGGCGCTGGACACGGAAGGGCTCCACGGTCGTCTGGAAGGACGAGACCCAGGGCAACTTCCGCCGCCAGCAGGTGGTGACCGTACAGAGCCGCCAGTACCTCGCCCTGCCCGAGGAGGTGCTCTCCGCACTGTTCGACGACGGCGCCGCCTACTCCGAGATGTGGCCCGTCGGCCCCGACTCGGTCGACGGCCGCCCGCCGCGCAACATCCGCATCGCCCACATCGAGGACCGGCTGCTCGACCTGGCCAACCGGAGACCGTCGATCCGTCTGGTGCCCAAGCCCTTCGACGTGGCGGAGCAGCAGGGCCGGATCGCCCAGGAACACGTCCTGGTCGTGGCCGAGGGGGGCCGCTCCCGCACCCGCGAGCACTACGCGGACCGTTTCGGCACGGCCGACGCGTCGATCTACTCCCTCAACGGCGAGCACCTCCAGGACATCGTGCTGGGACTGCGCGTCAAGTCGAAGCTGCCGGACCCGATGAGCGTGCTGCTCACCGTGTCGCAGAACCGCTTCCTGCTCAACTCGCTGCGCGGCGAAGGCTTCCTGAACATGCGGCTCACCCGCGAGGAGGCCAGGAACGTCATCGGCATCGACCCGGTCCGCCAGGTCTTCGAGGAGTGCATCGCCGCCCGCCCGTGCCTGATGAGCCGACAGGAGGAGGACAACGAGTTCCGCTGCCCCACCCACGGCACCCTCTTCCTCCCCGCCCTGCTGCGCAGTTCACCCCTGTGGAAGGAGATCCGGCAGGGCCTGTCCCTGTTCGGGGTGGCCGAGGACGACCTGTCCGCGATCACCTCGTTCCGGCTGGACATGGTGCAGCGCCCGCGGTTCACCGCGCAGTTGCACCGGCCGACCGGGACGGCCCCCGGCACCTACGGCTTCCTGCTGGGCGACGCGGCCAACGCGATCCACTTCTGGCCGGGCCGCGGCCTCAACAGCGGTCTCGCCTCTGCCACTTCGCTGGCCCGCTCGCTCAGCCGCTCCTGGCGGGGCAAGCCGCTGCGGGACGCCGACTTCATCCGGCACGAGGCGGCGATGTCCATGCTCCAGTACCGGCACAAGAGCCGGGCCTGGAACGCCATGGTGACCACCGACGAACAGGGCGTGACCCACGCCATCAAGGACATCATCGCGCGCAGCGCGGAGGCCGGCGCCGGCCCTGCCTCCGCCGCCGCGGGCGGCGGGAGCGACCTGGACGCGCTGCTGGAGCGCATGATCGGGATCCGCGAGCGGCTGGCGCCCCGGATGCCCGGCCTTCCCGGCGACGCGGAACTCCGCGCCCACCTCGCCCCGATCGCGCCGTCCACCCTCCGCACCCTGCGGGAGAGCGGCGCCTGGGACACTCTGATCGTCGGCGGTGAGGAGGCCGACATCGACCTCTTCTACCAGTCGGACTCCCCCGTCTTCGTCCCCCGCCCGACCGACCCCCGCAGCCCCTCCGCGGTGGGCTGACCCCGGGCGGCGCCGGGTGGGCGAGGACGACGGGGCCGGCGGCGGCCACGGGCGCGGCCGGCCCCCGCAGCCGGGTTCAGGCGGGGCGGGTCGTCGCGGGGCGGGCGGCGGATGCGGGGACCCGGAACGCCGCCGGGTCGGGGTAGGTGGCCTTGTCCGCGCGGACGACCTCCTCGATCTCCTCCCGGAAGCCGGGCTCGAAGAGGTCCACGGTGAGCAGGAGCCGCAGCCCCCGTACGGTCGGTTCGAGCAGCGGGCGGGCCATGCGGGAGCCGCCGACGGAGAGCGCGGTGAAACCCTTGCGGACCGCGTCCAGGCGGCCGCCCACCGGGTCCTCCAGGCCGGCCGCCGCGTACCCGACGATCACCGCGAGGTCCGCGAGGTGCCGGCGTGCGCCGCGGGCCATCTCCTCGGCGCCCTGCAGCGTCTGGACCGGGCCGCCCGCCACCTTGAAGTCGTCGCCGGTCCGCTTCGGGCCGCGCGCCCCGTACACGGCGAGGGCGTCCTCGAAGAGCCGACCCGCCTCGTCGACGGCCTTCATCGCCGCCACCAGTTCATCGATGCCGATCTCGCGCTCCACGCTGCCTCCTGGTCCGGAACTGTGCTGCACCGACCGTAGGAGGCAAAGGGTCCGGTATGGAACACCTTTGCGATAGCGAGATCATGCTGTTTCCGGCCAGAGCCCGCGACCGGGCCGTCCACCGTGCACCCGCGCCGTCCCGAACGACGGACCACCGCCGCGGATCGGGGTCCGTGCGAAGTCCCTCGCCCCGCTCCGGAGCACGCCTCGCGCCTTCGCGGGTCTCTGACCACGGCAGTGTCCCCCAGGGCCCGTTCGCGAGGCGCCGATGCCGCTGCGGCGGGACGGTCGGCGGGGCCCGGGCGGTACGCCCGCGCCCCCACCGCCGGGGCGGGCCGGAACCACCACGACCCCAAGGGCGGGTTTCGGCCACCGTGCGAGCAGGTGGCAGCGGCGCGGGGGGCGCCGTCGCCGTCACGTACGCGGGGACCGTGGCGCTCGGCAACCGCTCGGGCACCGTCGTCCGCGCACCCTGCCGAAGCCGTGGCGTTCGCCGGCCGCCCCGCACCCCGTGCCGCAATGGCCTCCGGGACGGGGTGCGGGCGTGGATACTCGGGGGATGGCCGAGACCACCGTCCCCCCGCACGCCACCGCCCGCCCGCCCGCCGGCGCCACCGGCCGCCCGGGCCTCCGGGCGGCGTGAGGCGCGTGGAACTGCACATCGACCACCGCTGGCTGCTGGAGCGTCAGGAGGCCCTGTTCAAGGACGTGGAGGTCGCCGACCACTCCGCGCTCGTCGCGGCCGTCGCCCGGCACCGGGTGAACACCCCGAGTCTGCGGGTGGACGCCCCGGACGCCTTCTGGCGGGCCGCCGCGCTCCTGGAGGCCATCGTGCTGCTGCGGCCGCTCCCCGACCACAACGAGTACTTCGCGTACGGGGTGGCCGTCGCCTACATCGAGGCCTCCGGGGGCGGGGCGGTCGACGCCGCGTACGAGCAGTGGCGCGAGCTCCTCACCGACATCCGGCTGTTGCGGGTGACCGTCTTCGACGTCGCCGACCGCCTGCGGTCGTGGCGCGCCTAAGGGCTGTCCCGTAATCCCCGGCGGGCGCCTGGCGTTGCGCGCCCGCCGGGGATTGCGGGACGGCTCCCGGGCCTTCAGCGCCCGCTCGGCAGGACGTCAGCGCCCGCGCTGCGCGGCCTTCACCGCTTGCGCTGCGCGGCCTTCAGCGCCTCGTCCACGAGGCGGACGCCGCGGGCCAGGCGGCTGAGCTGTTCGAGCTCGACCGCGTACATCCGGATGGTGTTCTCGATGACGGACTCGGCCACGCCCAGCGTGGGCAGCTCGGCCCGGCTGGTCTGCAGGGCCACGCGGACCGCGCGCATCTCGTGCTGGAGCTGGAGCTGCACGTGCCGCACGAGGATCGCGTGGTGACGGTTCAGCGTCAGGTAGCTGCCGTAGCGGGCCGGGAGCAGGTCCCTCAGCCAGCGCGAGGCCGTGCGTTCCCAGTCGTGCGTCCCGGGCGCCTTGACCTGGAGGGGCCAGTCCGGACTGCGCGTGATGGTGGCCGTCTGGGGCATTCTCGTCACTTCCGAGGGGTGTCGAACTCTGATCGAGACGTGCAGGGTGGGCGGCCTCGGCCCAGGGGTTGACCGAGGCCGCCGGGGCGCTCGGCGGGATCCGAAAGCCTGGACTCGGCACCCGGGCCGCGACCTGAGGAGGTTCGTCGTGCCGGGTGTCTCTTCAGGAGGGCGTGGGGACGCCTTCCTTGGCATCTGGTGGATCCGGAGCGCCGTCGCCAGTAAACATATATACCGTTGAGTAAGCAAGCGTATGAAAAATTTCATGCACCAGCAGGTTTGAATATCCCCTTCGGTTGACCGGTCGTGACCGGCTGCTACAGGAAGAATCCGTGCTGGTCGGCGACCTGCTCGTAACTTTCGAGCCGGGCCTGCGTGCGCTCCGGGTCGGCGTCGGCCATGGCCTGCAAGAGGGCCGCCGACAGCATGCCGGGCGCCGCGTACGAGTCGAACACCAGGCGCGAGCCGGTCCCCGCCGTCAGCGAGACGTCCGCCTCGTCCACCAGCGGCCCCAGCGTGGGGTCCGTGATCAGCACGACGCGCAGCCCCGTGCTGCGGGCGGCCCGGATCGCGGCCAGGGTCTCCTTGGCGTGCCGCGGCATGGCGAAGGCCAGGACCCAGGTCCCGCCGGCCGCCCGGGACTGCAGGAGGGCGTCGAAGGCGACGCTGCCGCCGCGGGTCACCAGGCGTACGTCGGGGTGGATGCGCCGGGCCGCGTACGCGAAGTACTCCGCCAGGGAGACCGAGATCCGCAGCCCCAGCACGGTCAGGGGCACCGAGGCCGCCAGCTCGCGGCCGATGTCGAGGACCTGGTTGGTGTCGGCGAGCAGCCGGCGCACGTTCTCCAGGTTCTCGATCTCCGCGTCGACGGCCGCCTGGAGCTCGTTGCGGCGGATCTGTTCGCGGATGTCCGGTGACCCGGCGACCGCGCTCAGGGCGATCGGCTGGAGCACGTCGCGCAGCGCGGGGTAGCCGCTGAACCCGAGGGAGGCGGCGAACCGGGTCACCGACGGCTGGCTGACGCCGACCCGCTCGGCGAGCTCGGTGATCGACAGGAACGCGGCCTCGGTGAGGTGGTCGATCAGGTACTGGGCGATCCGGCGCTGCCCCGGGGAGAGCCGGTGGCCGTCGAAGAGCGCGAGCAGCCGGTCGGCGGGGGGCTTCCCCTGCCCCGGCTCCAGCGGCTGTCGGCCGCTCGGCGTGATCGCGGCCGCCTGTGCGCGTGCCTGCTGCCCCGATGACACCGGCGGGCCTCCTTCTCATGTCACTCGCGTTCAAACATAGCTCACGCCCTGTGGTCGCCGACGCGCCGGACGGCCCCCGCGGGAGCCGGAGGCCCCCCGGCTCCCGACGCGGCGCGCTCCCCCGGCCGGGCCCGGGCCGCAACGCGCGGCGGGACCCGCACACCGGAGTGTGCGGGTCCCGTCCGTACCGCTCGGTTCACCGGGCGGCGGGGTTCTCCCAGCGGTAGAACTCGTGCGCCATGGCGTCCTTGGGGCTGCGCCAGGTGTCCGGGTTGTGCGGGCTGATGTACGCCGTGAGCCGGTCGCTGAGGTCCCGGAACTCGGGGTGTTCGGTGACCTGCGCGATGGCCGGGCCCGGCGGCCGCTCGGACTCGATCAGGTGCAGGTACACGTCGCCGAACTGGAACAGGCTGCGGCGCGAGACCCCGACGAGGTGCGGGAGCTCGCCCGCGTCCGAGCCGGAGAACAGCTCGGCGATGTCGGGGGCCGATCCCGGCGCCATGCGGGCGACGATGAGAGCGCGGTGCATCCGGATTGCTGCCTTTCGCTGCGGGGGCGGATCACGGGGAGCGGATCACAGGGCGGGTCGCGGGGCCGGGTACCGGGGACGGACCGCCCATCCCGGTTCACCGGTACCGGTTCAGCGACGGCTGACGGCGGGAGCGGTGGTCTCGCGCTCGCGCTGCTCGATCTTGTCCCGGATGAGCGCCATCTGGACCTTGGAGTTGCGGTTGATGTTGTCGGTCATCCACGCGTCGTCGACGGGTGCCTCCGGCTTCATCGCGAAGTCCTGGGTCCACTTCATCCGGGTGCCGCCGCCGGGCACCTCGTCGTACTGCCAGTGGATGTCCATGTGCGCGAAGGGGCCCGTCTCGACCCGGCGGGCGCGCACGCTGCGGGCTGCGCGGTCGGTGGTGCGCTCCGAGACCCAGCTCCACACGGTGCCGTTCTCGTCGGGGTGCATGGTGAGGCGGAACCGGGTGGTGTCCCCCTCCTCCTCCAGGATCTCCAGCGCGGCGTACTCGCTGAACAGCCGCGGCCAGTTGGGAAGGTCGTTGGTCACCTCCCACACCAGGTCGAGGGGGGCGTTGACGGTGATCTCGTTCTCGGTGTGGCCTGCCATCTCAAGCTCCTGTCATCAGGCTGTTGTTGACGAGGTCGAGGAACTCGCCGGGGGTCTTGCAGCGGTCGGCGTCGGCGGGCAGCGCCCGTCCGCGCCGGTTCTCCAGCTCGCCGACGATCCCGAGCAGGCCCAGCGAGTCGAGTCCGTAGGATTCGAAGGCGGAGTCGGGGCGGGTCGCCATCTCGGCGGGGTCGACGGTGATGCCGGCGGTCTTCATCAGGACCGCCAGCTCTTCCATGGTCAGTCGGTCGGACATGGTGGCGTCTCTCTTCCTGTGAGGGGACTGCTGGGCTGCTACGCGGACGCCGAGGGGCCCTTGCGCAGCACGAGCGCGGAGTTCGATCCCATCCGGCCGCGGCTGAGGACGAGCGCGGTGCGCAGCGCCGCGGGGCGGGCGCTGCCGGTCACCACGTCCAGGTCGTGGCACACGTCGAAGACGTTCGGGGTCGGCGGAACGACCCCGTGCTCCAGTGCCAGGACGGCCGCGGCGGTGTCCAGGGCCGGGGCCGCGCAGTAGGCCCTGCCCGTACCGGTCTTGGGCGCCGTCACGGGCACCCTGCGTCCGTGTCCGCCGAGGGCGTCGGCGAGGGCCGCCGCCTCGGCCGCGTCGGCCTGCGGGGTCCCCAGGGCGTCGGCGAAGACCACGTCGATCTCCTCGGGTGCGCAGTCGGCCTCCCGCAGGGCGCCGCGGATGGCGTGGGCCAGGCCCTCGCCCGCCTCGTCGGGCCGCCGGGTGCCGCTGAAGGTCGCGGCGTGGCCGGCGAGGACGGCGCGCACGGTGGCTCCGCGCGCGAGTGCGGCCCGCTCGTCCTCGACGACGAACATCGCGCCGCCCTCGGCGGGTACGTAGCCGCAGGCGCCGGCGGTGAACGGCCGGTAGGCCCGCTCGGGATCGTCCCGGGTGCTCAGTCCCTCGTACTCCAGCTGGCAGACGATGGAGTACGGCGCGAGCGGTGCCTCCGTCGCGCCGGCCAGCATCGCCCGGCTGCCCCGGCGGATGCCGCGGACGGCGTGCGCGAAGGCGTCGAGCCCGCCGGCCTCGTCGCTGGCGACGACCCCGCAGGGGCCCTTGAGGCCGCGGCGGATGGAGACCTGGCCGGTGCTCGCGGCGTAGAACCAGGCGATCGACTGGTACGGGCCGACGAAGCGCGGGCCCTGCTCCCACAGGTGCTGGAGCTCGCGCTGGCCGAACTCGCCGCCGCCGGAGCCGGCGGCCGTGACGACGCCGACGGAGAACGGGTCGTCCTCGTAGTCGGCCCGGCCGAGCCGGGCGTCCTCCAGGGCGAGGTCGGCGGCGGCGAGCGCGTGGTGGGTGAACCGGTCCGTCTGGACGAGGAACCGGTCCTCGACCATCGCGCCGGGCTCGAAGCCCCGCACCTCGCCCGCGACGCGCAGCGGCAGGTGCTCGCATCCGGGCCGGGTGACCCGGTCCAGGACGCTGACGCCGGACTGGGTGGCCTTCCAGAACGCGTCGGCGCCGATGCCGTTGGGCGCGACGACCCCGATGCCGGTGATGACCGTACGGCTGCTCACGAGACCTCCTCCTTCGGCCGGCTCATGACCACGGCGGACTGGAACCCGCCGAAGCCGCTGCCGACCGAGAGCACGCTGCGCAGCGTGCGGCTGCGAGCGGTGCGGGGCACGTAGTCGAGATCGCACTCGGGGTCCGGCGTCTCGTAGTTCGCCGTCGGCGGGACCACCTGGTGGGTCATGGCGAGGACGCACGCGGCGAGTTCGATCGCCCCGATGGCGCCGAGGGAGTGACCCACCATCGACTTGATGGACGTCATGGGCGTCTTGTACGCGTGGTCCCCGAGGACCCGCTTGACGGCCGCCGTCTCGTGGCGGTCGTTCTGCTTGGTCCCGGAGCCGTGCGCGTTGACGTAGTCGATGTCGGACGGGGATATGCGGGCCTGGGCCAGGGCCGTCTCGATCGCGCGGGCCATCTCCAGGCCCTCGGTGGTCAGCCCGGTCATGTGGTGGGCGTTGCCGAAGGTGGAGTAGCCGCCGATCTCGCAGTACACGGTCGCGCCGCGGGCGCGGGCGTGTTCCAGTTCCTCCAGGACGAGGACGGCGCCGCCCTCGCCGAGGACGAAGCCGTCCCGGTCGGCGTCGAAGGGCCGGGACGCGTGGGCCGGGTCGTCGTTGTTGGGGGAGGTCGCCTTGATGGCGTCGAAACAGGCCACCGTGATGGGCGAGACGGGTGAGTCGGAGGCGCCGGCGATGCAGACGTCCATCCGTCCCTCCTCGATGGAGTGGACGGCGTACCCGACGGCGTCGAGCCCGGAGGTGCAGCCGGTGGAGACGGTCTGCACCGGGCCGCGCGCACCCGTCTGCTCCGCGACGGCGGAGGCGAGGGTGGCGGGCGTGAACGCCCGGTGCAGGAAGGGGCTGGCGAGCTTGTGGTCGACGTCCCACCAGGCGCCGGACTGGCTCACGGCCACGTAGTCGTGCTCCAGGCGGGTGGTTCCGCCGACGGCGGTGCCGAGGGAGACCCCGGTCCGCCAGGCCTCGTCGGTGGTGAGGTCGAGACCGGAGTCCCGGACCGCCTCGCGGGCGGCGACCAGGGCGAACTGGATGTACCGGTCCGCGCGGGCCGCCTCGCCCTCGGTGAGCCCGTGTTCGGCGGGGTCGAAGTCGACCTCGGCGGCTATCCGCGAGCGGAACCCGGCCGGGTCGAAGAGGGTGATGCCGCGGGTCGCCGTACGTCCGTTGGCCAGCAGGTCCCAGAAGGCCGTCACGCCGATCCCGCCGGGGGCGACGACGCCGACCCCGGTGACCGCCACCCGGCGGCGCGTCATGAGACCACCCCGGTACGGTCCGGGGGCTGCTCCCAGGCGGTGCTCTCCGGGTGGGGCGCCTCTTCGGTGTCCACGTGGCCGAGCTCCGGACGCGGGGCGAGCGGTCCCAGGTGGAAGACCATGCGGGCCTCGGTGTCGCCGACGTTGCGGAAGCGGTGGCGGACGTTCAGCGGGACGAGGAGCCCCTGGTCGGTGCGGAGCGGGTGGGCCTCGCCGTCGAGGTCCACCTCCAGCCGTCCGGCGACCACGTACACGAACTCCTCGGAGTACGGGTGGTAGTGCTCGGCGATGGACTCCCCGGGGGCCATGATGGCCAGACCCATGAAGCCGCTGGTGGACCCCACCGAGGTGGGGGTGAGCACCGCCCGGAGATCGCCTCCGCGCCTGCGGTTGGGCGGCGTCTCGCTGAGGTCCACGATGCGTGGGCGCTGTCTGGTCATGACGGGGTTCCTCCTGGCGTGTGGGAAGCCTGGACGAGGCTGGGGATGGGCTGGGCCGGGGGTCAGGACCGCGCGGGTGCCCGGCGGTCGGTGACCAGGTCCATCGTGCGGTGCGCGGCGCCGGCCCGCTCGGCGGGTGCGTCCGTCAGCCGGGCCAGCACCGCCGCCTTGCGGGGGTCCTGGAGCCCGTAGGCCGCGTCGGGCTCGGCGCCCAGCGGTGCGCGCACGTCGACCAGGCGGACGACGATGTCGTCGCGCTGGAAGATGCTGCTGCTGCGCACGGGGCTGTCGGCGCCCTGCGCGGCGGCCTCGTCCTGTCGGGCGAGGAACTTGGCGAGCGCCGGGCCGCAGCCGGGCTTCGCCGGGTAGAACAGCGCGTGCCGCCGTACGTCGGCGCTCTCCGGTTCCCCGGCCGCGATGTGGTGGACCGCGGGGAGGGCGGCGCGCATGAAGAACATGCGGGCGGACTCCGGGTCGTTCAGGTTCCGGTCCTTCTCCAGGTGCGGGTTGAGCGCCTCCTCCGCGGCCCGGACCCCGGGCTGCTCGGCCACGTGGCGCAGTGCCGCCATCAGGTCACCCTGGACCTCCACGGTGCGCACGACGCGGTTGCCGTGCATGAACAGCGAGGTCCGGCAGAGCCGGGTGTGGTCGTCGACCCGGGCTTCCGGCGAGGTGTAGCTCGACAGGATGGAGGCGACCTCCTTCTCGCTGCCCGGCTTCACCGTGAAGGTGAGGGCGTGGCGCACGATGCCCGCGCCCAGCCGGGGGACGGGCTGGAGCCGGGCCGAGGCCGGTCGGGCCGCCTGGTCGTAGCCGCGTCCCGTCTCGCGCAGGACGGTGAACTTCAGCGGGCGCATGGCGCGGGCGCAGGCGCCCAGGGGCTTGACCTGCTCGGCATGGTGCTCGCTGTTCACCCAGGCGAGGTACTGCGGGGCGCTCTCCCACTCGCTCGTGATGAGCCACTGCGAGGGGTTCTCGAAGGACTGGCACAGCTGGTCGCTGATGTGGCCGGGGACCGACGCGATGTCGTGGCGGAGCTTCTCGTACGCCTCGAAGAACTGCTGCTGAGTCCCCTCGTGGAGGTCCATCAGGAGGACGACCCGGAGCATGGAACCGTCGAAGGCTGACTGCGACACCCGTTCGGACAGGGTGGTTGTCATCTACTCACTCCTTCATGAGGGGGTGGAGATCCATCGCGTACGGACCCCTCGTCCGTCACCGGTGGCGGTCTCCCGGGCCGGCGGCCGCCACGATCGGGACGGGCAGGCCGGCGCGTCTCAGGGGGAGCCGCTGTCGCTCATCGTCATCCGGAAGGGCGCGTACCGCTACATGTCCGGATCAAGCGGGTGACAACCGGCGAATCGACCGGGCCTGATCTTCGATCGGGGGCATAAAGAGTCCACTCCCCCACACAGAAAACAGGAGCCCGCAGCTGATGGAAGACAAAGCCGATGTTCGCGTACCGGTTCTCGTCGTGGGCGGCTCCCTCGTGGGCCTGTCCACCTCGCTGTTCCTGAGTCGCCACGGAGTGCGCCACCTGCTGGTCGAGAAGCACTCCGGCACCTCCGCGCACCCGCGCGGCCGGGGCATCAACGCCCGGACGATGGAGCTCTTCCGTACCGCGGGAGTCGAGAGCGTGATCCGCCGGGCGGCGTCCGTACTGGAGGGCAACCAGGGCATTCTGCAGACCGAGTCACTGACCGGTGACAACCACAAGTGGTTGGTCAAGGCCGTCGACCCGTCCGGGGCGCTCCGGCGTTTCAGCCCGACCGGGTGGTGCCTGTGCAGCCAGAACAACATCGAGCCGGTGCTCGCCTCACAGAGCCGGGCCCAGGGCGCCGACGTGCGGTTCTCCACCGAACTCATGAGTTTCGACCAGGACGCGACGGGGGTGAGCGCCGTGGTGAAGGACCGGGAGACCGGCGAGCACACCACCGTGCGCGCCGACTTCCTGATCGCGGCGGACGGGCCCCGCAGCCCCGTCCGGGAGCAGCTGCGAATCCCCCAGACGGGTAACGGCGAGCTGTTCCACAACGTGAGCGTCACCTTCCGCTCGGAGCGGCTCGCCGAGGCCCTGGGCGACCTGCGGTTCATCGTCTGCTACCTGATGCGGCCGGGAGCCGACGGGGCGCTGCTGCCGGTGGACAACGACAAGCAGTGGGTGTTCCACGCCCCGTGGCACCCCGACCGGGGCGAGACCCTGGAGGACTTCACCGACGAGCGCTGCGTGGCCCAGATCCGCAACGCGATCGGCGTACCGGACCTGGACGTGGAGATCGAAGGCAAGGCGCCGTGGCACGCGGCCGAACGGGTGGCGCAGCGGTACTCGTCCGGACGGGTGTTCCTCGCCGGGGACGCGGCCCACGAGATGTCCCCCACGGGGGCGTTCGGCTCCAACACCGGCATCCAGGACGCGCACAACCTGGCCTGGAAGATCGCCGCCGTGCTGGACGGATCGGCCGGGATCGAGCTGCTCGACACGTACGAGGCCGAGCGGCTCCCGGTGGCCCGCGCCACGAGCGAGCGCGCCTCGGCCCGTTCGGCGGAGCACAGCCACCCGGGGTACGCGCCCCCTCCCACCATGGGCGGCGGGCCCGGCAGCGGGGTCCTCACCACGGCGATGGGCTACAGCTACCCGCAGGGTGCGGTCGTCGGGGGCGACCCCGGCCGGCCGATCATCCCGGAGGCGCTGCGCCTGACGGGTGACACGGGCACCCGGGCACCGCACCTGTGGGTGACCCGGGCGGGTGAGCGCGTCTCCACCCTGGACCTGTACGAGCGGTCCTTCGTCCTGCTCAGCGCGGCGGGCACGCCGTGGCGCGAGGCCGCCGAAGAGGTGGCGGGGCAGCTGTCGGTGCGGCTGGACGCCTACGGGATCGGCTCGGGCCGGGACGCCGACCTGGTGCCGGAGGGCGACGCCGACTGGGCCGCGGCCCACGAGCTGACGCCCGAGGGCGCCGTGCTCGTACGGCCGGACGGGTTCGTCGCGTGGCGGTCCGAGGACGCGGTCACCGATCCCCGGGCGGTCCTGCTCGACGTCATGTCTACGGTGCTGCGCCGGGCGTGAGGACCACGCTCCCCCTTCCGCCGGCCGTGCGCGCGGCCGGCGGAAGGGGTTCAGCGGCAGGCCCAGCAGCCTGCCCAGCAGCCGGCGTTCGCCCGGGCGGGACGGCGTCCGCCGCGCCCGGGACCGCCGCCCTTCGGCTCGGCCGCCCCGCGCACGCGCCCGGTCCGGCGCGCGTAGCAGGCGACCACGACCGCGATGGCGGCCAGTTCCTCGGGGGCCGCCAGGCCCCTCTCCACCCGGATCAGACTCGCGATCGGGGCCGACGGGGCCACCTGGGCTATCGGGGCGGTCGCGGCATCGTTCGACATCGGCACGGCCTCTCGTACGGGGGCTGCCCGTGTGCCCGGTGGCGGCGCGGGGGACGAACCTGCTCGGCGCTGACTCGGGGGGCGCACGGGTGGCGCGGCACGCTGACGGGAGGTGTTCCGCGCACGCGAACCGGCCGGCGGATTCTCGTCGGGTCACCCGGTCTCCCGACGCGACCGACGCTACAAGCGCTGCGCGCACCCGGCACTCCGGCGCGGCGCGGCCCCCGGACTGCGGAACGGGGCGCGCGGCGCATCTCGCCGGCCCTGCCGGAGGTTCCGAAGTCCCCCGCGGCCCGGGTGTTCGCCGGGGCCGCACTCCAGAAGGCGGGCCCGTCATGAGCGGACACCAGACCCTGCTCTGCCGGGGATGTTCCGGCCACCTGTACGCGGTGTGCACCACGGACCGGGCCGGCGGGAACGCGGCCGGCCAGTGGGAGGTCGACCACGAGACCGCGGTGGTGTGCCCGCTGGAAGGGCTGTTGCCCCTGACGGGAACGGCGTCGGCGGTCCACGACCTGCCCGGCGCCGACGAGGTGCTCTGGCCGCCGGAGTGATCCGGGCGCGGCGGGTTGACCCGGACGGGTGACGGCCGCCCGGCCCGGCACCGGGGGCGGCCGGTGGGTGCCGGGTACGGCCCGGACCGGTGGGCGACGGCCGACGGTCGGCGGGCTGTGGGCGGTGGTCGCCCAGGCGTTGTCGAGCGCGCGGGCCGGGCGTCCGGCGCGCGGGACCGGACACGCGGTGCCAGGCGCGCGGTGCCCGGCGCGGGCCGCCCCGTACCGGTCCCCCCGGGGCGTGGTCCGGCCCGCCCGGCGTTCAACGGTTGAACCCTCCCGCCCCGCCACGCCCTTTACCGGCGCGATGTCTTGACGCCCCGTGGGGTGGGGAGCACAGTGTCAGCGGCACCGCTTGAGAGCGCTCTCAAGCGGCGTGATCCATCGCTCCCCCGCCTCTGATCCTCCCCCACCGGCGCCTCGCGGCGCCTCAGAGAGGGCATCCATGCACCGGACATCCCACAGCGGACGGACCACCGTCCGACGGGCCCGCACGGCCGCACTGGCCGCCGTGGCCGTGATCGCCGCCGCCGCGGCGGCCCTGACCCTGCCGGCCAGCGCCGCGGCTCCCCCCGCCCCCGCCGGCTGGTCCCAGGTGTTCCTGGACGACTTCGACGGGGCCGCGGGCTCCGGCGTGAACACCGCGAACTGGCAGTACACGACCGGGACGAGCTACCCCGGCGGGCCCGGGGGCTTCGGCACCGGCGAGATCGAGACGATGACCGCCGACCCCGCCAACGTCTCGCTCGACGGCGCGGGCAACCTCCGCATCACCCCGAGGCGGGACGCGGCCGGCAACTGGACCTCGGGCCGGATAGAGACGAGACGGGCCGACTTCGAGCCTCCGGCGGGCGGGAAGATGCGCACCGAGGCGCGCATCCAGATGCCGAACGTGACGGGTCCGGCGGCGAAGGGGTACTGGCCGGCGTTCTGGATGCTGGGGGCGCCCTACCGCGGCAACTGGTGGAACTGGCCGGGCGTGGGCGAGCTGGACATCCTGGAGAACGTCCAGGGCATCAACCAGGTGTGGGCCACGATGCACTGCGGCACCAGCCCGGGCGGCCCCTGCAACGAGAAGTCCGGCATCGGCGGCCAGACCGTCTGCCCCGGCACCAGCTGCCAGTCCGGGTTCCACACGTACGCCGTGGAGTGGGACAGGTCGACGGCGGTGGAGGAGATGCGCTTCTACGTCGACGGCTCCCACTACCACACCGTACGGGCGAGCCAGGTGGACACGGCGACCTGGACCAACGCGACCGACCACGGCTACTTCATCATCCTGAACGTGGCGATGGGCGGGGAGTTCCCGGCGGCCTTCGGCGGGGGCCCCGACGCGGGCACCCAGCCCGGCCACCCGATGGTCGTCGACTACGTGTCGGTCCTCCGCTCGACCGGTGGCACCACCCCGCCCACGACCCCGCCGACGACTCCCCCGACCACCCCGCCCACCACGCCGCCGACAACGCCCCCCACCACACCCCCGCCCGGCGGCCGCGACGCGTACGCCGCGATCCAGGCCGAGTCCCACGACGGCCAGGCGGGCGTGCAGCGGGAAACGACCACGGACACCGGTGGCGGCCAAGACCTCACGACGATCGGCAACGGCGACTGGGCGCGCTACGACGGCGTGGACTTCGGCGCCACCCCCGCGCGGCAGTTCCTCGGCCGGGTGGCGAGCGGCGCCGCGGGCGGGGTCAGCGGCCTCGTGGAGGTCCGCCTCGACAGCAGGACCGCTCCGCCAATCGGCAGCTTCTCGGTGGCGAACACCGGCGGTTGGCAGAGCTGGCGAACGGTACCGGCCAACATCACCGCCGTGACGGGCACCCACGACGTCTACCTGACCTTCACCAGCGGCCAGCCCTCCGACTTCGTCAACGTCAACTGGTTCGCCTTCGGCCACTGACCCGAGCGATGAGGCCCTGATGCACACCGCACGCGCCATGCACCGGAGCGGCCCGCGCCGTCCGCTCCGCGGGCACGACGCCGACCCGCCGACCGGCCCGCTCCCGGGCATCGGCTGGTGACCTGCCGGTACGGCCGGGGCCTCCCGGCCGTACCGGTTACCCTGCTGTCCGGCGGGCGAGGCGAGCGCCCCGGACATCAGGAGGAGCACCCGTGCCCGAACCCCGTCCCGGGAACCGCCCCACCCTGGAGGCGGTCGCCGCACGTGCGGGGGTGTCCCGCGCCACCGCCTCGCGCGTCGTCAACGGCGGCGACGGGGTCCGCGCGCGCCTGGTGGACAAGGTGCGCGAGGCCATCAGTGACCTGGGGTACGTACCGAACCCCGCGGCCCGGGCCCTGGTGACCCGGCGCACCGGCGCCGTCGCGGTGATCATCGCCGAGCCAGAGATCCGGATCTTCTCCGACCCCTTCTTCTCCCGGCAGGTGCGCGGCATAAGCAAGGAACTGACGGCGCACGACACCCAGTTGGTCCTACTGCTCGTGGAGGACAGCGGCGACTACGACCGCATCGACCGCTATCTGGCGGGCGGCCACGTCGACGGGGCGCTCGCCTTCTCGCTGCACACCGACGACCCGCTGCCCGCGATCACGCGTCGCATCGGGATGCCCACCGTCTACGGCGGGCGGCCGGAGTGGACGGCCGGGCCCGGGGAGGCCGAGGACGTGGTGTACGTGGACGCGGACAACCGCGGGGGCGCGCGCGACGCCGTCCGGTACCTGCTGGACCGCGGCCGGCAGCGGATCGCGCACATCGCGGGGCCCCTGGACCAGACGTCGGCGGCCGACCGGCTGAGCGGGTACCGGGACGTGCTGCCGCTGGCCGACCCGGAGCTGATCGTCGAGGGGGACTTCACCGCGACGGGCGGGGCGCGCGCGATGGCGCGGCTGCTGGACCGCGACGCCGGAATCGACGCGGTGTTCGCCGGGAACGACCTCATGGCGACGGGCGCACTGCGGGTGCTGCGCGAACGCGGTCTGACCGTTCCCGGGGACGTGGCGCTGGTCGGCTTCGACGACGCGGAGCTCGTGGCTGAGAGCGCCGATCCGCCGCTGACGACCGTACGCCAGGACGTCGAGGGGATGGGGCGGCTGATGGCCCGGCTGCTGCTGGGCATCCTGAACGGCGGCGCGGGCGACGGGCGCCCCGCGCCCGGCCCGGTCATCACCGCCACGTCCCTGGTCGAGCGTTCCTCGGCGTGAAGCCGGCTCGCTACGGGGTCCGGGGAGACTTCCGGTCGGGTTCCAGCCGGTAGCTGACGCAATCGCGGTTCTGGCAGGGCCCCGGGCCCCACGTGGGAACGAAGACACCGAGGGACTTGTGGCGGTGGACCGCCGACGGCACGGACTGCTTGCAGGTCGGACACGTGTACGTGTCGACCGCACTCTTTGCCTTGACCATCTCTTTACGATAAGCCCGAACCGGCGGGTCGGGAAGTGCTGGCTTCGTTCCCCGCGTGAATCCCCGCGTTTCATCCCCACCGACGTCATCCGCGTCGGCATCCCCACCGTCATCCGCGCCGTCATCCCCGCCCGATGTCGCCGCAGGCGGCCTTCTGACGCTGAGCACCACGGATCCCGACAGGATGACGACGATCACCGCGAGGCTGACCGGCGAGGGGATCTCCGGAATGCTCGGGCTGATCATCTTGTGGGACGCCTGGAGGATGAGCTTGACGCCGATGAAGGCGAGGATGATCGCCAGCCCCTTGCTGAGGTACTGGAAGCGGTCCAGGAGCCCCGCGAGCATGAAGTAGAGGGCCCGCAGGCCCAGGATGGCGAAGGCGTTGCTGGTGTAGACGATGAACGCGTCGTCGCTGACCGCGAGGACGGCGGGGACACTGTCGACGGCGAAGATCAGGTCCGCGGCCTCGATCGCGGCGACCACGGCGAGCAGCGGCGTCGCCATCCGGACGCCGGCCTTCTTCACGAAGAACTTCGCCCCGGCGTACTCGTCGCTCACCGGCATGATCTTGCGGAGCATCCGTACGGCGAAGCTCTTGCCCGGGTCGAAGCTGTCCTCCGCGTCCTTGAGGAGCTTGTAGGCGCTGTAGAAGAGCACCGCCGCGAAGGCGAACAGCACGGCGGTGAACCGGCTGACCACGGCCACGCCGAGGGAGAGGAAGATCCCGCGGAAGACGAGCGCGCCGATGACGCCGAAGAAGAGCACGCGGTGCTGGTAGGCGCGGGGCACCTTGAAGTACGCGAAGATCACGGCGAAGACGAACAGGTTGTCGACCGAGAGGCTCTTCTCCAGCAGCCAGGCGGTCGTGTACTCGGTGCCGGCCTCGACGCCGAGCATCACGAAGACGACCGCGCCGAAGACGAGCGCGAGCCCCACCCACAGCACGCTCCAGGCGGCGGCCTCCTTGAAGCCGATGACGTGCGCGGTGCGGTGGGCCAGCAGGTCCACCGCCAGCGCCACCACCACGGTCACGGCGAACGCTGCCCACAACCAGAGCGGTACTTCCAGCACGTCCGACACCTCGCCACGGCCCGCACGCGGGTAGGCGGACCCCTATACCGCAGTGTGCGGCATCACGCCCGCGCGGGCACGCGGAGCAGCCGGCGAGGGAACCGGGCACGCCCCCGGGCGGCCAGTGCCCGTGGACCTCCCGTTCGACGCACGGTCGGGCCGATCCCCGGCCCCCGACGGCAGCGGGAAACGGCTGCTCCGGCTCGGCGGCGGTGAACGGGGCGTCGCCGCCCCGGGGGTCGCGGCCGTCCGCCACCTCCGGCCGAGGGGCGGCGGAGGCAGTGGCCGGCGATCCGGGGCTGACCCGAACGAAAGACGGACGGCGATCGGAGGGGGTGGTGTCGGCCGAACGGCTCCGTGCCGCGTCGCATCGGTGCGGCGGGTCCGGTTTCTCCTAACATCGGCGCCATCAATCCGATGTTCAGGGGCTCCGGAGCCGGCCAGGACCGCGCCGGGCCTCCTGCGGTGAGGAGTTCCATGTCCCGCGCCCACCGGTCCGCCACCGCGGCGGCATGGCTGATCGCCTCCGCCCTGATCCTCACGGCCGCGGCCGCCGCCCCGGCCCTCGCCGCCCCGGCCCGGCACGAGGGGCCCGCGGCCGACGGGCGCCCAGGGAGCCGCGGTCACGGCGGCGGACCCGCGCCGAGGGCCGACGAGGCCGCCGTCCTCGGCGCGGAGCACGCCCGGACGCACGCACGGCTCCGGGAGACGGTCAAGGGGACCCAGGGCTATCCGCAGGCGAAGCGCACGGCGAGCCTGGCCGCACACCAGGAGTCGCAGCTGGAGGCGAACAAGGCCTTCCCCGCGGCGCGGTACGGCCGCTTCACGCGGTTCTTCCCCTCGCCCGACTTCGGGGTCCACGTGGCCCAGCTGCCCACGGGCAAGGTGCTGCTCTTCTCCTTCGAGCGGGTGGAGGCCGATCCCACGAAGGAGACCGGCCCCACCAGCACGGTGGGCCGGACGAACGCCGGCCGCGGCTATCTCTGGGACCCGTCCAGGGGCACCGGCGCCGACGCCTTCAAGAAGGTCGCGCCGCCCGTGGTCCTGATGCCCGACGGCGCTCACGCCCCGCGCCCGGCGCCGTTCTTCTGCGCCGGGCACGCCTACCTCCCCAACGGCATGCTCGGCGTCTTCGGCGGCAACGTCGGCGGGAAGGGCGGCAGCGGGGCGAAGCTCTCGTTCGTGTTCGACCCGTGGACCGAGCACTGGTACCGCAACCGGGACATGGCCGTCGGCCGCTGGTACCCCTCGGCCGTGACCGCCGCCGACGGCCGCCAGATCATCATGTCCGGCCAGTCCGAGCGCGGTACGGGCACTCCGACCCCGGTGGTGGAGCGCTTCCCCGCGCTGAAGCATCCGGTTCCCCGGCGGCCGTTCGACATCCCGGTGGACCTCTCCGCCGAACGGCTCCGCGCCGACGCGCCGTTCCGCAACGACTATCCGCACCTGTTCTCGCTGCGGGACGGGATGATCTACGGCCTGGGGCGCGACGCCGACCAGCAGTGGCTGTTCGACCCGGTCAGGGAGGTGCGCACCGACCTCCCGCGCCGGCCCGCCGACTTCCGGGGGTACGGCTCGGCGGTACCGCTGCCGGCCGGTTTCCGCGGCCCGGACTCGGTGCTCGTCCTCGGGGGCGATCCGCGCGACCCCTCCACGTACCGGCTGTCGGGCGGGCGCTGGACGACCGAGGCGCCGCGGGCCTTCGGCCGCACCCAGGACGACACGCTGATCCTGCCGGACGGGACGCTGCTCACCGTCAACGGCGCCCTCGACACCCGGGACTACGGTCACGGGCCCTTCAACCCCCGGGCCGATGGCAAGTACCGGCAGGTCGAACTGCGGGACGCGTACGGGCGGTGGCGGCTCGGGCCGGCGCAGCGGCTGCCCCGCGGCTACCATTCCAACGCGCTGGTGATGCCGGACGGCCGGGTGATGGTCACGGGGGACGAGCTCCAGCAGATCGCGAACGACCCGGACATCGACGACACGATGGACGGCAGCATCGAGCTGTACGAGCCGGCCTACCTGCACCGGGGCACCCGCCCGGCGCTCGACCGGGTCCCGGCGCGCGAGCTCGGCCACGACGAGGTCTTCGAGGTCGTCAGCTCCACCGCCGCGGACGTCGTGCGGGCCGTGCTGCTGGCGCCGTCGACGGTCACGCACTCGGTGAACACCAGCCAGCGCCACCTGGAACTCCGCCGCACCGGCACCCGGGGCACGGTGATCGGGCTCCGGACCCCGCCGACCTCGGCCGACGCCCCGCCCGGGTACTACATGCTGTTCCTGCTCGACGCGAAGGGCGTTCCCAGCGCCGCGAAGTGGGTCAAGCTGGGCGTCCGCTGACGCGGCACCGCGGGCGGGGGCCAGCACCCGGGCCGACGGCCGCCCGTACGGACGGAGCACGCGGAGCGGACGGAGTCGGCTACCGGGGAGCGGCGCCGGTGACGGACCCCGTGAAGCGCACCACCGCCGTGCGCCCGTCCGCGCGCAGCACACCGTCGTACGGCCCCGCCACCAGCAGGGCGTCGTACGGGGCCAGCTCCTCGCCGCCGGATCCGTCGGGCGGCTCCAGCGCGGCGGGCCCGTCCAGTGCCACGACCAGGAGCGTCTCGTCGGGGTGAACGGCGAGGCCGAGCCGGCCCCGCACGACGGCGGTCTGCGCCCGCACGGCGTCCCTGCGGTACATCACGTTGAAGTTCACGACCGGGCCCGCGAGCAGCCCGCAGTCGGTGTCCTGGTCACCCGGGAGGTCCTGCGGGGCGAAGCGTTCGTCCACGACGCGCCGCACCCCGCCCACCGTGAGGTCCATGCCGGCGCCTTCGGCGAGGGTGAGGGTGCGGTCGACGCCGGGGAAGGCCGAGAACGGCCCGTCGGCGGCGACCTCGGCGAGGCTGACGCGCCAGGTGAAGTCGTCGGCGCCGGCTCCTTCGGGGCGTACCGCGATCTCGCGGGTGACGCCGCCGCCGTTCTTCCACGCGGTGGCCGTACGGCCGGCCGCCCTCAGGATCCGGACCCCGTCGCCGTTGTTCACGACGCCGACCCTATCGGGCGGCGAACCGTTCCGGGAACGCCGCTCAGGCGTCCTGCTCCATCGTGGGCCGCAGGCGCTCCAGCAGGGCGTAGAGGGTCGCGCTCTCGGCCGCGTCGAGGGTGTCGAGGGCCCCCCGGGTCGCCTGCATCTCCTCCCGTACGCGGCGGATGACCTCGCGGCCCTCGTCCGTCGCGACGACGTTCTTGACCCGCCGGTCGGTGGGAGCGGGCTCGCGGCGCACCAGCTCGCGGGCCTCCAGGCGGTCGACGATCCCGGTGACGTTCGAGGCGTCGCAGACGAGCAGCGCGGCGAGGCCGCGCATCGGCAGGGGGCCTTCGAGCTGGGCGAGGACCTTGGCCTGGGTGGAGGTGAGGCCGTGGCGGGCCGCTGCGGCCGCGAAGTCGCGCCACTGGGCGGTGCCGATGGCGGCGAGCAGCTCCAGCAGTTCGAGCTTGGAGGGCGCGTACGGGACGGGGTGGCTCATGCCTGGAGCGTACGCAGGATCCTTGACATTATCAATTGTTTACTTGACCACCTTAACTATTGACGTCTACCGTCGGCCGAGTTGCTTGATGACATCAAGCATCTGCGATCTGAAGCACCGAAGCCCTAGACGCCCTAAGAGGTCCCGCCCGTCATGAGCACCCCCTCCCCCGCCGCCCCGCCGGACTCCGGGCACCGGAACGAGACGGTCATCGTCTTCGCACTGAGCCTGGCCGCCATGGTCGTGTCGATGATGCAGACCCTGCCCGTCCCGATCCTGGGGCTCATCCGCGACGACCTCGGCACCTCCACCGCCAACGCGAGCTGGGTGACCACCGCCACCCTGCTCTCCGCGGCCGTCTTCACCCCGCTCCTGGGCCGCTTCGGCGACCAGCACGGAAAGAAGCCGACCCTGGTAGCCGTGCTCGGCGTGATGGTCGCGGGTTCCGTGGTGGCCGCCCTGGCGTCCTCGCTGCCGCTGCTGATCCTGGGCCGGGTGCTCCAGGGAGCGGCCACCGCGATCTTCCCGCTGGCCCTGTCCGTCCTGCGCGAGGAGGTCCGCCCGCAGAAGCTGCCGGGCGCCATGGCCCTGGTCAGCGGCACGCTCGCGTTCGGCAGCGGGCTCGCGCTCGTCGCCACCGGGCTGCTCACCTCGGGGGCCGGCGCGGACTACCGCAACGCGTTCTGGATGGCCACCGGCTTCGCGGCCCTCGCGCTGCTCGCCGTCGTCCTCCTGGTCCCCGCCACCCGCCACAAGACCGGCGGGCGCACCGACTTCCTCGGCGCCCTGACCCTGGGCGCCGCCCTGCTGCTGCTCCTGCTGCCCATCTCCCAGGGCCACGAGTGGGGCTGGGCCTCCGGACGCACGCTGGGCAGCTTCGCCGGGGCCGCCGTGATGACCGCCGTCTGGGTGCTGACCGAGCTCAAGGTCCGCGAGCCCCTCGTGGACATGCGGATGTTCGTCCACCGCCCGGTGCTCATGGCGAACGCGGCCGGCATCCTCGTCGGCTTCGGCATGTTCGCGAACTTCCTGGGCGTCTCGTACCTCGTTCAGATGCCCGAAGCCCTCACCGGCTACGGCTTCGACGCCTCGATCCTGCGCGCCTCCGTGCAGTTCCTGCTGCCCGGCGCCATCGTCTCGCTCCTCGCCTCGCCCGTCGGCGGGCGGCTCGTCCGGCACCGGGGCCCGCGTGCGGCCCTGGGGCTGGCGGCGGGGCTCGGCACCGCGGGCTTCGCCTGGCTCGCCCTGGACCACCAGCACAGCGCCTCGGTGATCGGAGCCGGCCTCGTGGTCGGCGCGGCCGTCAGTTTCGGTTACGCGGCCATGCCCGCCGTGATCATGGCCAGCGTCCCGCACCACCAGAGCGGCATCGCCAACGGCATCAACTCGATCTCCCGCTCCACGGGCAGCGCGATCGGCAGCGCGGTCGTGACGACGATCCTGGCGTCCAAGACCATCGAGCACCTGTCGGCGGGCGTCCCGCCGCTGCCCGCGGAATCCGGGTTCACCCTCACCTTCGGCATCGGGGCGGCCGCCTTCGCCCTGGTCGCGCTGATCAGTTGGCTCGGCCTGCGGGACGGGCACGGGACGGTGGCCGCCGGATCCGCCGAGACCGCCCGGGCGGCGAAGGCCAAGGCGAAGGCGAAGGCGACCGTGCCGGCCGCGACCGTATGACGCGGTGGCCGGTCCGGCGCCCCGCCCGACCGGCCACCGCTCCCCCGCCCCCGGGTGCCGACCGCCCCGCGGCCGGCGCCCGGGTCGGGCGTTCACGCTGCCCAGGGCAGGACCCGGGTGCCCTCGGTGCCGGGCACCTCGACGACGCCGTCGGCGCGCATCGCTACGTACGCCTGTGACCCCTCCGCGGCACGCACCTGACGCAGGACGTCCGGAGGAAGGATCAGGATCTGCCCGGCGGAGACCCGCTCGGTGCGGCCGGCGCAGGTGACGTCCAGGGCGCCGGCGGTGACGGTCCACACCTGCTCGCGGCTGACGAGGTGCTCGGGTCCGGCGGAACCGGCCTCCATCACCACGTGCCAGGTGCTGAGTTCCGCGCTGCCGCGGCTGGGCGAGGCGTGCCCGGTCATGGTGGCGTTGGGCGAGACGGTGACGTTCTCGGCCGAGGGACGGACGACGCGCATGGTGGCTCCCGAGGTGGATCGATACGACACGACAACAAGTAAAGAAACTTTACTCGCCACGAGTAAAGCACATTGACCCACCTGTGCCACCATGTTTCCGTGGAGACCGACGAAGGACCCGAACTGACCTTCCTGCTCGGGCTGGGATTCCAGCTGGTGCTGGCCGAGTTCACCCGGCGCCTGGCAGCGGCCGGATACGCCGACCTGAGACCGGTGCACGGCATGACCTTCCAGATCCTGAAGGGCCCGGGCGCCACCAGCAGCGAGCTCGGCGAGCGGCTGGGCGTCACCAAACAGGCCGCCGGGCAGCTGGTCGACGACCTGGAGAAGCGCGGCTACGTACGGCGCGAGCCACACCCCGCCGGCGGGCGGCGCAAGCTCGTGGTGCTCACCGACGCCGCGTACCGGCACCTCGCGGTCGCCGGACGGATCCTGCACGGGCTGGAGGCCGAACTCGCCGGGCAGACGGACCTCGCCGCGCTGCGGCGCGAGCTCGGACGGCTGGTGGGCGCGTTGACCGACGGCCGCGAGCCGCCGCCGCTGCGACCGGTCTGGTGAGGGCCCCGCCCCCGGCCGGACGGCAGCGCGCCGCTGCCGCCCTCGGGGGCACCGTCGTGCACGACGGGCACGACACGCACGACATGCACGACGGGCCGCGCGCGCCGAGAGTGGAAGGACCGGACGCGGCCGTTCGTGCCGGTGAAGCCGCGCGAAGGAGGGCGTACGGGTGGATCACGAGGGCTCGGGGACTCCGCGGAGGCCGCCGCAGGACGCGGTCCGGCTCGGAGCGACGCCACGCGGCGAGTCACCGCCGGCGGCCCCGGCCACCCCTGGCCCTTTCGGGGACCCCGGCGCGAGCGCGCCCGCGATCGTGGTGATCGTGACGGGCGTGGCCGGGTCGGGCAAGTCCACGGTGGCGCGGCTGCTCGCCGAGCGGCTCGGCTGGACCTACCAGGACGCCGACGTCTTCCACACCCCGGACGACCGGGCCCGGATGGCGGCCGGCGAACCCCTGACCGACGCCGACAGGAGCCCGTGGCTGGCCGCCGTCTCCGGCTGGATCGGCCGACGGGTCGAAGCCCGGGAACCCGCCGTGGTCGCCTGCTCCGCGCTCAAGCGCGCCTACCGGGACCAGCTGGTCGCGGGACGTCCCGCCGTACGCCTCGTGCACCTGCACGGCTCGCCCGAACTCATCCGCTCCCGGCTGCTGTCGAGACACGGACACTTCTTCCCCCCTGCCCTGCTGGACAGCCAGTTCGCCGACTTGCAGGAACCCGGACCCGACGAGTGTGCCTGGGTCGTGGACGTCGACCGGCCGCCCGGGGCCGTGGTCTCGGCCGTCGTCGCACGGCTCGCAGCGGACGCGCCCGCCCCTCCCGTCGTCCCGACCGGGGAGCCGCACGCTCCCCCCACGGCCACGGCGTCCGGAGAGCAGTGGCGGCTCCACCACGGCGCCCAGGCGGCGGTCGTGGTCGAACTGGGCGGAGCACTGCGCCTCTACGAGGTGGACGGGCGGCCGCTGCTCGACGGATTCGCCGCCGATGAGCCCGTCACCGGCGGCCGGGGCCAGCTCCTGGTGCCCTGGCCGAACCGGGTGGCGGGCGGCCGCTACCGCTTCCGCGACGAGGACCGGCGCCTCCCGCTGACCGAACCGGAGAACGGCAACGCGATCCACGGCCTCCTGAGGTGGGTGCCGTGGCGGCTGCTCGCCCGCGCCGAGGACGCGATCACCGTGGGCACGACCCTCTTCCCGCAGCCCGGTTACCCGCACCGCCTGGAGGTCGCCGCCTCGTACCGGCTCGGTCCGGCGGGCCTCGAAACCACCGTCACCACCACGAACGCCGGCACCACGGCCGCGCCGTACGGCATCGGCCAGCACCCCTACCTCACGGTGGGAACCGACCTCGTGGACACCGCGCTGCTCACCGTGCCGGCCCACTACCGCCTCCGTACCGACGCACACGGCCTGCCGGCGGGGCAGGAGCCGGTCGAGGGCACGGCCCTCGACTTCCGCACCGCCCGGCCGATCGGCGAGGCGCGCCTGGACACCGCGTACACGGGCCTCGCCCTGGACCGGGCCGGGCACGGCGTGGTCCGGCTGGCGCACCCGTCGGGGCGGCACGGCATCGACGTACGGCTCGTCGAGGGCGTCCGGTACGTGCAGATCTACACCGGGGACACCCTCGCCGAGCCCGCGCGGCGCCGCCGGGGTGTCGCCGTCGAGCCGATGTCCTGCCCGGCCGACGCCTTCCGCACGGGCACCGCGCTCACGGTGCTGGAGCCGGGCGCACGCCACGTCTTCCGGTGGGGCCTGACGCCGTGGGGCTCCTGGTGACCGCGGACGCCTCGGCGTCGACGCCGGGTCCCACCGGCGCCGACGTCTTCCGCGCACTGTACGAGGAGCCGCGCGAGCGGCCCCCGCGCCCACGGGGGGGACGCGCGGCTCGGCTGAGGCTCGCGCAGGTGAGGGCCTCGCATTGCCCCGACCGGGCGTTGCCGCTCGGCCGTGTGGCGCAAGGGCGCCGCGAGCTGGCCGGACGATCCGCGCCGAGGGTGCTTGCGTGGCCTGCGGACCGGTCGGGCCGCTGTCCGGCGGACCGGATCGGACAGTCGAGGAGGCAGTCGATCGTGAGTTCCACCGAGGGCGCACCGCGGGAAGTGATCCCCGCCGGCCTGCTCAGGGGCCAGAAGGCGCTGGTCACCGGCGCCAACAGCGGAATCGGCAAGGCCACGGCCATCGGCCTCGGCCGGGCCGGCGCCGACGTGGTCGTGAACTACGTGGCCGACGCGGACGAAGCCGCGAAGGTCGTCGAGGAGATCGCCTCCTTCGGTGTGCGGGCCGCCGCGTACGAGGCGGACGTGTCCCGGGAGGACCAGGTCGTGGCGATGATGGACCGGATGGTCCAGGAGTTCGGCACGATCGACATCCTGGTCGCCAACGCCGGGCTGCAGCGCGACGCCGCGTTCGAGGAGATGACGCTCGCCCAGTGGCAGAAGGTGCTGGACGTCAACCTCACCGGCCAGTTCCTCTGCGCGCGCGAGGCGACGAAGGAGTTCCTGCGGCGCGGCGTGGTCCCGGAGGTGTCCCGTTCGGCCGGGAAGATCATTTGCATGAGCTCCGTGCACCAGGTCATTCCCTGGGCGGGACACGTGAACTACGCCTCGTCCAAGGGGGGCGTGCAGATGATGATGGCGACCCTGGCCCAGGAGCTCGCCCCCCGGAAGATCCGCGTGAACGCGATCGCACCGGGAGCTGTCCGGACACCGATCAACCGGAGTGCGTGGGAGACGCCGGAGGCCCGCAAGGACCTGCTCCGCCTCATCCCGTACGAGCGCGTCGGCGAGCCCGAGGACATCGCCCACGCGGCCGTCGCGCTCGCCTCAGACCTCATGGACTACGTCGTGGGCGCGACGCTCTACGTGGACGGCGGAATGACCCTCTACCCCGGCTTCAGCACCGGCGGCTGAGCCTCCTCCGGCGTCTCCAGAGCGACAAAGGAACCTATGGACACCCTGGTCCACCTGCTGGCGGCGGACGCGCCCTCCCAACTGCTGCCGGCCAGGCAGCTCATGGCGTTCACCCTCGCCTCCCACATCATCCTGGTGCCGATGGGGGTGGCACTGCCGCTGATCACCCTCGTCATGCACTACCGCGGCCTGCGCCACAACGACGCCACGGCCCTGCTGCTCGCCCGGCGCTGGTCGGCAGTGATGGCCGTGCAGTTCGCCATCGGCGTCGTCACCGGCACCGTGCTCTCGTTCGAGTTCGGCCTGCTGTGGCCCGGGCTGATGGGCCGCTGGGGCGACGTCTTCGGCATCGGTTTCGGCATCGAGGCATGGGCGTTCTTCCTCGAAGCGGTCCTCATCGCCATCTACCTCTACGGATGGCGCAGGCTGAGGCCCCGCACGCACTTCCTCCTCGGCCTGCCGCTGCCGGCCACCGCGCTGCTCGGCACCTTCGGCATCCTGGCCGCCAACTCGTGGATGAACACCCCCCGCGGATTCACCCTCGACGCGCAGGGCAAGCCGGTCGACGTGAACGTCTGGAGGGCCCTCTTCACCCCGATGTTCGGGCCGCAGTACTGGCACTTCGTGATGGCGATGCTGATGACCGCGGGCTTCGTCGTCTCGGGCGTCTACGCCGTCGGATGGCTCCGCGGCCGACGGGACCGCTACCACCGGCTCGGGTTCACGGTCCCCTTCACCGTCGCCGCCGTGGCCACCCCGCTGCAGATCGTGCTCGGCGACTCGATCGCCCGGGCGGTCTTCCGCGAGCAGCCGGTGAAGTTCGCGGCCATCGAGATCGTCTGGGAGACCGACAGCCACGTCCCGGAGTACCTCTTCGGCCGGCTCCACGAGGACGGCTCGGTCACCGGCGGCATCAAGGTTCCCCAACTCGACTCCATCCTGGCCGGGTTCAGCCCGGACACCGTGGTGCAGGGACTGTCCTCCGTGCCGGCGAGCGACCGGCCCAACGCCACCCAGGCCACGATCGCCCACGGGGCCTTCGACATCATGGTCGGCATCGGCAGCGTGCTCCTCCTGCTCGTCCTGTGGTACGGCCTGGTGTGGCTGCGCCACCGGCGACTGCCGCGCTCCGAGTGGTTCTACCGCAGCGCCGCGTGCGCCGGCGTCGGCTCCGTCATCGCCGTGGAGTGCGGCTGGATCACCACCGAGGTGGCTCGCCAGCCGTGGATCGTCTACCAGAACATGCGCGTCGCCGAGGCCGTGACGTCGACGCGCTCCACCACCCTCTGGATCATGTTCGTCCTGGTGATCCTGGTGTACCTGTCCGTCTTCGGAGCGTTCCTCATGGTCCTGTTGAAGATGCGTGACCGCTGGCGCCTGGCCGACGAGGCGGCGGACGGGCAACCGGGCGAGGCACCGGAGGCCGTCACGCCCTACGGGCCGCGTGCCGCGGTCCCGGCCGGCCAGGACCGGTCCCCGGAGGACGGCGGACCCGCTGCGCCGGGGTCGCACGGATCCGCTCCGACCGGGTCCGGTGGAGCCTGATGGCCGGCCTCGTCGCCTTCGTGCTGCTCCTGGCCGTGGCCGCGTACGCCTGCGCCGGCGGAACCGACTACGGGGCGGGCTTCTGGGACCTGACGGCCGGCGGAGCCGAGCGCGGCAAACGCCCCCGCTGGCTGATCGACCACGCCATGGCCCCCGTGTGGGAGGTCAACAACGTCTGGCTGGCCTTCGTCCTCGTCCTCATGTGGACCGGATTCCCCGTGCTGTTCCAGACGGTGTTCACCGCGCTGTGGCTCCCGCTCGCCCTGGCCGCCCTCGGCATGGTCCTGCGCGGCGCGGGGTTCGCCCTGCGCAAGCCCGTTCGCCGGCTGTCCCGACGGCGGCTGTACGGTGCCGTGTTCGCCGTCGCCTCCCTGCTCACCCCGTTCTTCCTCGGGGCGGCGGTCGGAGCCGTCGCGTCCGGCCGGATCGCCCCGGGCACCGAGGCGTCGACCGACGCGTGGGCCAGCCCCGCCTCCCTCGTGTTCGGGCTCCTCACCGTCGCCGCGACCGCGCTCCTGGGCGCCGTGTTCCTGACCGCCGACGCCGCCCGTTTCGACGCACCCGACCTCGTCGGGTACTTCCGGCTCCGCGCCCTCGTCAGCCTCGGCGCGGTCGCCGCGACGGCCGTGGGCGTGCTCCTCGTCGCCCGCGCCGACGCCCCCCACGTGTGGCACGGGCTCACCCACGGCGCGGGCCTCGCCCTCGCCGTCGTGTCGGCGGTGTTCTTCGCCGCCACGGCACTGCTCGTACTGCGGTCGAAGGCCCACTGGGCCCGCTTCACCTGTGTCGGTGTCGTGGGCGCGGCGGTCTTCGCCTGGGGCTTCGCGCAGCGCCCCTACCTGATCCCCACGTCCCTGACCGTGTCGGACGCTGCGGGCGCCTCGCAGACCCTGGCCTGGCTGACGGTGGTCAGCGCCGTCGCGCTGCTGCTCATCGGGCCGGCCGTCTTCCTCCTCTACTGGATGGACACCCACGGCGAGCTCGAACCCCTCACCGACGCCGACCTGCGAAGGACCGTCCCCCCGCGTGGCAACCGGTCCGACACCCCCTGACGAAAAGGAAAGCGCCGTGAGCGAGGACGACATCCTCCTGGGCATCGCCCTGATCGTTGCCCTGGCCGCCGTCTGCCAGATCCTCGCCGGCAAACTCCGCGTCCCGGCCCTGATCCTCCTCCTGCCCGTCGGGTTCGCGGCAGGCGCCCTGACCGACGTCATCCATCCCGCCCAGCTGATCGGGGAGGAGTTCTCCGCCCTGGTCTCCCTGTCCGTGGCGGTGATCCTGTACGACGCCGGTCTCGGCCTCGACCTGCGCAACCTCACGGGCGACACCCGCGCGATCGTGGGCAGACTGCTCCTCTTCGGCGTCGCGTTCACCTTCCTCGCGGTCTGCGCCGTCGGCCCGGCCCTGTTCGACATGTCGCTCCGAGTGGCCTCGATGGTGGGCATGATCCTCGTCGTGTCCGGGCCCACCGTCGTGGGTCCCCTGCTCCAGTACGTCCGGCCGACGGACAAGGTCAGGCGACTGCTGATCTGGGAAGGCACGCTGACCGACCCGATCGGGGCCATCCTCGGAGCGCTCGTCTTCCACGCCATCGCCACGACGCACCAGATCGACATCGGCCGCGGCTACCAGCTGGGTCAATTCGTCATCAGCCTGGCCGTCGGATTGGCTGGCGGAGCCGTCGGAGTCGGCCTCCTGTGGCTGACCCTGAACGTGCTCCGGCTCGGCGAAGCACTCGGCACCCTGGCCCAACTCGCCACGGTGATCGCGGTGTCCGCGGGGTGCGACATCATCCGCGACGACACGGGCCTCATCGCGGCCATCGTCACCGGCATGGCGGCGGCCAACGTCCGGGGCTTCGACATGCCCGCCCGCCGGCCCTTCTTCGAGACGCTGGTCCAGCTGATCATCGGGCTGTTGTTCATCTCCATCTCCTCCAGCGTCACGCCGGCCTCGCTGACGCCGGTGCTCCTGCCGACCCTCGCCCTCGTCGCGCTCCTCGTGCTCGTGGTGCGCCCGCTCGTCGCCTTCGTGTCCACCCTGGGGAAGGACATGACCAGGGGGGAACGGGCGTTCACGGGATGGATGGCCCCGCGGGGCATCGTGGCGGCCTCGACCGCGGCGGCCTTCGCCGCCCCCCTCGTCCAACTGGGACTGCCCGGGGCGTCCGAGATCCTCCCCATCACCTTTCTGGTGATCGTCTCGACGGTCGGGCTGTACGCCCTGACCGCCGGCCCCGTGGCCCGGATGCTCGGCGTCGCACGGCCGAACCGTACGCTGCCCCTCCTGGTGGGCGGCGCTCCGTGGGCGGTCGGACTGGGCAAGGCCCTGCGATCGGCGGGAGTCGACGTACAGATGTGGGCGGGAACGGACGAGGAGAGGAAGCGGATCGAGGAGGCGGGCATCACGCTCGCCAGAGGAGACCTGCTGGCCACGGCCACCAATCCCAGGGCCCGCCTCGAAGGGGTCAACGCGGTCTACCTGCTCACCGATGACGACGACTTCAACGCGCTCGCCTCGGTGCTGGTCGAGGACAACGTCGGAGGACCCGTCTACCGGGTGGGGCCACCGCACGAGAGCCACGGTGCCGTCGCCCCGTACACCGGGGGCGCCGTCCTGTTCGGCGGTGCGCTCGTCCGCCACGTCTTGGCGGACCGGTACGAGCAGGGCGCCCGGTTCGAGGTCCGTCCCGCGGCCGGGCCCCTCCCGCCGGGGCACGAACGGCTGTTCCTGGTCCGGGTCGACGGCCGGCTCGAACCCGTCGACGCGACGCGCTCCGACGTCCCGCTGGCGGACGGCCTCGTCGTGGTGCTGGCCCCCGCACCCGCGGACCGGCCGCACCCGCCCGCGGGCCCGGACTCGCCCTAACCGGGTCCCTGCCGCGTGCGGTTGAGCGTGGCGTCCAGGGTGATGGCCGCGTCGATGAGCGCCAGGTGCGTGAACGCCTGCGGAAAGTTGCCGAGCTGCCGTCCCGTCAGCGCGATCTCCTCGGAGTACAGGCCCAAGTGGTTCGCGTACGTCATCATCTTCTCCAGGACGAGCCGGGCCTGATCGGCCCGGCCGGCGCGGGCCAGGGCGTCGACGTACATGAAGGTGCACAGGGAGAAGGTCCCCTCGGAGCCGCGCAGTCCGTCGGGCGAGGCCTCCGGGTTGTAGCGGTAGACGAGGCTGTCGCTGACCAGTTCCCGGTCCATCGCCTCCAGGGTGGACGTCCACATCGGGTCGTCGGGGGTGATGAACCCCACCGTCGGCATCCGCAGCAGTGCGGAGTCGAGCACGTCGCTGCCGTAGTGCTGGACGAAGGCGTTGCGCGCCGGGTCCCACCCCCGCTCCAGGATCTGGTCGTAGATGCGGTCGCGCTCCGCGGTCCAGCGCCCGCTCTCCGCGGGCCGGCCGTGGGCGACCGCGAGGCGCAGCGCCCGGTCGAACGCGACCCAGGACATCACGCGGCCGTAGGTGAAGTCCTGGCGTCCGCCTCGCGTCTCCCACAGCCCCTCGCCGGCCTGGTCCCAGTGGTCCACGAGCCAGTCGAGCAGGGTGCGCAGCGAGGACCAGCCCTGGACGTCGAGGTGGATGCCGTGCGCGTGGGCGAAGGAGATGCTGTCGAGCGCCTCGCCGTAGATGTCCAGCTGCAACTGGTCCGCGGCTCCGTTGCCGATCCGCACCGGAGCGGATCCCTGGTACCCCTCCCAGTGCTCCAGGGTCTCCTCGTACAGGTCGGAGGAACCGTCCACCCGGTACATGACATTCAGCGGCCCCGTGGCGCTGTCGCTGCCGGCCTTCTCCTTCACGCGGTCGCCCAGCCAGCCCATGAACGCCCGCGCCTCCTCCGTGAACCCGAGTCCCAGCAGGGCGTACACGGAGAAGGAGGCGTCACGGATCCAGGTGAACCGGTAGTCCCAGTTCCGCTCGCCGCCCAGCTGCTCCGGCAGGCCGGCCGTGGGGGCCGCCACCATGGCGCCGGTGGGCGCGTACGTCATCAGCTTCAGGGTGATCGCGGAGCGCTCCACCGTCTCGCGCCACCGGCCCGTGTACCGGGACTGCCGCAGCCAGGTGCGCCAGTGGTTCCGGGTCTCGTCGAACAGTTCCTGGAACTCGGCGACGCGGATCTCGCGCGGCGGCCCCGGCGCGGCCGACATCATGACCAGGCCGCGCTGTTGCCCCGCTTCGAGGGCGAGCTCGACGCGCAGGTCGACGCCTCCGGTGACCGAGTGCACCAGGCGCTCGTCCTGCGGCTCGCGCACCACGCTCAGGGTGAGCTCCAGGCCGTCCGAGGAGAAGACCGCGCCGTTCTCGGTGGCGCGCAGGGTGTGCGGCCGCCGCCCGTAGTCGAACCGCGGGGCGATCTCGATCCGGAAGGTCATGCTGCCGCGGACGCACCGCAGCATGCGGACCAGGCAGTGACGGTCGGTGGCCGTCCCGCCGGTGACGGGCATGAAGTCGACGACCTCACCGGCGCCGGACTCGGTCATGAACCGCGTCACGAGGATCGCGGTGTCCGGCAGGTACAACTGCTTGGTGGTGTAGGTGTCGTCCGCCGGCCTGACGCTGAAGTGCCCGCCCTTCTCCCAGTCGAGGAGGGCACCGAACACGCTGGGGGAATCGAAGCGCGGACAACAGAACCAGTCGATCGTGCCGCCCGTGGTCACCAGGGCCGCGGTCTGCAGGTCACCGATCAGCCCGTGGTTCTCGATCAGCGGATAGTCAGCCATGGACGACCCCTTCCGACCTCACCCGATCAGCGTAAGGGCGGAACTCCCGGCGGGCCTTCCGAACGGCGCGGCGCCGCGGGGGCCGGGAGGCGGACCGGGGGTGTCGTCAGAGTCGTCCGTACGCCCGGGGGACGGGCGCGCCAGGAGCGCATGCGACGACACCCTCCTAGCATGGGAGGGCCGCGTGGGAGGGCCGGGCCGCCATGCAGGGCCGAATCCGGGGAGCCGTTGATGATGTCCTGGTCGGTGCGGTTCCGGTTGCGGCAGTACGCCAAGGCGAGTCTGTGGATCGTCCCCATGATCGGACTCCTGCTGGGCGCGGCGTTCGCCGAGTGGGTCTCGGGGGTGGACGCGGGCTTCCTGCCGGGTGACTGGCGCTACTCCGCGACCACCGCGAGCGGCGTGCTCAGTGCCGTCGTCGGGGCCATGGTCGCCCTGCTGGGGTTCGTCGTGACGATCGGCGTCCTCGTCATCCAGCAGGCCACGGGAACGCTGTCGCCCCGCTACATGCGCCTGTGGTACCGAGACCGCCTGCAGAAGGCCGTGCTGGCCACCTTCACGGGGACGTTCGCGTACGCCTTCTCCCTGCTGCGCAAGATCGAGTCGGACCACGTCCCCGATGTGGGGGTGACCCTGTCCGGGGTGGCCGTGTCCGTCAGCCTCCTGCTCCTGCTCGTCTACCTCAACCGGTTCACCCACAACCTCAGACCGGTGGCCATCGCCGAGCTCGTGGGGCGCATGGGGGAAAGGGTGGTGGTCCGCTCGGCGGATCACCTCCGTCGCTCCCTGGCCGCGGAGGGCGTCTCCGTGCCACCCGCCGGCCCGGTGACCGGCGTCGAGACCGCGCGGGGCGGAGTCCTCCAGGCGTTCGACGCGGCCGGGCTGGTCGAGGCCGCCGTCCGCCACGACTGCGTCCTCGTCCTGACCTGCCACGTCGGCGACTACGTGCCTCCCGGCACCGCGCTCGTCGAGGTGTACGGGGCCGAGCGGAATCCCGACCCGCGGCGCGTGACGGGGCTCGTCGCCCTCGGAGCCGAGCGCACCATCGAGCAGGACCCCGGCTTCGCCCTGCGCATCCTCGTCGACATCGCGATCCGCGCGCTCTCCCCCGCCGTCAACGACCCCACGACCGCGGTCCAGGTGCTCAACCACATCGACTCCTTCCTGCACGCGATCGGCCGGGTGCGGCTGCGCGACGGGTACGTGCTCGCCGACGGCCGCGGCCTGCCGCGGCTGGTGGTGCCCGGCCGCGGCTGGGACGACTACCTGCAGCTCGGAGTCACCGAGATCCGCGAGTACGGATCCACCTCCCTCCAGGTGTGCAGGCGGCTGCGCGCGTTGCTCCAGGACCTCCTCCGGAGCCAGCCGTCCGAGCACCTGCCCGCGGTCCGCGCGGAACTCGCCCTCCTCGACGAGGCCGTCGGGCGGGCCTTCGCGGACCCCGTCCGCCGCGCCGACGCCCGAACCGCCGACCGGCAGGGCATCGGAACCGGTCGGCGCCCAGAGCGCTGATCCCGCCCGACCGGACGCGTCCTTCACCCCTTTGGCCGTTCAACGCTCGCGCCCGGGCCCGCCGTGCGGTGCGCTGCAAGGTGACCCCCACCGGCAGGAGAGGACGCGCCATGACGCACGAAGGCGGAGCGGCCCCCGGTCCCGAGCCCTCCGAACTGGACCGGCTCCAGTCACGGGTGACGGCGCTGGAGGCGGAGAAGGCGGCCCGGGAGCCCCGGCACCGGTGGAAGGCGTTCCTCGCCGCCGTCCTCATCGTCGTCGGCTGCGTACTGGCCCCGCTCGCCGCCGTCTCCGCGTGGGCGTCGGGCGTGGTGGGCGACACGGACCGCTACGTGCAGACGGTCGCCCCGCTCGCCTCCGATCCGGACGTCCAGGCGGCGGCGGCAACCCGGGTCACCGACGCGGTGATGGAGCACATCGACATCCCGACGCTGCTGGAGGGCGTGGCGCCGAGCGACCGTCCGCTCCTGGAGAAGGCGCTCGGCAAGCTCGGGGACTCCCTCGAAGGCGCCGTCCGCAGCTTCGTCCGGGACAAGGCGCAGGACGTCATCGCCTCGGACACCTTCGACCGGATCTGGACCGACGCCAACCGCCGCATCCACGCCGCGGTGGACAAGGCCCTCACCGGAAGCGGCGGCGGCGCGGTGAAGATCAACGACGACTCGGTGACCGTCGACCTGGGCCCGGTCGTCGACCAGGTCAAACAACGCCTCGTCGACGAGGGCATGACCGCGGCCGGCAAGATCCCGGAGGTCAAGACCGACTTCACGGTCCTGCGCGCGGACGACATCGGCAAGGTCAAGACCGGCTTCCGGCTGCTGCAGATCGCCGGCAACTGGCTGCCGGTGCTCTCGGTGCTCCTGATCGCCGCCGGGGTGCTCCTCTCCCGCCACCGGCGCCGCGTGCTCGTCACGGCGGCGCTCGCCTTCGCCTTCGCCACGCTCATGCTCGGTGTCGCCCTGACCGTCTTCCGCGTGGCCTACCTGAACGCGCTGCCCGAGACCGTCTCGCAGCCCGCCGCCGGGAGCATCTACGACGCCTTGACGCACTACCTCCGTACGACGGTCCGGATGGCGGTGGTCCTCGGCGTGGTGGTCGCCCTGGCCGCCTGGCTGACCGGTCCCGGCCGCTCGGCCACGGTCGTGCGACAGCTGTGGCGCTCGGGCATCGGCGCGGTCCGCGGCACGGCGGACCACGCGGGGCTGCGCACCGGGCCCGTCGGCCCGTTCGTCCGGCGCCACCGGAGCTGGATCACCTGGATCCTGGTGGCGGCGGCGGTGCTGACGGTCTTCCTGTGGAGCTATCCGACCGGCTGGGTCATCCTCGGCATCGCCCTCGTCCTCCTCGTGGTCCTGGCCCTGGTGGAGTTCCTGGCGGACGACGGGACCGGCCGGGCCACGGAGCCCCGGCGAGCGGACGGCCTCGACCCACGTCGGTGAACGCGCCGAGGGTCCTCGACCCGGCCGTGATCGGCACGGCCATCACCCTCGGCCCCCGTACGACAGCGCCTTCCTCCTGCTGCTGACCTCGCGCCGCGGTGCCCGGCGAGGGCCTGTCGTCCCTCTTGTCGTGGCTCGCCGACCCGGTCCGCTTCGCCTGCCTGTCCCCGGGCGGTCCGAACCGTACCCTGACCGTCGCGGCGTCCCTCCGCGGCGCCGGCGCCGCGGGTCGGCTCCGGCCCGCGGAGGATCCGGGCGGTCGTCCGGGAGGATTCGAAGCGCGAGTCCGGGGCACCTGAACGAGGCGAACCCGCCTTGCCAGTCCACACGAGGAGGCAACAGTGACCACCTATGTCATCACCGTGCCCGGCACGTTCCTGACGGACGTCAGCGATGCGGCGCGCTCGGACCTGGTCCGGAGGCTGTCCTCGCACCACAGCGACCTGAGCGAGACCGAGGACCTGAACCTGCTGACGCTGGGCGACGAGGGAACCTTCTCCGTCCGCCTCGAAGTAGAGGCCCACGACCGGGCCGGCGCCGAAGCCGAGGCCGTCCGGATCACGGCCGGGGCCCTGGAGCGGTCGGGGTTCGCCGAGAAGGACGCGCCGCTGGGGCCCCCGGCCGTCACCGGCATCGACGGCGAGTTCTGACCTCAGGAGCCGGGCAGCACGGCCACCTTGAGCACCTCGCACCGGATGGCGCCCTTGAGCTGCACGAGTGCCGCCGCCGTCACGTGGGCGCGCCGGCCCGGGGCGAGGTCGTTGCTGACGGCGGCCCCCTCCGCGAGGCGGACGCCGTCCGGAGCCAGGAATTCGACGCCGACGAGGAAGGTGCGGGTCCGGTCCCCGGAGTTGGTGAGGGTGAGCGCCGCAGACGGCCAGCCCGTCGCGGGGTCCACGGCGCACGAGGTGATCGTGACGTCCTCGACGGGCCCCCGGTCCGAGGAGGGTTCCACGACGGCGGCAGTCCGGTCAGGAGTCCGGTACGGGGACGTCCCGGGCCACGTCGGCGCGGCGCTCTCCCCGTCCGTCGCCGGGCGTCCGCCGTCCCCGCCGAGGCCGGTCAGGAGACCGACGACGGCCGCCAGGCACAGCGCCCCGAGCACGCCCAAGGCCACGATGAGGCCGGTGCGTCCGCGCTGCGCGGGCGGCGGCGCCAGGGGCCCGGGCGGTGGGCCGGATCCGGACTGCGGAGCGGGCACGGCACACCCCCTTGGACTCGGGTGACGCGGTCGGGCCCCCGGGCCCGTACAGCCGAGCATGGCATCCGCGGGGCACGGCCACACTTCGGCCGGGCCGGAGCGGGCCGCCCGGCCCGGGTCCCGGGTGGAGCGGGCCGGGTGCACACCGCCCGGCCGCGGCGTGTCGTTCGCGGCGGGCGGGCCCGTACGGACTGCATGGTGGGGCGCATGAAGGCTACGGACGTCATCGCCGACGGATTCGAACGCGTCCACGAGATCGTGCACGAGGCCGTCGAAGGACTCTCCGCGGAGCAGCTCGCCGCGCGGGTCGATCCGGCCGCGAACTCGGTCACCTGGCTCGTGTGGCACCTGACCCGCGTCCAGGACGACCACGTGGCGGACGCCGCCGGGCGGGAGCAGGTCTGGCTGTCCCAGGGCTGGGCGGCCCGTTTCGCGCTGGGTCTGCCGTCCGGGTCCACCGGGTACGGGCACACGGCCCGGCAGGCGGGCTCGGTCCGGGTCGACTCGGGCGAGCTGCTGCTGGGGTACTTCGACGCGGTGCACGAGCAGACCCTGGGCTACGTCCGCGGGCTGGTCGCCGCCGACCTGGACCGGGTGGTGGACGAGCAATGGGACCCCCCGGTGACGCTGGGCGCACGCCTGGTCAGCGTGCTGGCGGACGACCTCCAGCACGCGGGTCAGGCGTCCTTCGTACGGGGCGTGCTGGAGCGGCGCTAAGGAGGGGCCGGCCACCCGTACGGAGTCGCCCGGAAGGCGGTACCCGTGCCGATGCGCCAGGGTCGTTGCACGGGAGGTGCACGATGGAACCGCGTGTCACAGGGTTCGTCCAGTCGTACAACCGGGAGCGGGGCTACGGGTTCATCCTCCCCCTCGGCGAGACCACACCCGTCTACGTCGAGCGGGAGGAGATAGAGGCCGAGCCGAGGGTCCTCTCGGAGGAACAGCAGGTCACCTTCGCCATCGAACTCGGCCGGGGCCGCATGGAGGCGCGCCGCGTCAGACCCTGACCCGGCGTACGAGCACCGCCAGCGCGGCCGCGCCGAGCACCGAGAGCAGGGTGGCGACGCGCAGGACGGACACGGCGCCGAAGCCGGTCAGCCCGGCGACGAGGACGCGGCGCCGGCCCCGAAGGTCGGCAGCCGGGCCGCCCGTGATCATCAGGGCACCGAGCGCCAGCATGTAGCCGCTGACCAGCCACTGGAGGTCGGGGGTGGGGGCGGCGACGTCGCGGGCGATGACGGGCGGCATGAGGCTGAGGGCGAGCAGGTCCATCTGCACCAGCAGCATGGAGATGGCGGCGGCCGCGATCACGGCCTGGTCGCGCCGGGAGAAGAGCCCCTGGCGCGACTGCGCCCGTGCGGAGGCGCTCATGCCACCACCCGCCTTCGATTTCTGCGACCATCCCGGCACCGCCCGGAGCGGGGCACCCGGCACGCCGGGGCGGGGCAGGGCGGGGGCGGCTCAGCCCCGGAAGCCGTCCGGGCGCTCCGGGGAGGCGGCGGCCAGGGCTTTGGTGACGCCCTCGACGCCTTCGCGGAGCCCGTAGACGGGGGTGTCGGGCTGCTGGCGCCAGGAGTCGTCGAGCCCTCCCGCGTCGACGGTGTCGAAGCCGATCTCGTCGATCAGGGCGCGTACGGCCGCCTTGGCCGTCTCGTCGTCGCCCGCCACCGGAAGGGCCATCCGGTCCGCGGAGCCCGCGGGGCGGTGCCTCTCGACGATGTCCTGGGCGAAGGTGCCGTTGAACGCCTTGATCACCGGGTGGCCGAGGTTGCGCTCGGTCCAGCGGCTCTCGGTCAGCCCCTCGTCCTCGACGCCGGCGATCCGGCCGTCGCGCTGCTGCGGGTAGTAGTTGCCGGTGTCGATCACGGAGAAGCCGTCGGCGGCCCCGTCGAAGAGGCCCGCGGGCAGGTCCGGGATGTTCTTGAAGGGGATGGTGACCACGACGATCTCCGCGCCGCGGGCCGCTTCCGCGACGGTGACGGGGGTGGCGCCGGTCTCCTCGGCGAGAGCGGTCAGGGTGGCGGGGCCGCGCGAGTTCACCACGGACACCTCGTGCCCGAGGGCCGTGAGCCGGCGGGTCAGGTTGCCGCCGATGTTGCCCGCTCCGATGATGCCGATCTTCATGAGCCCTCCAGTGCACGGTGTCGGGTGTCGCGCCGGTGCCAACTCCGCCGACCCGCGGCGCATTCCGTACGGAGCGGGCCGCACCCGGGGGCGGGCGTCCCGATCGCGCCGGTGGGTGGCCGCGCCTGCGGCGGACCGCCGCTCTGACGTGCCCGGTTTCCCTGCCCGGGAAAGATTCCGGCCAATTCGCGCCGTGCGGGACCAGCCCGGGGCCCTGTCCGGCCACCGACCGGGCACGGTGCATGGGACGCACCGGAGCGGTGGGGCCGGGGGGGGGGGGCCCGCCCGCGGGCGCCCGGCAGGACCGCGACAGCCGCGCCAGCACCCGCGACGCCCGCGCGCCCCAGCGACCCGACGACAT
>NZ_JBHXSY010000017.1:0-34833 GCF_042715295.1 Streptomyces sp. NPDC058701 | reverse complement strand
TTTATCCGCCTGGCCGGTCCCCCCCCCGGCGGGGGTTGGGGTGGGGGCCGGGCGGGGGGGGGGGGGGCGGCCCCCCCCCGGGCCCCCCCCCCCACCGCTCCGTCACAGCGCGGCGTCCGCGCGAGGCGCCGGCCCGGCGTCCGTCGGAACGCCCGTGCGCCTGTGCGCCCGTGCGCCGGATGCTCACGCGCCGCGCACCGGCCCGCCGCTCGGCTACGCGCCGCTCGCGTCGAGCATGCCCTCGCGGTCGACGATCTTCACGCGCTCGCGCCCCTGCGGCTCGCCCAGCGCCTTCTCGGCGGCGTCCAGCCGGTACCAGCCCTCCCACGTGGTGTAGCGGACGCTCCGCTCGGCGAGGAAGGACTCGACGGCCTCCGGCTCGGGCGCGGCCGGCGTGAGCAGGCGACCCTCGGCGTGGTCCGCGAGGAGGTTCGCGACGGTCTCGTTCGCGTCGCCCTTCGTGTGGCCGATGAGGCCGATGGGGCCGCGCCGGATCCAGCCGGTGACGTACGTGGACCGCAGGTGGGAGCCCGCCTCCATCACGCGGCCGCCCTCGTCGGGAACGGTGCCGGACTCGACGTCCCAGGGAAGCTTGGGCAGCTCGTCGGACAGGTAGCCGACCGCGCGGTACACGGACTGGACGTCCCAGTCGGTGAACCGGCCGGTGCCCTTGACGTTGCCGGTGCCGTCCAGCTCGGTGCGCTCGGTGCGCAGCCCGACGACCTTGCCGTCCTCGCCGAGGACCTCGGTGGGCGACTCGAAGAAGTGCAGGAAGAGCTTGTGCGGCCGCTCGCCGATGTCGCGGATCGCCCAGTTCTCCAGGGTCTTGGCGACCATGTCGGCCTGCTTGTTCGCGCGGCGCGTGGCGATCGAACCGTCGTCGTAGTCGATGTCCTCGGGGTTGACGATGACCTCGATGTTCGGCGAGTGGTCCAGCTCGCGCAGCTCCATCGGGCTGAACTTGGCCTGGGCCGGGCCGCGGCGGCCGAAGACGTGCACCTCGAGCGCCTTGTTGGCCTGGAGGCCCTCGTAGACGTTCGCCGGGATCTCCGTCGACAGCAGTTCGTCCGCGGTCTTGGCAAGGATGCGCGCGACGTCGAGCGCGACGTTGCCGACGCCGAGCACGGCGACCTTCTCGGCGTCCAGGGGCCAGGTGCGCGGTACGTCCGGGTGCCCGTCGTACCAGGACACGAAGTCGGCGGCGCCGTAGGAACCGTCCAGGTCGACGCCGGGGATGGTCAGCACCCGGTCGGCGGTGGCGCCGGTGGAGAAGACGACGGCGTCGTAGAACGAGTGCAGCTCGTCGAGGCTGATGTCGTTCGGGTAGTCGACGTTGCCGAAGAGGCGGACCTGCGGCTTGTCGAGGACCTGGTGCAGGGCGGTGATGATCCCCTTGATCCGCGGGTGGTCGGGGGCCACGCCGTATCGGATCAGACCGAAGGGGGCGGGCATACGCTCGAAGATGTCGATGGACACACCGGGCTCGACGGCGGCCTCGGACTTCAGCAGCGCATCGGCGGCGTAGATTCCGGCGGGGCCGGCTCCGACGATGGCTACCCGCAGAGGGCGAGGCATGGCAGGGGTTCCCTTCGAGCGACGGCAAGGTCAATCAGGGGAACCCTAAACTAAGGCAATCCTAACTCGGCACCCGGTGTCACTTTATGACCCCATAATCAAATCTTATGACTCCTCCAAGCCCGCCTTGGGTGCCGCGCGCACCGCGCCGCCCGGAGCGGCCCGGACGCCGAACAGGGTCACCCCCGTACCGAACTCGCTGGTCAGCGCGCACGCCACCTGACAGAATGAGACGGCTTGATCACCCCCAGGAGGACATATGGCAGACGGAACAGACACCCCGAAGGACGAGACTCCGGCCGACGAGGCCAAGCGCAAGTTCCGGGAGGCCCTGGAGCGCAACGCCGCGAATGCCCAGTCCCAGCAGTCGCACCAGAGCCGCGCGAAGGTCCAGGGTTCCAGCAGCGGTCCCGGCGGCAAGAACAAGAAGGTCCGCCGCAAGACCGGCTGACCCTCGGACCCGAGGAGCTCAGTCTCGCCGTCGCGGCGGCGGGACCGGGCCACCCCGCCCGGTCCGCCGTTGGGCCACACGGGTGAGTGGGGATAACCCCGGGCACTGAATGCAGTTGATCAGCGCGTCCCGCCGAGGGCAGCTATCACGCAACAGTGCGACAGAAGGAATCCCCCACATGTTCAAGAAGTTCATGGCCACCGCTGCGGTCACCGCCTCCGTCCTGGGCGCGGGCGCCGCAGTTGCCTCCCCGGCGATGGCGATCGGCAACGACAACGGCGTCAACTCCGTCAACGGCAACGGCTCCGCGCAGATCTACGGCAACCAGGAGACCGCGGGCGCGATGAGCCCGCAGCTCGGTGCGATCCAGGGCTCCCTGAACAAGCTCTGCGTCGGCCTCCCGGCCAAGGTCAACGCCCAGTCCCTGGTGGCGATCATCGCCAACATCGGCGTCCAGGACGTCAACGTGCTGGCGAACCCGCAGAACCAGCAGTGCGCCGAGAACTCGACCCAGGCGAAGGGCGACGACTCCGCCTCGCACATCGCCAGCAACATCCCGATCCTCTCGGGCAACGCCTCCGCCGACAGCTGATCCCGGCAGCCGCCCCCGCCTCCACCTGCTGTTCCCTCCACCTCCGCGCCGACGTGTCCCTTTCCGTCGGCGCGGAGGTATGTCCATCACCACACAATCTCCTTGGTCTAGACCTTGACAGGTCCAGACCACTTTATGTTCAGTGGCGGTAGCTGTCGCCCCCACGACAACTCCCCCCACTGAAGGAGAAGTTACGTGATACGTGCGCTTCACCGCCGCGCCCTCTCCCTGGCCGCCGCCGCAGCAGTCACCCTGGGCCTCGCCGTCGCCCTCCCCGCTTCCCCCGCCGCCGCGGCCCCCGCCTGCGCGTCTGCCTGGTCCTCCTCCGCCGTCTACACGACCGGCTTGAGCGCCTCGCACGGGGGCCGCAACTGGCAGGCCAAGTGGTGGACCCAGGGCGAGACGCCCGGCACCACCGGCCAGTGGGGGGTCTGGTCCGACCAGGGCGCCTGCGGTGGCGGCGGAGGCCAGAACCCGGATCCCGACCCCTCGGGATTCGTGGTGTCCCGCGCCCAGTTCGACCAGATGTTCCCGAGCCGGAACCCCTTCTACACGTATGACGGCCTGGTCGCGGCGCTGTCCGCGTACCCCGGCTTCGCCAAGACCGGCGACGACACGGTGAAGCGCCGGGAGGCCGCCGCCTTCCTCGCCAACGTCTCGCACGAGACGGGCGGGCTGGTGCACATCGTCGAGCAGAACACCGCCAACTACCCCCACTACTGCGACGCGACCCAGCCGTACGGCTGTCCGGCCGGCCAGGCCGCCTACTACGGCCGGGGCCCCATCCAGCTGTCGTGGAACTTCAACTACAAGGCCGCCGGTGACGCCCTCGGCATCAACCTGCTCGCCAACCCGTACCTCGTCGAGCGGGACCCGGCCGTGGCGATGAAGACGGCGCTCTGGTACTGGAACACCCAGAACGGCCCGGGCACGATGACGGCCCACGCCGCCATCGTCAACGGCGCGGGCTTCGGCGAGACGATCCGGTCGATCAACGGCGCCCTGGAGTGCAACGGCGGGAACCCCGCCCAGGTCCAGAGCCGCATCTCGAAGTACCAGAGCTTCACCCAGCTCCTGGGAGTGACCCCCGGCAACAACCTCGGCTGCTGATCGCACGCCTCCCGGGCCGGGCCGGGCCGTGACCATCCGGTCCGGTCTGGTCCGGTCCGGTCCGGTCCGGTCCGGGAGGAGCGTCCGCCGCGGCCGACTCGGCCGACGCACACGTGCGGACGGCCGTCGAGCGGCGGCGATCACCGGCCGATCCGCTGCGGACGTGCGGCGGCTACTGGCCCAGGCCTCCGGCGGTCAGGGCCGCCGCCAGTTGGGCCCGTGAGCGGACGTCGAGCTTCTGGTAGATGCGGGTCAGCCGCGCCTCCACCGTCTTGACGCTGAGGAAGAGCTTCGCCGCGGCCTCCTGGTTGCTCGCGCCCCGGCTGACGAGCACGGCCAGCCGGGTCTCGCCCTCCGTCAGGGCCCCGACCGTGTGCGCCGGACCCCCTTCGCAAGCGGCGGGTTCCCGGGCGAGTTCGGCCCAGGGGACGGCGCCCGCGAGGTCGAACACCTCGGCCGCCGCGGCGAGCGCCGCGCGCGCCGGTGCGCGCCGCCTGCGGCGGCGTTCCACCCGGGCGAGGGCGAGCAGCGTACGACCGCGCTCCAGCGGGAGTTCCAGGGTCGCGAACCGCCGGGCGGTGGTCTCCAGGAGGGTGACGGCGCCCTCCGCGTCGCCCTGCGCGGACAGGCACAGCCCCCGGGCCCGGTCGAGGGCGGCGACGACCCCGGTCCGGCCGAGGCCGACGGCGACGGGGCGCACGCAGCCGATCAGGCGGACGGCCTCGTCCGGGGCGTCGGCGGCGACGAGCGCCTCGGCGAGTTCCCCGTGCCAGCGCAGGATCGAGGGGTCCACGACCTGCTGGGCGGCCTCCAGGTCGGCTACCCGGCGCAGCGTGGCCACCGCCTTCGTGGCCTCGCCGGTGGCGAGTTCGACCAGCCCGAGCGCGTGCAGGTTGCGGGAGAGGAAGACCTGGTCGTGTTCCTCCTGGGAGGCCTGGATGCCGCGGCGGGCGTACCCGGCGGCGCGGGCGAAGCCCCCGCCGGCCGCCTCCGCCATCGCGGCGACGTACCAGGCCGGCCCCGGCGACAGGCCCGCCTCGATGGTCAGCTCCAGGGCGCGGCGGGCACGGGCGGAGGCGGCGGCGCAGCGGCCGCTGCGCAGTTCGACCTCGGTGAGGCTGCGGAGCACCTCGAACACGTCCTCCGCCGAGCCGGTGCGCCGCACGGCGGGCAGCAGGACCAACAGCTGGCGGCGGGCGTCGGTGAGCCGGTCGTCGAAGAGGGCGTGGCGGACCGCGAGGTACTGGGGCGCGTTGCGCATCCCCAGGGGCACCTCGGGCGCGGGCAGGGCGAGGGCTTCGGCGAGGATCGCCTCGGCGCCCGGGTCCCCGAGGATGCGGCCCATCCGGGCCCGTACGGTCAAGGCCATGGCCTCGGCCACCTGGTCGCCGCCGAGCGCGGCCAGGGCGCCGGCCGCGGCGGCCGCGTCGCGGGAGCGGACCGGGTCGCCGTCGCTGAGGTTGTGCTTCCAGGCGATCCGCAGCTGGACGGCGGCCCGCAGCGCGGGGTCGCCGGCGGCGTCGTCCATGGCGTGGGCGAACGTCTCCTCCAGGGCGCCGAGGTCCTGCCCGGCGGCGTCGATCACGGCGAGGCGGGCGCGGACCCGGTCGGCGGGCGAAGCGTCGCGGGCCAGGACGGCGCGGGTGGCGCGCCGGGCGAGGTCGGCGCGGCCGGCCCAGCCCGCGTCCTCGGCGGCCGCGACGAGCCGGGCCAGTCCCTCGCCGGCGAGGTGGGTCGGCGTACGTTCCGCCGCCAGCAGGCCCAGTTCGGCGGCGAGGGCCCGCTGCCCGCGGCGGCGGCAGGCCGCGGCGGCCTGGGTGACCTCGGCGGCGAGCCACTGGTCGGGGGTGTCCACGGCCAGCGCGCGGTGGCGTACCGCCTGGACGGGGTCGTCGACGGCCTCGGCCAGGGCGGCGTGCCCGGCGGCCCGTTCGGGCCAGCCCGCGTCGGCGGCGAGCGCGGTGGGCAGGGCGCCGGCGGTGAACTCGACCGTGCCGTCCTCGCCCACCCGTACGAGCGCGGCCCGTTCCGCCTCGGCCAGTTCCGCCTCGGCGTCGGGGCGCCCGGCCCGGCGCAGCAGGGCCGTGGTGGGGCGGGCCGCGAGGGCGGCGAGGAGCAGGGTGCGGCGGGCCGCGGCGGGGGCTTCCGCGAGGAGGCGGCGGGCCACCTCGCGGGCCTGCCCGGAGACGGGCAGGGGGTCGGCGTGGTGGGCGCTCGCGTCGCGGGCCTCGGCGGCTTCGGCGAGGGAGTGGCCGAGGGCGAGGGCGAGGCGCGGGTTGCCGCCGCTGGCCTGGTGGATGCGGCCGGCGAGCCGGGCGGGCAGGCCGTGGCGCAGCAGCAGTTCCGCGACCTCGTCGGCGCCGAGCGGGGGCACCCGGATCGCGGGGGTGCCGGGGCCGCAGAGGGGTTCGCCGACCGGCGCCCCGCCCTGTACGCATTCGGCCACCAGGAGCCGGACCCCCGGCGGGGTCAGGCGCAGCGCGAAGCGGAGCAGGTCGGTGCTCTCCGCGTCGAGCCACTGGGCGTTGTCGAGGACGAGCAGGACGGGGTGGCGGGCGGCGAGCGTACGGAGCACCTCGACGACGGCCAGGCGCAGCGCGACGTGGTCACGGCCGGTGCGGGGGGCGTCGGCCTCTCGGCGCAGCAGGGCGATGGCGGTGCGCTGGGGGCCCGAGAGGCGCTCCAGGCCGGCGCCGGGCACGGAGGCCAGGAGGGCGGCGGCCGAGGCCTCGGGTATCCACTGGTCGGCGGCCTCGGGGGCGAGGCGCAGCACCGTTTCGCGCCGCCCTTCCGCGGCGGCCGCGACGGCGCGCACCACCTCCGTCTTTCCGGCTCCGGCGGGTCCGGTGAGCAGGGCCCGGCCGTGCGTGGTCAGCGCGCGGTCCACCGCCTTGATCAGTTCACCGTGTCCCACGCTCGCCTCAGCGTGCCCCGTAGCCGCCCCCACGCACCGCCACCAGCCTTCCGCGATCCCGCTTCTGTGCCTTTCCTGTGAGACGCGACAATACGAGGTCGGATGCCGGGCTGACCCGGATTGTGACGCAGAAATCAGTCAGTGTGCGGGAAAGCCCTCCCGACCTGCCGATACGCGGTGTATCGGCAGGTCCGGAGGGTCGCCTTGGTCCGTACTATCGGCCCGTCAGCACCGGTTGGGGGGCCGGGTGCCGCGCTGGGCCGGCCGGGGCCTAGAAGGTGAGGTTCCAGGCGTCGATCTTGCCGGTGTCGCCGCTGGCGTTGTCGTTGACGCGGAGTTTCCAGGTGCCGTTGGCGGTTTCGGTGGCGGCGTTGACGGTGTAGGTCTGGTTGATGTTGTCGGCGCTGCCGCCGGTGCGGTTGTGGAGGGTGTAGACGCTGCCGTCGGGGGCGATGAGGTCGATCTTGAGGTCGCCGGTGTAGGTGTGGGCGATGGTGACGCCGGCCTTGAGGGTGGCGGGGGCGTTGCCGGTGATTCCGGTGACCGTGATGGGGCTTTCGGTGGTGGTGTTGTCGTTGATGGGGTAGTCGGCCGTGTTCTGGAAGGCGGGGGTGGTGGGGGTGGTGCTGGTGACGGCGTTGACGGTGGCGGTGGCGTCGGCGAGGCCGGCGCCGCAGCCGCCGGTGCAGGTTCCGGCCAGGGGGCGGGCGTTGTTCTTGATGGCCGCTTCGATCTGGGCGGGCGTCAGGGTCGGCTTGGCGGCGATGAGGAGGGCGGCCAGGCCGGCGACGTGGGGGGCGGCCATGCTGGTGCCCTGGTAGGGCTTGTAGGTCTCGGCGGTGGGAGTGGTGGTGCCGAGGTTGAGGGTGGAGAGGATGCCGTTCTCGGGGGTGGTGACGGTGCCGGGGGTGTCGGTGGCGCGGCGGGTTTCGCCGCCGGGGGCGGCGACGTCGATGATGGCGCCGTAGTTGGAGTAGAAGGAGCGGTCGCCGGTGCGGTTGCTGGCTGCCACGTTGACGACGTTGTTGCAGCTGGCGGGGGAGAATCCGGCGGCGTCGGCGTTGCTGTTGCCGGCGGCGACGACGACGGTGGTGCCGCGGGCGACGGCGGCGTTGATGGCGTTCTGGTAGCTGGTGCCGCAGGCTCCGGAGCCACCGAGGCTCATGTTGATGACCTTGGCGGGCGTGGCGTTGGCGGGGACGCCGGGGACGGTCCCACCAGAGGCCCAGGTGATGGCGTCGACGATGTCGGAGGTCGCGCCGCCGCACTTTCCGAGGACGCGGACGGGCTGGATCTTGGCGCTGTGGGCGATGCCGGCGATGCCCTTGTTGTTTCCGGTGGCGGCGGCGATGGTGCCGGCGACGTGGGTCCCGTGCCAGGAGGAGTCGCTGGCCTTGGCGGTGGGGCCGCATTCCGCTGCGGCGCTCCAGTCGCCCTGGTCGGCGGGGTTGTTGTCGCGGCCGTTGCCGTCGCGGGCGGCGGTGGCGCTGGTGATGAAGTCGTAGCCGGCGACGGTGTTGGCGGCGAGGTCGCCGTGGGCGGTGTGGCCGGTGTCGATGACGGCGACGGTGACGCCGGTTCCGGTGGTCTTGTCCCAGGCGGCGGGGACGTTCATGCCGGCGGTGGGTTCGAAGAGGTCCCACTGCTTGGTGTAGTCGGTGTCGTTGGGGGTGGTGGCGAGGGGGTAGGCGCGGGTGTCGGGTTCGGCGTAGGCGACGTCGGGGTCGGCGCGGAACTGGGCGATGACGTCGGCGGTGTCGGCGGGGGTGGTGGCCTGGCCGAGGCTGACGAGGGCGGCTCCGGTGCCGAGGCGGCGGTCGAACTTCGCCTTCTTGCCGGTTCTGGTGCTCTTGGTGGCGGCGTCGGTGGCGGCGGCGGCGTTGGAACTGGCCTCGCTGGCGGTGGGCTTGTATCCGACGATGAGGTTCTCCACCGGCATCCCGCCCGCACCCGCGGCCGCGGCCGTATCCGCGGCGGGGGCGGGGGTGTCGGCGGCGGTGGCCGCGGCGGTGGCGGTCGCGGTGAGGAGGGTGGCGGAGAGGGCCACGACGGATATGAGCCTGCGTCTGGTTGCGTGCACGGTGTTCCCTTTCACGGGCCGTTTCCGGGCAGGCCGGAGCGGCCGGTCGGTGCATGTGGGAGGTGTTCGGCGGTGGGGGACCGGGGCGGGGCGGTCGGTTCCGTCCCGGTCTCCGCCGTGTGCCGTGTCGTCCCGTCCGCCCGCCCGGGTGGGCGTCGCACGGCGGTCGGGACGTGGCGGTACCGGTTGCTCCCCCTGGTTGGGGGGTGGTCGCGGTTCCACGGCGTGGGGGGTGGGTGGGGGCCGCGGGTTCCAAGAAGGGGGGATCGCCGGTGGGCAGACAGTAGGCAACGCGGAGATGAACCCGATACGGGGAAAACCCTTGTCCGACCCCCACCCAGCCCCACCACCACCCGCGGTGAGAGGTCTCGGCGCAGGTCAGCGGAGCGGCCGGGGGAGGCGTGAGGCGCGCATACCCGGCCCTGCCCCGGCGGAGCCCGTCAGGACGCGGCGAGCCTGCGGAAGTACGTCCAGCTGGTCTCGTTCGGCTCGGTCCACTGCTCCGGCGCGTGGGCGTACTCCGGGTGGTGGGCGGCGATGTACTCCCGCGTCCGCTCGGGCACCTCCGCGTACGCGCCCAGCTTGCGGCCCCGGCAGTGGAAGGCGAGGCCGCCCGGACGCTGCGCCTGCTCCATCCACGGGAGGTACGGGGACATCCGCATCCAGGACATGGTCGCGGGAACGCTCACCGCGTCGGCATCCGGCCCCGCCCCTGCGTCGAGGACGCTCGCGGGCGCGAAGAACTGGAACAGCTCCAAAGCTCGGTAGGTGTCGTCCGCCGAGTTGGCCGGGAACTCCGCGACGGGCAGCGGCGAGGGGTGGGCCAGCGGGATCTCCAGGCTGAAGCAGACCTGGTCGCCGAGGCTGGTCACGGGCATGGGGAACGGCCGCAACCGCTGGTTGGCCGGGTCGTTCCAGACGTGGACCACCGGCTTGTCCTCCCAGGTCTCCAGGATCTCCCGGGACAGCGGGTCCAGGTAGAACGCGGCCTCCCGGGTCAGCAGCCGGTATCCGCCGGTCTCCTCGTCCTCCGTGAGGCGGGCGGCGTTGATCCCCTCGAAGCCGAACACGCGCCGGTAGGGCTCGACCGGCGCCCAGGAGTACACGTCTCCGGTCCACCAGAAGAACACCTCGGCGCCGTCGAGCGAGGCACGGGTACGGACGAAGGCACGCAAAAGCTCGGACGGTGTCATACGCCGTACTCTGCGCGGTCGCGCCCCGGGGCGGCAAGCGGCCGTACGGACAACCGGGCCGCGCGCACGGCCCGTTCCGGGCGGAGGCCCGGCGCGTGCCCCCGGCGATGGCAGCCCGTCCCCGGCAGCGCCTCCCCGGCGGTGGGCTCGCTCGCCAGTTCGGCGAGGGAGGCCGCGCGGCCGAGGCACCGGCGGGACGCGGCCAAGGAGCACTGATCGGCTTGACTGCGGGTCGGGAGGCGGACGGTGCGTGCCGCGTGGCCCGGTTCGAGGGGGGTCAGGGCGTCCCCTCCCCCGGTGCTGAGCACGGAGTGGAAGGTGCTCTGGAGGTACGCGAGGAGGACGGGGGCGGTGGTGGGGCCCCGGCCGCCCGGGCGCCCGTGTTCAGGCGGCGGGCCAGGGCCTCGTAGGTCCGGCCGGTCTCGCGGATGACACGGTGCAAGAGGGGGTTGGCAGGTGACATGCCGGGGTTTCCTTCCTGGCGACGAGGGTGCGCTCGAGAAGGGTTGCTTTTACACATAAACCGCCATCCGGGAGGCGAAGTCGCCGGCCCCGAGCCCGTCGAACGGCCCCCAGGTTGACGCAGGTGGCGCCACCCGCGAACGTGACCGCCATGGGGAACGCGCGCCTACTGCTCACTCTCGTCGTCTGCCTGACCCTGGGCGGAGTGCTCACCGCTGCCGTGCTGGGGGCCTCGCGGGCGGGCGGTCCGCATGCGGGCCCGGCGGCCGGAGGTCCAGCGCCCTCCGACTACGTGGACATCGGCGCGGTCGCGCCGGGATCCGCGCCCCGCGACCTGCCGCCGTCCGGGCCGGACGCCTCGGCCGGATCGGTCGTGGTGGAGTGCGGCCGCAACGAGGAGGGCCACTACAACGAGGACAACCTGGTGGTCTCGCCGGGACTGGTGTCCGGCGCCCATCACACCCACGCGTACGTGGGGAACCTGTCCACGGACGCGACGTCCACCGACGACTCCCTGGCCGCGGCCGCCACGACCTGCCGGGGCGGTGACCGCTCCACGTACTACTGGCCCGTGCTGCGCCGGCTGGACCGGCCGGGTGCGCGCCCGCACGAGGATTCGGCCGGACACGGCAACACGGGCGAGATCGTCGCGGAGGCCTCGGTCCGGGTGGAGTTCCGCGGCAGCCCGGTGAGCAAGGTCGTGCCGATGCCCCGCTTCCTGCGCGGGATGACGGGCGACGCCGTGGCGTTCACGGCGGCGAGCGGTGCCGACGTACGGGCCCGCTGGGGGTGTTCGGGCTCCCCCGACCGCGCCACCACCCGCTACCCGCGCTGCCCTTCCGGCGAGCTGGTGACCCGCACGCTGGTCTTCCCCAGCTGCTGGAACGGCCTGGAGACCGCGAGCGCCGGGCACCGTACGCACCTGTTGTTCCCGGCGGGCGGCGGAGTCTGCCCGCCGGGCACCTTCCCGGTGCCCGAGCTGCGCGTCTCCCTGGCGTACGAGGTCGCCGCGGGCGTGCCCGTCGCCCTCGACTCCTTCCCCGAGCAGCGGCACAGTCCCAGGACGGACCACGCCATGTTCGTGAACGCGATGACCGAGGCGCAGATGGCCGGAGTCGTCGGCTGCCTCAACTCGGGCCGCGCCTGCCGCACCTGAGTGACGCAGGTCACCTGAACCGGGGGCGGCCGTGCAGCGTGTTCCGACCGCACCAGCCAGCGAGGAAGACGGAGAGGGTGAGATGGCCGGACCACTGTGGCCCCGCACTCGGCGGGGCTCGACCGATGAGGCACTGATCAAGTCGGTGTACGAGGAGCACGGCCACGCCCTGCTCGCGTACGCCACCCGGCTGACGGGTGACCGGTCCGCCGCCGAGGACATCGTCCAGGAGACGCTCATCAGGGCCTGGCGGCACTCCGAGGTCCTGGTGAACGGGAAGGGTTCGGTGCGGGGCTGGCTGCTGACGGTGGCCCGCAACATCATCACCGACCGGTACCGCGCCAGGGCCGCGAGGCCGCCCGAGGTCTCCGGGGCCGCCGCCGCTCCCCCGGTGGAGATGGACCACGCGGACGCCGTCGTGGACACCATGACGGTCCTGGGCGCCCTGGACCAGCTCTCCCCGGAACACCGGGACGTACTGACGGAGTTGTACTACCGACAGCTCAGTGTCGCCGAGGCCGCGGACAGCCTGGGCATACCGGCGGGCACCGTCAAGTCGCGTTCGCACTACGCGCTCAAGGCCCTGCGCGAGGTCTTCAGGGACAACAGCGCCAGGGAGCACGGCTCCAGAGAAGGAAATCGATCGGGCAGGCCGCCCCAGCAGCCGGCCGGACTGCGTGAGGTGGTGGCATGAACCGGCAGCGGCACGAGGAGGAACTCCTCGGCCCGTACGTGCTCGGCGTCCTGGACCCCGAGGAGAACCGCCGGGTCGAAGAACACATCAGCGGCTGCGTGCACTGCCGTGAAGAGGTGACCGCGTTGCGCGAAATGGAGGCGGCACTGGGCGAGGTGCCCGACGAGGCGTTCCTGGACGGGCCGCCGCACGGCGGTGATCTGATGCTCCAGCGCACCCTGCGGCAGATGCGCGGGGAACAGGCCGCCGACCGGCGTCGGCGCGCAGGGCTGGCGGGACTGGCCGCGGCGGCTTCGCTGGCCGCGGTGTTCTGGGCGGGCGCCCAGCTCGGCGGCAGTGACTCCGGACCGATCGCGCTGCCCCCGCAGCCGTCTGTGACGGTGTCGTCGTCGCCTTCGGCGCCGGTGGCCGGGACCAGGCTGGGCTCGGCGACCGATCCGGCCTCGGGGGTGCGGATGACCGTACAGATGACGCCCGCGGTGAAGTGGGTGCGCGTGCGCGCCGCGGTCACCGGGGTGCCGCCCGGCGAGCGGTGCCGCCTGATCGTGGTCTCCAAGGACGGCAGGCGCACCACCGCCGGCAGTTGGGTCGTGGGGGGTCAGGAGAAGGGCGAGGGCAAGGGCGCGGCGCTGGACGGTTCGGCGGCCGTGGACCCGGCGGACGTCATGTCCGTCCAGGTCGAGAACGAGTCGGGCCGGACCTTCGTGTCCGTACCGGTGTGACGGTCCCCCGGCCTCCGGGCCGGGGACGTGACAGAGCCCGGGAGCATGTCCAGCTCCCGGGCTCCTGCTTGCCACCCAATTCGCACACCGGCTGCGTTTAAGGGCCGCGGATCATTCTTAGACCGACGTGTTCTGCCTTTGAACTACCGCGCCACGAGGAGAGGCGCAGAGGGGACTTGAACCCCTATCCGTCGATGACCGTCCGCGCCCGGTCGATCCGGTGTTCGGCGGCGAATACTGAGACTGGAGCGAGAATCTGAGATTTACGGGACCGCCTCTGCCAGGCTTGGGCCACCCCGGCGCGTAGTGCCGGGGGAGGGATTCGAACCCCCAACTGTCGTCCCTTTTCAGCTTCAACATCAGTTTCAGCTTGCGCTCTCGCGCACCCCCCGCGCTCGCGGGGGGCGATCATGGGGCTACCCGAACAGGTAGCCGAAGACCGCGTCGCCGACCCGCTGGTCGGTGACCTCGGTGTTGTTGGCCTCCTCGCGGGCGAACTTCACGGCCTGCTGGAGCTTTTCCACGCGGTCGAGCAGCTCGTTGACCCGGCGGGCCGGGAGTGCTCCGGAGAACTTCACGGTCGTCCAGTAGCCGACCGGAACGTCCTCGTAGTAGACCTCGACCTGCGCCGGGTGCTTGTCGGTCGCCTCGGCCTTGACGTGGTTGCGCGGCACCTTCTTGGTACGGATGGTGCGCACCGGCTCCGTCTTCCAGGAGTCGGTGGACGGGTCCAGGTTCCAGGACTCGGACGCGTCGAGCACCGGCAGCTTCCGTACGAAGGTGTGCAGGTCGGTGAGCTGCTTCTCCAGGAAGAGCAGGTAGGGGACGGGCACCTGCGGGAGCAGGACGTTCCCGTCGACGACCACGTCCGCGGCGGCCGTGCGGTTCGCCCAGTCCTTGGTGGCCGTCACGTCGAACAGGCGCGTCAGCGTCCCCGCCGTCGCGCGCAGTGCGTCCTCCGCCTTGACCTGCACCCGTGTGGACTCGGGCGGCAGCTGCTCGCCCTCCTCGTCCTTGGGCTGGTAGGTGCGGGAGATCCCGGCCAGCAGGGCGGGCTTCTGGACGTCGTGGTGAGCCTGGGTCAGCTCCTGGAGGGACTTGGACTTGACGCCCTTTTCCACTGCGATTATCTGATTCAGCTTCGGCACGTGGTCAACCTAGCAGTCCTCCGCGGCGGGCCTCATCTGCTTTTCCCTCCGCCTTTTCGTCCGCCCGCGGCGACGAACGGGGAGGGGAGCAGGACGGCGAGTGGAGCGGCCGCGGCTGCGATCCTGTGTCGTGTCATGACACCGGATCGCGGCGCGCGGACCGGACCGGTCGGATGCTCGGGGAGCGCGTCTCCCGTCAGACCACGGGTGTGGTGAGGCGCACCGGAAGGTCGAAGAGGTCGTTCTGGGTGAGGATCGGCTTGTTGCGGAGCTCCTCGGGGGCGACGGCGAGGGCCAGGTCCGGGAAACGTGCGTACAGGGCCGGCAGGGCGACCAGCGCCTCCAGGCGGGAGAGGGCCGCGCCGGGGCAGACGTGCGGACCGTGACCGAAGGAGATGTGGCGGTTGGGGGTGCGGGTGACGTCGAAGTCCCCCGCGTTCGCGCCGTGCTGCTCCTCGTCGCGCCCGATGGCGCCGAAGGAGACGATGAGCCCCTCGCCCTTGGGCAGCACGCGGTCCCCGACCTCGACGTCCTCGGCGGCGAACCGGATCAGCACGTGCGAGGTGGGAGTGGACCAGCGCAGGGTCTCCTCGATGACGTTCTCCCACGGGACCTCGCCCTTGAGGACCAGGGCACGCTGCTCGGGGTGGCTCTGGAGGGCGACGACGGCGTTGACGATCAGGCTGATCGTCGTCTCGTGGCCGGCCGCGACCATCAGCTGGAGGGTGTTGGTGATCTCCTCGGTGCTGAGGTGATCGCCGTCCTCGGACGCGGCGATCAGGGCACTGGTGAGGTCGTCGCCCGGGTTCTCCCGCTTGGACTCCACGATCCGGGAGAACAGCGCGCCGAGATCCGCCATCATCTGCGGCACCTCCTCCGGGAGGGTCTGTGTGGAGAAGAACTTCTCGAACAGTGCCTTCAGCCGAGGGTGTTCGACCTCGTCCACGCCCATGAGCCGGCTGATGACGTTCATCGGCAGCGGGTACGCGAAGTGCAGCTTGAGGTCGACCGTCTCGCCGGGCGGCAGGGCGTCCAGCGCGTCGAGCATCTCCGTCGTCAGTTCCTCGATCCCCGCCCGCAGCTTCTCCACCCGGCGGACGGTGAGAGCCTGCGCGACCAGGGTGCGCAGCCGGCGGTGCTCGTCGCCGTCCACGGTCAGCATGGAGCGGCCGGGATTGACGAGGCCGATCAGGGGCCAGTCCACGGGTATCTCGCCGCGCTGCCAGGCGCCCCACGCGTTGATGTCCTTGACCACTCTGGAGTCGGTCAGGAGTCTCCTCGCCTCCGCGTGCCGGGTGACGGCGTACACGCCCACCCCGCCGGGCAGGACGACCGGTACGAGCGGGCCCGCGGCGCGCAGCGCCGCGCTCTCCGCGTCGAGGTCGGCGACGAAGGGGTCGAGGGTGATGGCGGCGGGGCCGGAGTGGTCGATCGGGCACGTCATCGGGTGGCTCCAAGGGCGGGGGTAGGGGTGTAGGTGACGGGCAGTTCGGTCAGTCCGCGCAGCCAGGGCGAGGGCCGGCGGGCCAGCGCGGAGGCCGGCACGGCGAGGTCCACGTCGGGCAGCCGGTCGAGGAGGACCTCGATGCCGGTGCGGGCGATGACCTCGGCGACCTCCTGGGCGGGGAAGGGGCAGCGGTGCTCGCCGTGCCCGAAGGAGAAGAAGGCGTTGTTGCCGCCGGTGAGGGCGCCCGCGTCGGTGCGCACGTGCGGGTCGGAGTTGGCCGCGGCAAGTCCCAGCAGGACGAGGTCGCCGCGGGCGATGCGTCGGCCGCCGAGGTTGGTGTCGCGCGAGGTCCAGCGGCCCGCCACGTTCTGCGTGGGGGTGTCCTCCCACAGCACCTCGTTCATGGCCTCGCCGACGCTGTGCCGGCCGCCCGAGAGTGAGGCCGCGAAGCGGTCGTCGACGAGCATCAGGCGCAGCGAGTTCCCGATCCAGTCGGCGGTGGGCTGGTGGCCCGCGGCCATCATGACCATCAGGTCCTGGGCGATCTCGTCCACGGTGAAGCCGGCCGTGTTCGCGAGCATCCGGGAGGCGACGTCGTGGGCGGGCTGCGCCTGCTTGGCGGCGAGCAGTCCGTACATGGACTCACCGAGGTGGCGCTGGCCGTCCAGTGCGCCCTCCCGCCCGTTGATCATGTCGTTCATGGCGGTCACGAGGCCGGGGCCCTGGGCGTCGGAGAAGCCGTAGATCCGGGCGAGGACCCGCAGCGGCAGGAGCATCGCGTACTCGCCGACGATGTCGCACGCGCCCTTGCCGCACAGGGTGTCGATCAGTTCGTCGGCGAACCGCTCCGCGTGGCCCTTGAGTTCGAAGGGGTCCACCGATTCGAGGGCGTCGGAGATGACGGCGGCCCGCTCGCGGTGGCGTTCGCCGACGGTGTAGAGGATGGAGGGCTGCTTGCGGCCGATCATCGGGAGCAGCGGCCAGTCGGCGGGGATGCGGTCCCACTGGTTCCACAGGTCGGAGTCGCGGGAGAAGAGCACCGGGTCGCTGGTGACCTGGTGCAGTTCCCGGTAGCCGAGGACGAGCCAGGCCGGTATGTCTCCGTCGAGGACGACCGGGGCGACGGCGCCGTGGTCGCGGCGCATCTCCCGGTAGAGCTCGACGGGGTCGGTCTGGAACCGGGGGCCGCCGAGGGGGACGGCCTGCGGGTCGTGGGCGGCGGGGCAGGTCACGGGGTGGGCTCCGGGGTCTTCGGCTGGTTGGTCAGAACGGCCGTCTGGAGGTGCTGTACGAGCGAGATCAGGACGTGCTTGCCGGACTCGCGGGAGCGGGCGTCGCAGAAGATCAGCGGGACCTCGCCGGGCAGGTCGAGGGCGGCCCGGATCTCGTCCGCCGTGTGGGCGGGCCCGCCGAAGTCGTTGCAGGCCACGACGAAGGGGGTGCCGTGGTGTTCGAGCCGGTCGATGGCGTACCAGGAGTCGGCGAGTCGGCGCGTGTCGACGAGGACGACGGCGCCGAGGGTGCCGGAGAAGAGCCGGTCCCACAGGAACCAGAACCGTTCCTGGCCGGGTGCGCCGAACAGGTAGAGCACGTTGCGCGCGTCGAGGGTGATGCGGCCGAAGTCGAACGCCACGGTGGTGGCGGTCTTGGCGGCGATCCCGTCGGTGTCGTCGACGGCCTCTCCCGCCTTGGTCATGGTCTCTTCGGTGTTCAGCGGGCGGATCTCGCTGACCGAGCGGACCAAGGTGGTCTTGCCGACGCCGAAGCCGCCGACGATGACGATCTTCAGACCGTTGTCGGCGGTGCTCTGCAGGGTCTGGCGGGTTTCGCGCTGATCAGAGATTGCGGAGTCCAACGAGCACCTGCTCCAGGATGTCGGGGTCGGGAAGGCGGTACGCCGAACGCGGGTGCCGGGCGCTGATCTTGCCGGTGCCGAGGAGGTCGGCGAGGAGGATGCGCACGATCGACACCGGCAGCCCCAGCTCGGCCGCGATCTCCACCAGAGCCGTCGGGAACTGGCTCATGCGCAGGATCGCGGCGTGCTCGGACTGCATCCCGGGGGTCGGGTCGCATTCGGCGACGACCAGGGTGACCAGGTCGAAGGCGTCGGACCCGGCGCGGCTGCGGCCTCCGGTGAGGGTGTAGAGCCGGTCCGGGGAGTCGTCCCGGCCCGGCCTGCTCGTGCTCCTGCTCATCCCCGGGGCCGGGCGATGAGGTGCTCGCCGAGCTGCTCGACCAGTTCGGACATGTTGTGGCCGACGAGTCCGGCGTCGGCGTCCTCGTCGGCGACCAGTGCGAGGTGCGCACCCTCGCCCGCCTCGACGATGAAGAGGATGCCGCCGTAGAACTCGGCCATGGCGGAGCGGACTCCGCCCGTCCCGTCGCCGAACTCGATGGACGCGCCGTGCGAGAGGCTCTGGATGCCGGCGGCGATCGCGGCGAGCTGGTCGGCCTGGTCGACGGAGAGCTCCGGCGTGCGGCACAGCTTGAGGCCGTCTCGGGAGAGCACGAGGCCGTGGCGGGCGCCGGGGGTCCGCTCGAGGAGCCCTTCCAGGAGCCAGTTGAGCGTCTCGTCGGTGGTGGAGCCGGTCATTCCGTGTTGCCTTCCGGGTGCGTGGGGTTCGGGGACGGCGCGGGCGCCACGGACGGTTCGGGCGCCGCCGGGTGCTCGGGGGCCGCAGGGGGTTCGGGAGCGGCAGCGGGTTCGGGAGCGGCAGCGGGTTCGGCCGCCGCGCCGGCGCCGCGTACCGCCTGGCGGAAGCTGCCGAAGCGGGCGGCCGACCGGGAGGCGCCCGAGGGCGCACCGGCCGCCGTGCCGCTCGTACGGGCCGCCGTGCCGGCGGCGTCGGGGCCCTCGGGGTGGGCGGCGGCCAGGGTGCGGCCGCGCCTGCGCTGGGGCAGGCCGTTGTCGCCGGCCTGCGGGGCCTCGCCGGAGGAGCCGGCGGGTGCGCCGTCCTGGGCCCCCCGGGTACGGGCCCCCGCGCGCTCCGCGGTGGCGGGCTCGGCGGGGGTCTCGTGCACGGCCTCGGGCTCCGCCGCCGGGGCGCCGGCGGGCAGGGCGGCCGGGACCGTCCGGCCGGCGGGCAGGGCGGCGGCGCGGACGGCGTCGGCCTCGGGGGCGCTCTCGGCGTCGGTCGGGGTACGGCTGATCAGCTCCTGCGGCAGCATCATCAGCGCGCCGGTACCGCCGCGCGCCGAGGGCCGGAAGGAGACCGTCAGCCCGTGCTTGCGGGCCAGGCGGCCCACCACGGCGAGGCCGAGGCGGGTCCCGGAGAGCCCGGCGAGGTCCAGCGACTCGGCGGTCACGGCCTGCTCGGCGCGGCGCAGCTGGACCTCGCTCATGACCAGGCCGCTGTCCTCGACGGTGATGATGATCCCGGCCGGGACCTCCTCCACGTAGACGTGGACCTCGGCGGTCGGCGGGGAGAAGTTCGCGGCGTTGTCGAGCAGTTCGGCGAGGGCGTGCATGACGCCCTCGGCGGCGTGCCCGGCGACGGCGGCGTCACTGGTGGAGTGCAGCCGCACCCGCTGGTAGCCGCCGATGCGGCCCATGGCGCCGCGCAGGATGGACTCCATGACGATCGGCTTCGCCCAGCGGCGGCCCGAACGGGCTCCGGTGAGCACGGCGATGGAGTCGGCCAGGCGGCTCGCCTGCGCGGTGCGGTGGTCGAGGTGGAGCAGGTCGCCGAGGACGTCCTCGTCGGCGTGCCGGTGCTCCATGTCGCGGAGGTCGGCGAGCATGCCGGTGGCGAGGGCCTGCATCCGGCCGGCCGCGTTGGCGGCGGCCGCCATGGCGGCCGCCCGGCCGGACTCGGCGCGGCGCAGCTCGTTGCCGAGCCGTTCGCGGGAGGCGCTCTGGGCGGCGGTCAGCCGGTCCAGCTCGGTGGCGTGGGCGGCGACCAGGCCGTCCACCTGCGCCGCGTGGGCGCTTATCAGCCCCTCGAGTTCGGCCGCGTGCGCGCCGGCGAGGCGGCCGCGTTCGGCGTGGTGGTGGGCGGCGTCGCGCGAGGTGTCCGCGGTGAGCCGGGCTATGTACGCGTCGCGGGAGGTGATTTCACCGGTCAGACCGGACACCTTGCCGCGCAGCACCCGGGCGGTGCGCGCCGACCAGGTCACGGCGAAGGCCGCGATGGCGAGGAGCAGTACGCCGGATCCGGAGAACCAGGCGAGGGGCACGCGGACGGCCGACGGGGCCGCGGCCACCGCCGCCGTGGAGAGCGCTCCGCCTGCCGCTGCGGTGATCAGCAGGGCGAGCGCGGAGGGGCGAAGGGGGGAGGGCGGCGCCGTCATCAATCAAAGCCTCATACCGGGCGTAAATGGAGGAGAGGGTTCCTGTGAGTAACGAGAGCCAACTATAGGTGAGTTATTGATCGTTTCGGAAAGTTCCTGGCGGGTTTTACTCTGCGTAGTGGGTCGTTTGGGTGACTTGTCGCCACTTTGGCGCTATTTACGGAGGGGCCCGGTACTGACGCCGCACCGCCGGAAGGTGACGCCGCCTCAGGCCTCCGCGCCAGATCCCCTACGGCGCGGCCGGGCGGCCGGGGGGCGCACCTTCGCACACGCGGACCGATCAGCACATTGCGGTTCATGACATCCTGTGACGTCACAACTCGCCGGACGGAATCGGCGGACGTCCGGGAATACGGGGAAGGTCCATGAGGCTCTGCTTCCTGGTGGAGGAGCACTACCGCCATGACGGCATGCCGAACGAGGTGATCCGGCAGCTGACCGACTGGGGGCACCGGGTCGACGTCGTACGGCCGGGTGGTTCGCTGCTGCGGATGACCGAGGTGGTGCGGGCCGGCGCGCACGACGCGTGGGTGCTCAAGACGGTGTCCGGCGGTCCGGGGCTGACCCTGCTCGAAGCGGCCGCCGCCGCCGGGATGACGACGGTCAACGACGCCCGCTCGATCCGCAGCGTGCGCGACAAGGCGCTGGCTGCGGCGATCGGCCGCGACCGCGGGCTCCCGCTGCCGACGACCTACGCGGCGGCGGCGCCGGAACTGCTCGGGGAGATACCGGCGTCGGAGTACCCCCTGGTCGTCAAACCCGCGGACGGCAGTTCCGGGCGGTCCGTGCACCTGGTGTCCTCGCCCGACCGGCTGGCGGCGATGCTCCCCGCGCTCGCGGGCGAGGGCATGCTCATCGCCCAGCCATACGTCCCCAACGCGGGCGTCGACATCAAGGTGTACGCGGTCGGCGGCGAACTGTTCGCGACCGAGCGCTGCTCCCCGCTGCATCCCGACCCCTCGGTGCGCGAGCGCCGCGTACCGCTGTCGGCGGAGGTGGCGGCGATCGCCGTACAGGTGGGAGCGGTGTACGGGCTCGACCTGTACGGGGTGGACGTGCTCCTGGGCCCCGACGGGCCGGTGGTCGTCGACGTGAACGACTTCCCCAGCTTCCGCCAGGTCCCCGACGCGGCGGCGCGCGTGGCCCGGGCGGTCCTCGGGCTGGCGTGCGCGGGCGGCACCAGCGCGTCGCCCTCCTCCACGGCGCTCGTGTACCCGGCCCTGCCCGTCGCAATTCCGGCACAGGCCGCCGTACGGGCGGGCGACGGCGCGTGAGGATCGGCCTGATCACCCCGGAGCCCGGACATCCGCTGCTGGCGGCGGCGAGCGCACTGCTGACCGGCGCCGGACACGTCGTCGAAGCGCTCGATCCGCGCACCGATGCCATCCCCCCGCACGCCGTGGCCGACGCGTACCTGTTGAAGTCGCGGACCCCGCAGGCACTGGCCCTCGCTCGGGAACTGGAGGAGCGCGGCGCCGTCGTGGTCAACTCCGCGGCGTCGACCGAGCGGTGCCAGGACCGGACCGGGATGGCGGAGACCGCCCTGCGGGCCGGACTGCCCTTCGCGGCCACCCGTACGGTCGGCCCCCTGGGGCGGTGGGCGTCCGGCCGTACGGTGCCCGCACCGCTGGTGGTCAAGAGCCGGCGCAGCCGGCGGGGCGACCTGGTCGCCCGCGTCGACGACCGGGCGGGGCTGGACGCGTTGGCGGCGCGGTGGCCCGACGAGCCGGTGGTGGTGCAGGAGTTCGCGCCGAACAGCGGCTGGGACCACAAGCTGTGGGCCGTCGGCGACCGGGTCTTCGCCGCCCTGCGCCGCTCCGAACTCTCCGCCGGCGGCCGCGGCCCGACCCGGACGCTGGGCCCGGACGAACTCCCGCCGGGCTGGGCCGCGCTGGTGCGCGCGGCCGGGGAGGCCTTCGCGCTCGACGTGTACGGCGTGGACATCATCGACGCGGGGGGCGCGCCGCTGATCGTGGACGTCAACGCCTTCCCCGGCATCCGGGACCAGACGGGTGCCCCCGAGGCCCTGGCCGGCCTCGCCCTGCGACGGGCCGCGGCGGGTGACCGGGCTCCGGGTGGACGGCCCGTCGGCGGGTGACCCGGCTCCGTTCGTGCCGCGGCCGCGAACACCCCGCCGCCGGCCCGGCGACGCGCCACGATCAGGGCCGGGACGGGGCCGCGGGGGTGCCGGGGAGGGGTGCCTGGGGGGGTGGGAGCCGGGGGGGGTGGGAGCCGGGGGGGCCGGGGGCCGGGGGGCCGGGGGCTGGGGGGGCACCGCCACTTGTGCATCACCCGCCACACCCGTTGCGTGCCTCGGTGGTGACGCCCGTCTTCGGCGGGCGTCTCGGCCTGCCGCTACGGGGCGTCCGGGCCGGGACAGGCCCGGACGGGGGAAACGCGCGGGGCGAAACGGCGCCGGGACGGTGTCGGGGCGCGGCCGCGGCGGGGGCGCGGTGAGGATCGGGGCATGGGCGTCGTCCTGCCGGTCCTCTTCGCGCTGTTCGCGGCGTTCAGCAACGCGCTGGCCACCGTGCTCCAGCGGCGGGCCGCACTCACCGTGCCGCAGAGCGACGGGTTCCGCTTCGGCCTGATCCTCGACCTGCTGCGCCGGCCGATGTGGATCGGCGGGATCCTGGCCGTGATCGCCGCCGGAGCGGGCCAGGCCGTGGCGCTCGCCACCGGCCCGATGGCCCTCGTACAGCCTCTGTTCGTGTGTGAGCTGCCGCTCGCGCTGCTGATCGCCTCGCTGGTCGCGCGGCAGCGGCTGCCCGGGGCGCTGTGGCTGGCCGTCGCGGGGGTGGTGGCCGGGCTCGGGGTCACGCTGGCGGCCGCCTCGCCGTCGGGGAACCGTACGGATGCACCGCTCGACCGGTGGGTCATGGCCCTCGTGGCGTGCGCGGTCGCGGTGGGCGTCCTGGCCGTGGCGGGGCTGCGCCGGCCGCCCGGCCGGGCCCGGGCGGGCTGCCTGGGGGCGGCCACCGCCGTGTGCTACGCCCTCACCGCCGCCCTGATGAAGTCGGCCGTGCACGTCCTCGACGACGGGGGCGTCGCGGCGTTCCTGACGACCTGGGAGACGTACGCGTTCGGCGCGAGCGGCATCTGCGCCCTGCTGCTCCTGGAACACGCCATGCAGGGCGGACCACTGGTCGCCTCGCAGCCCGCGCTGACCCTCGGTGACGCGAGCGTCAGCGTCGCCCTCGGCGTCGTGTTGTTCGAGGAGCACCTGCGGACCCAGTGGTGGTTGCTCCCCCAACTACTGGGCGTCGCCCTGGTCTGCGCCGGGGTCCTCGCCCTGGCCCGGGCCGGGGACGGCGCGCCGTAGCGTCGCCGCCCGCCGTCCCTTCTCGCGGGGGCACGTCCCGGGCCCGATCGGGCGGGGGCGGCCGAGGCACGCGCGGGGCACACGCCCGGGTCACGCCTACGTCGCGACGTCACCCTTCTTGTCGGGCGCCGCCCGCACGACGGCTCTCCCGCAGCCTGCCTGCCCTCGGCGGCCGGCCCGGACACACACCGTGCGAGGTACGCGGGCCCGGGGAGGGAGGGCGGGGGTCGCGTGCGGGCAGTCCAGCGGAGCGGAAGGCGGTTGGCGTGCGCGCGGTGGTGTTCGAGCGGTTGGGCGAACGGGCCGAGGTCAGGGAAGTACCGGACCCGGCTCCGCCGACGGGCGGGGTGGCGATGCGAGTGGAGGCCACCGGCCGTGCCGCAGCGACGGGCACGGGTGGATGGGCCACGACCCGGACATCGCGCTTCCGCACGTGCCCCGCCACGAACTCGCCGGTGTGGTGGAGGCGGTGGGGTCGGGCGTCACCGGGTGGCGCGCCGGGGACCGGGTGACCGCGCGGTTCCCGTTCCTGAGCGCCACGAGGTGTTCCCGGCCCCTCATCACGAACGTCGCCACACCCGCCCGGTCGGCCGTGGCCCAGGCCTTCTCCGGCAGCGCGTACACGGTGCCGCACTCGGCGCCCTTCGGGCCCGGGGAGTACTCGTGTCGCAGAAGATCGGGCCGATGTCGTCCAGGGCGACGACGGCGCCGATCTCCAGCGTGCGCCTCCGGCCCGGCGCGATGTCGTCGAGCTCCTTCGGCCCGACCGGGACGTGCTCCCCGCCGCTCTCGCGACCCTTCACGATGTCGTCCGGGCCGGCTTCGTCGCCGGTGCGCTCGTTCGCCCGGCGGTTCCGGATCCGGTCCGAGGTCCCGCGCTGGAGCCGGCGGAGTGGACCGCATGACGGTCGGCCGGCGCTTACCGACCCACCGGCAGGCTGAGCAGCCCGAACGTCGACACCCCGCCCCCACCGGACGCGCCAGCACCACCACCGCCCTTCCGTCCCCTCTCCCCCGGGACTTGCGGCCGCCCGTCGAGCCGGCTGACGTCGTACCGCGGCCGGCGCCGGCCGGGCGGGCGCGGCGTGGTCGAAGTCGGGGCGTCGATGGTCTTGTCGGCGACGGAAACACATCGCTACAGTCGCGTTTACACGTGTAACCCACGTGCCTCCGCAGCACCCTCCTGGATGTCCGACGGCCGCCTCGGCCACCCCGGCCGTCCCACCTCGCGAAGGACTCCCCTCATGACCCAGTCCCCTCCGGTCGGGTTCGACCTCGCCGACATGACCTGGCCGCCCCCGCCCTACCAGCCCCCCGTCCCGCCCGTGACGGCCGCCGACGGAGTCCGCCGCTTCGACGGGGTCACGTACGCCACCACCCCCGGTTACCGGCCCCGGCTGCTCGACGTCCAGGTGCCGGCCGGCGAGGGCCCCTTCCCGGCCGTGGTCTGGATCCACGGCGGCGGCTGGCTGGAGGGCGACCGCCGCTACCCGCCGCCGACCGTGCCCGCCGCCCTGCTGCACGGCGCCGTACTGGCCGCCGGGCTGGCCCTCGTCTCCATCGACTACCGGCACAGCCTCGAAGCGCCCTTCCCCGCCCAGCTCCACGACGTGAAGGCCGCCATCCGCTACGTCCGCGCCTTCGCCGACGCCCTCGGCATCGACCCCGAACGGATCGGCGTCTGGGGCGAGTCGGCGGGCGGCCACCTCGCCGCGCTCGCCGGAGTCACCGGCCCCGGCAGCACGGAGGGTGCACGCCTGGAGGGTACCGAGGGCGTCGGCGCCGGGGACACCGGCGTCCTGGCCGTCGTCGACTGGTACGGCGTGTCCGACCTGGTCGCCCTCGCCGACCACCCCATGCCGCCGATGCCGTCGGGCGGCGAGTTCCCCGACCCGTACGCGACCCTGCTGGGCGGCACCGAGGCCGCACGCCCGGCGCTGGCTCGGGCCGCGAGCCCGGTCACGTACGCGGTGCCGTCGCACGGCGGGGGCGGCACCCCTCCGCCGTTCCTCCTCATCCACGGAACCCGCGACGGCCTGGTCCCGTACAGCCAGAGCGAGGTGCTCGCCGAGGCGCTGCGCGGCGCCGGCGGTGAGGTGACGCTGCGGCCCGTGGAGGGCGCCGACCACATCTTCCTGGGCGCGCCGGACGTCACCCCGATCGTCGCGGAGAGCGTCGCGTTCCTGGCGGCCCACCTCGGCGCGGGGGCCTGACCGACCACCCGGACGCACACCCTCGGGCGCACACCGCACACCGCACACCGCACACCGCCCGGCGTTCCGTCCCGCCGTACGCCATCCGCCATCCGCCCAGCTCACCCCCATGCCCGCGCACACGTCCGCGGGCGCGAGAGGCAGTCCATGTCCTGGAACCCGGTCGCCCCACCCGACGGTCCCGCCCCGCACGGCCCCGGCCGCGGTGCGCTCCTCTTCGGCCTCGTCCTGCTGGGCCTGGCCGGGCTGGCGGCCCTCGTCGTCCGCTCGGATCTGGCGGATCCCCCGTTCCAGGCGCTCGACGCCCGGTGGCTGGGCTGGATGGGCGGCCCCCACGACGGTTTGTACGCGGCGGCGGCCGCGGCGCTGAACTGGTTCGGCGGGCCGCCCGGAGTCGTCGTGCCCCTCGGCCTGCTGCTGGTGCTGCTGCTGCGCGGACGCTGGGTATCGGCCGCGTTCATGCTCGGCGTCTACCTAGGCGGCAACGTGCTCGTCGTGCAGGGCCTCAAGCACCTGGTGGACCGGCCGCGCCCGGCCGACCCGCTGGTCCGCGTCGACCACGGCTCCTTCCCGTCTGGGCACGCCGCCTCGGCGGCCCTGCTGGTCGTCCTCGTGGGGGCGCTGCTGGTCCCGGCCGCCCGGCGGCGGGCGTGGTGGATCGGGGGCGCGGTGTTCACGCTGGCCATGATGTGGAGCCGCACCTGGCTGCACGCCCACTGGCTCAGCGACACAGCGGCCGGGGCCGCCGCCGGGGCGGGGGTCGCCCTGGTCGCGTGGTGGCTGTGCGGACCGGCGCTGGCCGGGGAATCCGTACGCGCCCGCGGCCGCCGGGGGGCGGCTGCGGGCGCAGCGGCCCCCGAGCCGACAGCCGTGCTCCTACCCGCGCCCGCGCTCCGGACGGATGGGCCCGCACCCACCAGTCCCTGACGAGACCTCAGGACGTCCGCCATCGGACGAGGCCGGCCTCCATCGCGGGCACCGGCCGCGCGGCGGCGCTTTCGGCCGGCTCGCACAGGGTTTCCGCGGACCGGGCGGGCGACGGCAGGTCGAGGCATACCGTGCCGAGAGCGGGCCGCCGGGGCGCGGAAAGGACGAGATCGTCGCGGCCCACGAGGTCGATCTGGTCCGGTACGGCGACCCCCTCGGCCCCGCAGCGTGCGCAGCGGCAGGGCGCGTACTCGTCAGGCCGCTCTGCGGCCGTGAAGGACGTCGTGACGCGTGGGCAGGTACGGCTCCGCGTACCGGGGTGACGGTCGTGGTGGGAAGCGGCCGGCGGCAGAACCCGGCGCAGGCTGCGGTGTTGACCTGGCCTCGTTTCGTGGTGTCGGCTGTGGGCTCCTTGATTCCGAAGGTCCCGCACAGTGTGTGTACCTCCATCAGGCCCAGCCCGTACCGGTCACCCTGTGGGTCCGCGGGGTCCTGCGCGACGGTGGTGCGCATCTGCTTCACCTGGGCGGGGGGGCAGTCCCCTGCCCGCTCGCCAGCACGCGCCGGTGGACAGGTAGGTGTGCTTCATGCCGAGCGGCCGGGTGATCCGTTGCTCGATCAGGTCGGCCAGACGCTTCCCGGTGGCCTTCTCCAGCACCAGGCTGAGGGCGGCGTAGTTGGCGTTGCTTTAGGAAAACTGCTGCCCGGGTGCGTTCTGGGCGCTGATCAGGGCCAGAGGCTGCTCGGGCGTCCCCTCGCGCTGCTCGATCCCGGGGAGGTGAGGCAGGACATCGGGGTGCAGGAGGACGTCGTTCAGGCCGCTGGTGTGGTTCAGGAGCGTCTTGACGGTGATCGCCCGCCCGCCCGGGACGAGGCCGGGCAGCCACTCCTCGATCGGGTCGGCACGGTCAACGCTCCCCTCGGCGACAAGCTGCAGCACCAGAGTGGCCGTCAGGGTCTTGGTGTGGGAGGCCACCCGGAACTGGTCGTTCGCCTTGAGGATGTGGTGGGCCCCGGTCCGGGCCGCCCGCCGCGCGATCTCCACGGCCGGCCCCTTGTTCCGATCGACCCACACGATCACACCCGGGGAATCGGTGTCCGCGACCCGCTGGGACAGCTCCGCCAGCTCCTTCGCCCCCGGCTTCGTCTACACGCCCCGAACGGCGTTCACCGCCCCGGCCGGGGTGGCGGTAGTGCGATCGCGCCCGTCACGGCGGCGGACAACGTCAACGCCAGGAGCGCTTGAAGAGCCCGGCCCTTCGACAGCATGCGTGCACCCATGGTGTGAACTCCCGAAGCAGAGCGGTCCGAACGGGGCCCGCCGACGGCCAGCCGCCCGGGACGCACCGGCCGCCGCCTCAGTCATGCGGTCCGGGTGCCGGAGCGACGCGATGAGGGCTGGACTCCCCCGGTACCGCGCGGGCCGCCCTGTGGACCTGTGCCCTCGGGACAAGGGCGCTGCGCAGGTCAGCGCATGTGAGCCACTGGGGCACAGCGGCTCGTTCAGAACTCTCGTCCGCCCTCTCCGCGGGTGTGCCCCCCTCGCGGGATGAAGCGACAGTCGAGACTGCGCTTCGGGATGTCTGACGATGCCCGCCAAGACAAGGGGGCTCCCCAACACGACGTCCCGCCGGTCGCCTCGAGCCACCGGTTGTACGGGGTGGCGCGGGCGATCCGGCCCGGTCACGATCCGCACATCGACCTCGCACAGCCCCTAGCGGAGCCCCGGAACGGGGTGCTACACAGTCTCCAGCGCATTTGGTGACACGTGTAACAACATCGTGTGAACTCCCGTCGCCCACCCCCTCCGACGGACACCCCCCGCTCCCCCGCGCCGTTCAGGCGGAACCGCCCGCCCCGTCCGCGTTCCAGCGCCCCCGCCGAAACTGCCCGGCCCCCGCCTTACCTCCCCACCTCCCGCTCCACTCCCCGAGGAGTCGCCGTGAACACGAACGACATCGCCGACCCACCCGCACCCGACGTCGCGGAACCGCCCCGCCGACGCGGACTCCTTCCGCTCCTACTCGTCGCCAACTCGGCGATGATGGCCGTGTACATGGGCGTCGGTTCCGTGCTGCTGCCCACCCAGATCGCCGCGATCGCCCCCGACGACAAGGTCGCGCTCCTCGGCCTCATCGGAGGCATCAGCGCCATCTTCGCGACGGCCTTCAACCCGATCGCCGGCGCACTGTCGGACCGGAGCGGCCGACGCAGCCCGTGGATCATGGCCGGTGGTCTCGGCTCGCTGGCCGGCCTGGCCTTCCTCGGCAGCGTCGACACCGCCCTGCTGGTGGGCATCGGATGGTGCCTGGTCCAGGCGACGATGAACACCTACCAGGCCGCCGTCACCGCCATCGTGCCCGACCGGATACCCGCTGCCCGCCGGGGTACCGCGTCCGCGCTCGTCGGGCTGGGGCTGCCGATCGGCGGGACCGCGGGCGTGCTCATCGCCTCCCAGACCGCTGGCCAACTGCGCACCGGATATCTCGTCTTCGGCGTGGTGATCGCCACGGCAGCACTGTTGCTGACCGCGATCTGCCGGGACGCACCACGGCCGCGCGGCGCCCGTAAAGCCGGTGCAGCCGGTGCAGCCGGTGCAACGGACGCCGCCGCCGGGCCGCCTGAACGCCCCCAACTGGCCACTTTCGTATCCGCGTTGACGCATCACGACTTTCGGTGGGCGTTCATCGGCCGGGCCCTGATGGTCCTCGGATACTTCTCCGTCGTCGGCTACCAGCTCTACATCCTCGGCGACCACATCACCCTGCCCGCCGGCATGACACCGCCCGCCGCAATGGCGGTTCTCACCCCGGTCTCCATGGTCGCGATGGCCCTCTCCACCGTCGTGGGCGGCCTGCTGTCCGATCGTTGGGACCGCCGCAAGGTGTTCGTCGGCGTCTCGGCCGCCCTCGCCGGGCTCGTGATGGTGGTGCCCGTCATCAGTCCGACCTGGGCGGGCATGCTCGTCTTCAGCGCCCTCAACGGCCTCGCCTTCGGCTGCTTCATGGCGGTGGACACCGCCCTCGTCACCCTGGTGCTCCCCCGGGCCGAGGACGCCGCCCGCGACATGGGTGTGCTCAACGTCGCGAACGCCGGTCCTCAGATCATCGCCCCGTTCGTCGCCTCGGCGGTCGTCACGACCCTGGGCGGCTACACCCCGCTCTTCCTCGTCGGTGGGGCCCTCTCCCTGATCGGGGCGCTCGCGATCCTCCCGATACGCAGCGTGCGCTGATCTCCTGCGGCCGCAAGGGCGCCGACGCCCCCGTACCCCCGACCCCACGACTCCCCGTACCTCCACCCTCCTCGAAGGAGCATTCACGTGAGACCCCAACGAGTCCTGCCGATCGCCGCCCTGCTGCTGTGTGCCCCCGCCCTGACCGGAACCGCGCCCGCGGCCGCCGCCCCTCACACCCCCCACACTTCGCCCACCGGCCCGCTGCGCATTCTGCTCACCAACGACGACGGCTACGACGCGCCCGGCATCCGCAAGGCCTTCGAGCGCCTGACCGCCGCCGGCCACGACGTCACGATCGTCGCTCCGCTCACCAACCAGAGCGGCACCGGCACGAAGGTGACGAGCGCCGCCTCGATCGCCGTGCGGCACCCCGCGCCGAAGGTGTGGGCCGTCGACGGCACCCCGGGCGACTCCGTCGCCTTCGGCCTGGCCGAGGTCTTCGGCGGGAAGGCCCCCGACCTGGTGGTCTCGGGCACCAACTTCGGCCCGAACGTCGCCGGGCTCGCCAACCACTCCGGTACCGTCGGCGGCGCGGTCGCCGCGCTGGAGTCCGGCGTACCGGCCATCGCCCTGAGCACCGGCGGCCTCGCCGCTCCCGACCCGGTCACCACCGTCAACGCCATGGGTCCCACCGTCGACTTCGCCGTGAAGCTGATCGACCGGCTGCGCTCCCGCGCCCGTTCCGGCCCGCTGCTTCCCCGGGGCATCGGTCTCAACGTGAACCACCCCGTCATCGGCGCGGACGGCAAGGGCGGCGCATCCGGCGTGGCCACGACGTTCCAGGACCCGCAGACCCTATTGGAGCCGGACTTCACCGACTCCGGCGACGGCACCTGGAAGGTCACCGTGAAGCTGGCCCCGCGACCCGCCGCGAAGGGCGGTGACGTCGAGTCCGTCAGCGCGGGCCGGATCGCGGTCAGCCCGATGAACGCCGACTGGAACCCCGCCCCCCTCGACCGGGCGCTCACCGCCGCCCTGCTCGCGGGCCTGCAACCCTAACCCGTCTCTTCCGGTTCTTGCGACGGCGCGTGCCCCACCGCGTTGTCGGGCCTCCCCCGTACGTCCAGTACGCGGGAAGCCCTCCGCCGTGCAGTGCCCGGCACCGGACGACGCGGCCGATCCGTCAAGATCCGAAAACGACGAACAGCCGCACCGGGCCGTGCAGGTGTCAGTACGCACTGCTTGGATATGGGTTGCCGTTCCGAGAGAGGGAAGCATGACCCTTACCACCCCGCCCCGCCCGCTCGACGTCGCCGCATTGTTCCCGGAGCTCGTGGGCATGACCAGGACCGCTACCCGGCTGCACCCCCGGCCCGGCTCGCCCACCGTGCACGAGAGCTCGGTGGGCGGTCCGCTGCTGTGGCCGGCCGGTGAGCCGTGGGCGTCGTGCTCGCAGGAGCACGACGCCCCCTTCGAGTTGAACACGCCCGAGGAGGTGCGCACGCTCCGGCGGATCCGCGCCCTCGACGTCTGGACGGACGAGGACCATGCCGAGGTCTCCCGGATCCACGCCGGTCACGATCCAGCGCTACTGCCCAAGGGCCCACACCCGCTGATTCCGGTTGCGCAGCTGTACGCCCGGGACGTGCCCGACCTGCCGTTCCCCGAGGGCACCGACCTGCTCCAGGTGCTGTGGTGCCCGTTCATCGACATCGAAGACCAACCGGGCACGGAATCCGTCCAGCTGCGCTGGCGACGGGCCTGCGACGTGGCGGAGGTCCTGGCCGCCGCGCCGGAGCCTGCGTACGTGGGCACGTACGAGCTGGTGCCGGTCCCGTGCGTACTCCATCCGGAACGGGTCCGCGAGTACCCGGCTGCACACGATCTGGACAGGGAGTTGGCCGAGCGGATCGGCCGCTGGACGGACGGATCCCTCGACTATCGGGACGACTTGTCCGTCGCAGCGGGATGGAAGGCCGGCGGCTGGGCCGCCCCATTCACGTTCCGCGACTCTGGCGGTCCGGAAGAGCTGCGCTGCCGAGAGTGCTCGGCCGTCGGCGAGCCGTTGCTCACCCTCGACCACACCGAATGGCAGGGTGAGACTTCCAGCTGGCGTCCCGTCGAGGAGCCGCAGGGCGCGTCAGCCGCCCCCACGGACCTGACCGTGGGCCGCGGCTACACGCTGCAGTTCTACGGGTGCCCCACCGATCCCCGGCACCCGCCGGTGACCGTCATGCAGTGACGCGGTGAAGCGCGGAGCGCTCCCCCGGCGCCGGGCCGGGAGCGCGCCCCTTCGGTCACGACCCGAAGCGCTCGGGTGCGTCGATCATTCGCCGGTGATCATGCCACCGACCACCCTGCTTCGACGTCCGCTCCGGCAGCAACGGCTCAATGCGCGCCCACCGCTCGTCGGTCAACGACACACGTCAACCAACGATCAGATGATCCGAAGGACGGGCTAGCTGCCAGCTGCCGCGAATGTGACCACCGTGACCGCGACCATCGCCGCCTGCATGTCGCGGATGGCAGAGCGGACGCTCCCGGCTGCCCATTGCCCTGTGGCGATCTCCTCCATCCGCGCGGCAATCTCCTTGCGCTGGCCGTCGGGAAAGGCCAGACGGTGCAGCTTTGCCGAGTGGATCAGCGCGATGAGGCCAGCTGTCCGTGTGTCCGGCTCGGCGCCCTCCAGCACCACGACCCGGAGCCGGTCCCGCAGTTCCCGTTCCACCGCGGCATCGGCCTCGGGGTAGCGACGGATCGGGAACACGCCGAGTGCTTTGCGCTTCTCCTCCACGACCACCCCGCGCTCGCACAGGCGCTCAAGAGCCGCAGCGACGGCCTTGGACTGGTCCTTCGTCAGCCACTCCGTCACCCGGCGCTTGCGGCGACCCCGCATCCAGGTCTCGACCAGCGCCGTCCGACTGTCGAGCAGCGGATCTCCGGTGGGAGTCGTGTCCACCAGTTCGAGGTGCTTGCCCTCGACTGCAATCTTGCCAGCAAGCACCAGTTCGAGCAGGATCCCACCCGCCACCGCCCAGCTGGCGGCCTGCCTCTGCTTTGCCGATCCGGACTCGTCGTCCAGGGAGAGCAACACGATCTCCTCGGCCAGCGTGATCGTCATACTCGCTACCCCCGTACGCCAGTGATCACTGTCCTGCTGCTCAGACGCCCGGCTCCCCGGCGAAGTTCCCCTGTACGCTCCCGCACCCTGATGTTCGTCTGAATCATTCCCACCACTGGCTTGATCCGAAAGAAGCGTCCTAAGGGCTGTCCCGAAATGCCGCTCGTCGCTCCGGGAACGGCAGGGCGTCGTTCATCACCTGTAGCAACTTCCGAGCAGGTGTCCCCTCCTCTGGTCGTATGGAGGAGGGGACACCTTCGATGACTGACCGGCCGGCGTGCACGGCTGTCCTTGCGGCTGCTTCCCAGCCGGTTCGTCCCCGGTAGTTCGCGTCGCGCATGCGGTCCCCGGCCGCCGCGGCGGCCGAGTGCCACTGTTCGGCCGTGCAGGCCACGTGCGGGGAGCCTGCTCCCCGCGCACGCGGGGATGACCCCAAGCGAGGAGCGACGCTCCCGGCGCGGAGGTGACGACCTCGGCTTCCCATGCGAAGACGAGCATCAGGAGCACTGCTTCAGCACGCACAGGAACGACCGGTTGCCCCGTCGAGTCCGCACCCCTCCAGGAGCAGCCCTCGTTCGGGGCTTCCAAGCAGGAACCAGGAGTTTTATGGACTAACTATGGAAGAAATTGACCATTTATGCCGCTGGCCAGCTCCGAGAAGTTCCGTACTCTTGCAGATGATCATGGGGGCGGGATTGTGATGAGCAATGGTGGCAGCGACCTGGAGATGGATCCGGTCGCGGTGAAGGACCTCACGGACGGGCTGCGTTCAGCGATCGGGGAGCTGCGCGAGTTCGCTTCGGACGGGGCCGCGACGACGGGCGGGGGCTTCGGGAAGTTGGCGATGACCGGCATGGAGGCCGGGCACGGGCAGGTGGCAGGAGTTTTCGGCGAACTCTGCTCTCGATGGGAGTGGGGCGTGCGCGGGCTCGTCCTCAGCGCCAGTGCCGTCGCGAAGGCCCTCAACCTCTCGGCCGGCATGGTCTGGGAGGAGGACCAGTACCGCAAAGGGACTTTCAAGATTGCCGCCAACTCCGTGATCGGCAATCCGCACGCGGACGAGGACGAGACCGAGACGAAGTCCTGGGACGAGATCACCGGATCGATGCGGCCGGAGACGCCCGAAGGGGCCCGGAGGGCCAGCGACGACTTCCAGCAGGCGTGGGACCAGGCCAAGCGGGATTCGCTGAACAAGGGTTTCACTGCCCAGATGCTGGACACAGCGGCCGATCACGGCGCGCTGGACCGTGAGGTCCTCGACGCGGCACGGGCTCGTACGACCGAGGGCGGCTGATGGGGCGCGATCTCGGTGACTGGCTCGGGGTGGGTACCAAGGCTGTCGGTGAGGGCCTCGAGTGGGCCGGCGACAAGGCCGCGGACGGCCTGGAGAAGGTCGGGTGGCGCGATGGCGCCAATGCGGTCCGCAGCGGGGCGAACTCCGTCGCGAACAGGCTCGGAGCAGACGTCAGCGAGTCGGAGCTCGGCCAGACCGATGATTCGAAGCAACTGATCCACGGCAGCCCCTCCAAGATCCGCGCGACCGCCTCCCACCTGAGCGACTTCCAGCTCGCCTTCGACGTGACGGGTCAGGGCCTCAAGGGTTTGGACCACGACGGCGTTCAGGGAGCGTCCGCAGAAGCGTTCAGGTCCACGATCCAGAAGCAGCCACCGCGATGGTTTTCCGCGGCGGACGCGTTTGAGACGGCCGCCGGTGCGCTGAACCTCCTGGCGGAGACCGTGGAGTGGGCGCAGGGCAGGGCCGGGGAAGCGCTCGACGAGTACAAGAGCGCCGTGAAGATCTCGGCGGCCGCGCACGACGCGTACAACACGTGGGTCAACTCGTACAGCGACGCGGTCAAGACGAAGCAGGATCCCCTGCCCGCGCGCCCCATGGGCTTCACCGACCCCGGCGCGGACGGCATCAAGGCGGCCCGGGAGAAGCTGGCCGAGGCCCGTCGCCAGCGCGACGAGGTGGCTCGGTCAGTGGTCAAGATGCTCGAGAAGGCCAGGGACGCCGCCCCGCCGATGCCGTCGGTGACAGCGCAGTTCATGTCCCATGGGCTCAGTCTGGCCGTGAGCGGCGAGCACCTCGTCGGAGGGATGGTGAAGGGCGCGGCCGGCGCGATCAGTTTCGTGCGGGGCGGCGGGCGGCTGCAGGCCGAGAAACCGCGGCTGCAGTCCGCGGAAGGAAGGTGGTTATGAGCCAGGTGCGTGGGGCGAGGGGAAAAACTGTAACGCGGC
>NZ_JBHXSY010000016.1:52021-158162 GCF_042715295.1 Streptomyces sp. NPDC058701 | reverse complement strand
TGAATCAGGCCATCGAGGCAGCTGGTCTCGACGCGGCCGAGGAGAAGATCTTCGAGATCTACGACGCCGACCTGAAAGGGGAGGAGGGCACAGAGATGAGTGCCGCCGCAGCGATCACCAAGATGCCCTACGACTTCTCTCCTGCCCGGATGCGCTGCGTGGAACTCGCCGGACGACTCTTCGGCGAGGCCCTTGCCGACGCCCACTCCGCGGACAGTTGATCGCCCGTGCCTGGCACTGCCGTGGCCCGACAACCGGTCACGTCCATCCGCATGTGACCGGTCGGGTCAGACGTCGAGCCCGGGACGTAACCAAGAGTGACGTCACAACTGGCCGTACGTGGGGATTCCGAGCTGGCCGCTGACACCAGTCTGCGGGCGCAAAGCCAGCACCTCCCAATCGCCATGTCGACGCCGACCACCGCCCTGTGGTCGCGAACGCCGCACCACGATCGCCACCACGACCGACAGACCGGCGATCCAATGGAGATGACGTTGAAGGCATCGCCCGGCGGCGTCGGCGATGAGGAACGCGTCCTTCGCGTCCGTTTTGGCCTCACCCGGGTAGAGGTCGGCGATCCGCCGCATCGTCAGGCCCGGTAAGTAGGCGACTGGGAAGCCCATGTCCCTCGCGACTGCCAGGGGCAGGGCGCCGATCGAGGCCGGCTGGTCCACCACGACCAGCACCGTTCCGTGAGCTCGTTCTCCGGTACCGACTGCAGGGTTCCCGCCCTCCTCTTCGGCGAGGCGGATGATCCCGTGATGGGTCCGACCGTCGGCGATCCCGACGCCGACTGCGAGTACGACGAATACCTCCGCCGCGTCACACTCGTCACCTCGCCCTGACCCGGGGTCCAGGCCAACCCTTCGCTGACGTACGCCGTGTTGAGCGCAACCGCGGTCCTGAGGAAAGCGCTGAGGCATTCTCAGAACTCGGTTCTCGCAAAGATCTTGGGGAGCCGTCGCGGAGTTTCACCTTGATGTTCGATTGTGAGGGGGCGGTTCGCGTGAGACCGCGTACGCCTTGTCGCTAGGCGAGTGGCCTGCTCGACACCGACCCCGAGACTGACGGCCACGTCGACGGCGGGCGCCGGGCACGGTCGTCGTCTCCCTGCCCGACAACCCCAACCATCCCAATTGCGCCCTGATGCGCGCCAACCGCGTGGTGATCGAGGCCGCCGCCGCCCGCGGCCGCCGGCTGGGGATCATCGACGTACCGCAGACGGCCTTCAGCGAGGTCGCCGACGGCGAGATCGAGGTGTCGTACCTGAACTACTACGTCGCCAGCGGCGGCGTGGTCGTCCCGGTCGCCGGGCTGGCCCAGGACGAGGACGCCCTCGCCCTGATCGCCACCGCCTACCCCGGCCGCAAGGTCGTCGGGGTACGGGTGCTCGCCCTCGCCTTCGGCGGTGGAGGCGTGCACTGCATCACGCAGCAGATCCCTGCCGCGCGCACCGCGTCCCCCACGGCCACCGCCGGTTGACCGGGACGCCGGCCGTTCCCAGCGGACCCCCCGCGGTCCGCCCGCTTCTTGCTCCGCATCCCGCACGGCAGAGAGAGCGCGACGAAGAACACCTCCCCACCCCGTACGGGCAGACGCCCCCTCCGGACCGGCCGCCGCACCGCGGTCAACGCCGAATCCGACGGCGGGAGTTGGACACCGTCCGATCGCCAAGGAGACCCCTCATGAACGATCACGCAGCACACCCGCCCGCCGAGGGCATGGGCAGGCGCCGGTTTCTGGCGGCGGCGGGAACCACCCCCGCGCCGGGCACGTTCCGCGTTCCCATCGAGGACGTCCGCCACACCCGCACCTGGATGGCCTGGCCGGACAGCACCTCCATCTGGGGCGGCACGCTCAGGGGAGTCCAGGAGGACATCGCGCTCATCGCCCGCACCATCGCCACGTACGAGCCGGTCTCCATGTGCGCCAACTCCGGCAGCGCCGCCGAAGCGCGCTCCCTGTGCGGCTCGACCGTCACCGTCGTCGCCACCATCCCCGTCGACGACTGCTGGATGCGTGACTCCGGCCCGGTCTTCCGTACCGACGGCCTCGACGCGGTCGGCCTGAACTTCAACGGCTGGGGCCGGAAGCAGGCCCACGCCAAGGACGCCCTGGTCGCGGGCCGCATCGCCGCGTACGTGGGCGTCCCGTTCACCCGCGCCAGCCTGGTGGGGGAGGGCGGCGCGGTCGATCAGGACGGCGCGGGCACCCTGATGGCCACCCGCAGCAGCCTGATCAACCGCAACCGCAACCGCAACCCCAACACGTCGCAGGCGCAGATCGAGGCCGCGCTGCGCACCGCCTACGGCGCCTCCGAGGTCATCTGGTTCGACGGCGTGGTCGGCCAGGACATCACCGACGACCACGTCGACGCGACCTCCCGCTTCCTCGCCCCCGGCAAGGCCCTGGTCCAGATGCCGCCGGCCTCGGACACCGACGTCCACGCCGAGGACGCGCGCCAGCAGTTCCAGATCCTGTCCGGGGCGACGGCAGCGGGCGGCGCCCGGATGGCCGTCGAGAGGCTCCAGGGCCCCGACTACGACCGGATCCGCTCCGGCAACCCGGACTTCCTCGCCTCCTACGCCAACTACTACGTGTGCAACGGCGCCGTCATCAGCGGCCGGTTCGGCGACGCCGAGGCCGACGCCGCGGCGCGGGCCACGCTGACCCGCCTGTTCCCCGGACGCGTCGTCGAGCGGCTCGACATCGACCGCCTCGGCGCGGGTGGCGGCGGCATCCACTGCGTCACCCAGCAGCAGCCGGTGCCGTAGGCCGTACGGCGGCGGGCCGCGCTCAGGCCGGCCAGCGGACCCGCCCGTCCTCGACCCGGAGCGCGGCCGGGACCTCGTCCTCGTGGAACCTGAGGAATCCGATCCGGACGGCGCCGCCCGCGGTGTCCGATCCGTCAGCGCCGCCAGCTCGGTCCGCTCCGTCCGCGAGCCGGTGCGTCGCGTGGGCCCGTGCGGCCAGCCAGCCGAGCAGCTCCCCGACCTCCTCGAACTCGTCCGGGTGGACCTCCTGCCGACACGTCAGCGCCCACCCCCGGCGCGGCGGATCCGTGCGGGGTTCGAGTGCCGAGCCGAGCACCCCGCCCACCCGGGCCGCCGCGCCGTTCCCGGCCAGCAGGGGCCGGGGATCGTCCTCGACCACCGGGGCCCCCGAGTCGTCCACGACCACGACCGGGAACTCCGTGACGATGGACAGGCGCTCCGGCCGGGGCCCGATCCCCAGGTGCCAGCGCAGCTCGGCCAGCTCCGTCGCGGAGATCTCGTCGCGCAGGTCGACGGCGACCGTCAGTTCATGGATGTCACTCACCCGGCGAACCCTAACGAGGCGGGGACACCTCCAGGCCGTCCCTGTCGGAATCGTGCCGGGTCCGGCCGACACGATCCGAACGAACCTGCCCAGCCGACCCGGGAGTCCTTCGGCGACCTTGACTGACATTTCAGTCAGAATTTCCCCCCGGACCGTCCCTTGACGGGCGTCGTCTGCGGCGATACGGAGGGCCGATCAGAAGTACCGGTCTCGGGGACGACCGGCTTGCCGTCAGGACGGCCCGCTCCCGGTCCGGCCCGACCGGCGGTGTCGGTACCGGGCGCGCCACCGCGCGAGCAGCTCCCCGGGGGTGCGGGGCGACGGCGTGGGCTCGGCGGGCCACTCCTCCTGCGGGGTCAGCGCAACGGTCGGCATGAGATAGCGCATGCGTTCCCTCTCCAGCACGCAGAGGGGAATCCCGCCCGGGTCGTCGGGATGCTCCAGCCGGACGGTGAACGGCTGCGGAGGTTCGGTGGTGATCTCGCCCCGCACGAGGGTGACCGGGTCGCGGCCGGTGCGGACCGAGGAGACGACCTTCCCGTCGACGAGGACCTCGACGCGGTGGCGCGGCAGGTCGCACAGGACGGTGATCGAGTGCCCGTCCTGGTCCAGGTGAAAGCGCTGACGGGCCGCCACGCAAGCCTCCCGGTCCGGTCCTGCCCCCAGCGTACGACGCACGCCGGCCCGCCGCCGGTGCCGCACGGCCCGGGTCGCGGCCCCGGCGGCTTGACCCTGCGCGACCCGGGGTGTACTCGCAGCGCACGGGCCGACGCGTCCCGGGCGAACCCGGACGATCGAACATACGATGGGCGGAAACCGGCGCCGGCGGCCCGCCGCGCCCCGGTATCGGCCTCTCGGGGCGGGAGACGTATGGCACAGGTCGCCGACGCAGCTCGGACCGTCATCCTGACCGTGGACGACGACCCGGGCGTCTCCCGCGCCGTCGCCCGCGACCTGCGCCGCCGCTACGGCGCCGCGTACCGGATCGTGCGCGCCGAGTCGGGGGAGTCCGCCCTGGAGGCGCTGCGCGAGCTGAAGCTGCGCGGCGACCTGGTGGCCGTGATCCTCGCCGACTACCGGATGCCCCGGATGAACGGCATCGAGTTCCTCGAACAGGCCCTGAACGTGTATCCGGGCGCCCGGCGCGTGCTGCTGACCGCGTACGCCGACACCAACGCGGCGATCGACGCGATCAACGTCGTCGACCTCGACCACTACCTGCTCAAGCCCTGGGACCCGCCGGAGGAGAAGCTCTACCCGGTCGTGGACGACCTCCTGGCGGCCTGGCGCTCCAGCGACCACCGGCCGGTGCCCGCCACCAAGGTCGTCGGCCACCGCTGGTCGGCGCGTTCCTCGACCGTACGGGAGTTCCTCGCCCGCAATCAGGTGCCCTACCGGTGGTACTCCTCCGACGAGCCCGAGGGCCGGCGGCTGCTGGAGGCGGCCGGGGCCGACGGGCAGCGGCTGCCCCTGGTGATCACCCCGGAGGGCACCGTACTGGTCGAGCCGGAGGCGCCCGACCTGGCCGCCCACGTGGGGCTCGCCACGAACCCCGCCGCCGACTTCTACGACCTCGTCGTGATCGGCGGCGGCCCGGCCGGCCTCGGCGCGGCCGTGTACGGGGCCTCCGAGGGGCTGCGCACGGTCCTGGTCGAGCGGTCGGCGACGGGCGGGCAGGCAGGGCAGAGCTCCCGCATCGAGAACTACCTCGGGTTCCCGGACGGCGTATCGGGCGCGCAGCTCACCGAACGCGCCCGCCGTCAGGCCGGCCGGTTCGGCGCCGAGATCCTCACCGCGCGCGAGGTCACCGGGCTGGAGGCCAGCGGCGCGGCCCGCGTCGTCCGCTTCTCCGACGGCTCCGCGGTCGCCGCGCACAGCGTCATCCTGGCGACCGGCGTGTCCTACCGGCAGCTCCACGCGCCCGGCTGTGACGACCTGACCGGCTGCGGGGTCTACTACGGCTCCTCGCTCACCGAGGCGTCGTCCTGTCAGGGGCAGGACGTGTACATCGTGGGCGGCGCCAACTCCGCCGGACAGGCGGCGATGTACCTGGCCCGGGGCGCGAAGTCGGTGACGCTGCTGGTGCGCGGGGAGTCGCTGAGGGCATCGATGTCGTACTACCTGGTCCAGCAGATCGAGGAAGCACCGAACATCTCGGTCCGGACCCGGACCGTCATCGAGTCGGCGCACGGCGACGGGCACCTGGAACAGCTGACGCTGCGCGACGTCGACACGGGCTCGACCGAAATCGTCGACGCGCAATGGATGTTCGTCTTCATCGGAGCGGCCCCGCTGACCGACTGGCTCGACGGCACGGTACTGCGCGACGAGCGGGGTTTCATCCTGGCCGGGCCCGACCTCACGCCGGACGGGCGGCCGCCCGCCGAGTGGGAACTGGAACGGCCGCCCTACCACCTGGAGACCAACATTCCCGGCGTGTTCGTCGCGGGCGACGCGCGAGCGGAGTCGGCGAAGCGCGTCGCGTCCGCCGTCGGAGAGGGAGCCATGGCCGTCATGCTCGTCCACCGGTACCTGGAGCAGTCGTGAGCGGCCGGGTCATGCCCTGCGTCCCGCAGGAGATCGCCTCGCTGTTCCTGTTCGAGAAGCTGTCCCCGGAGCAGCTGGGGCGGCTGTGCGCCGAGGGGGCGGTGGAGCGGTTCGAAGCCGGCCCGGTGTACACCGAGGGCGACCCGGCGACCTGCTTCTACGTGATGATCGAGGGTACCGTCGTCCTGTCCCGCCGGGTCGGCGGCGACGACGTGGAGGTCGCCCGGACCTCGCAGCGCGGGGTGTACTCCGGGGCCATGCAGGCCTACCTGGGGGACCGGGTGCCGCAGACGTACAACAACTCGATGCGGGTGACCGAGCCGACGCGGTTCTTCGTGCTGCCCGCGCAGTCGTTCTCGAACGTCATGCGGGAGTGGTTCCCGATGGCCGCACACCTCCTGGAGGGGTTGTTCTTCGGGTCGAAGAGCACTCAGCAGGCCATCGGGCAGCGCGAACGGCTGCTGGCGCTCGGGTCATTGTCCGCCGGACTCACCCACGAGCTCAACAACCCTGCCGCGGCGGCCGTCCGAGCCACCGCCACGCTGCGGGAACGGGTGGGCAGGATGCGGCACAAGCTGGCCGTCATCGCCCAGGGCTCCTACTCGCGCGAGGCGCTCGCCGACCTCATCGAGATCCAGGACCGCACGGCCGAACGCGTGGCCAAAGCACCGGTGTTGAGCCCACTGGAGGCCTCGGACCGGGAGGACGAGCTCGCCGACTGGCTCGACGACCACGGCATCGCGGAGGGCTGGAGGGTCGCGCCGACCTTCGTGCAGGCCGGACTGGACACCGACTGGCTGGAGCACGTCGCCGCGACCGTGGCGCAGGACATGCTGCCGGGGGCGATCGGGTGGCTCAACTACACCGTCGAGACCGAGCTGTTGATGGACGAGATCGGCGACTCCACCACCCGCATCTCCCACCTCGTGGACGCCGCCAAGCAGTACTCCCAGCTCGACCGTGCCCCCCACCGGGTCGTCGACGTCCACGAACTCCTCGACAGCACCCTGCTGATGCTGTCCGGCAAGATCGGTCCCGGGGTCCGGGTGGTCAAGGAGTACGACCGCACCCTCCCGAAGGTGCCCGCCTACCCGGCGGAGCTGAACCAGGTGTGGACGAACCTCATCGACAACGCCGTGTTCGCTCTTCGCAGCACCGGCCTCGACGGCACGCTGACGGTCCGCACGGCCCGGCAGGGCGACCGGCTGCTGGTGGAGTTCCGGGACACCGGGCCCGGCGTCCCGGCGGACATCCGCAGCCGCATCTTCGACCCCTTCTTCACCACCAAGCCGGTCGGTGAGGGCACCGGACTCGGCCTGGACATCTCCTGGCGGATCATCGTCAACAAGCACCACGGCAGCCTCCAGGTCGAGTCCGCGCCGGGAGACACCCGGTTCCAGGTGCTTCTGCCGCTGACCGACCCGGAACCCGGGACCGGGGCCGGAACCGCTGCCGGAGCCGCCGCCGAGACGGAACCCGACCCGGAACCCGAGACGGAACCCGACCCGGAACCCGTGGCCGCGCCCGTGGCCCGGTCCGTAACCGCTGCTGAGGAGGAGCCCGCATGACCGTCACCGACGGAATCGACCCGAGCGCCCGGCCCACGGGAACCGGCTGCGCCGACTGCGACGCCGCGGGCGGCTGGTGGTTCCACCTGCGGCGCTGCGCCCAGTGCGGCCACATCGGCTGCTGCGACTCCTCGCCCGGCCGGCACGCCACCGCCCACTGGAAGTCCACCGGCCATCCGCTCGTGCAGAGCTTCGAACCGGGCGAGCCGTGGTTCTGGGACTACGGCACGAACGAGCTGTACGAGTCCGGCCCCGAACTGGCGCCGCCGGCGGAGCACCCCGCCGACCAGCCGGCGCCCGGACCCGCCGACCGGGTTCCGCAGGACTGGAGGAAGCTGCTGCAGTAGGTGCTCCCACCACGGGGCCGGACCCGACTGTGGTGGTCGCACCCATGGGAGCGGCGCGTGCGCGTCACGCATGCTTCCCGCCATGACAAGCGCACTCACCCTCCCGTCCGGGGGGACACCGGCCGCCGACCTGGCGGGCCGCACCGCCATGGTGACCGGCGGCGGCAGCGGGATCGGGCGGGCCTGCGCCGCGGCGCTCGCCGCCGCCGGGGCCCTCGTCCACGTGGTGGACGTCGACGCCCGGGCAGCCGCGGCCACCGCCGCGGAGGTCGGCGGCCGGGCGCACGCCGTCGACCTCGCCCGGGCCGATCTCCTGGAGGAACTCCCCGCCGAGGTCGACATCCTGGTCAACAACGCGGGGCTGCAACACGTGGCGCCGCTGGCGGAGTTCCCCCCGGACCTCTTCGAACTGATGCAGAACGTCATGGTCCGGGCGCCGTTCCTGCTGATGCGGCGGACCCTGCCGCACATGAGCGCGCGGGGCTGGGGCCGGATCGTCAACATCTCCAGCGTGCACGGCCTGCGGGCCAGCGCGTTCAAGGCCGGATACGTGACCGCGAAGCACGCCCTCGAAGGACTCAGCAAGGTCGCGGCCCTCGAAGGCGCGCCGCACGGGGTGACGAGCAACTGCATCAGCCCGGGCTACGTGCGCACCCCCCTCGTGGAGCGGCAGATCGCGGCGCAGGCCGCCGCGCACGGCATCGACGCCGCACGAGTGGTCGGCGAGGTCCTGCTCGGCCGCTCCGCGGTCAAACGACTCATCGAGCCGGAGGAGGTCGCCGCCGTCGCCGTATGGCTCTGCGGCCCGCACACCGGGTACGTCACCGGCGTCTCGCTCCCCGTGGACGGCGGCTGGACCGCCGCCTGAGGCCCCCGGGCGGCCCTGCCGTGCGCCCTGCCCTCCCCTCCCGGCAGCCGCCCGCCGTCCCCGTATGCCCCTGCCCTCCCCTCCCGGCAGGCGCCCGTCCGCCCCGCACACCCCTGCCCTCCCGACCGCTCCCAGCCGAAAGGTGGTCGCCCCGCCATGGCCCAGCCGACCCCGCCGTCCCAGCCGACCCGTTCCCCCGAGCCGACCCGGCCCTCCCGAGGCGGCATCGGCCGCGTCATCAGCGCCAGCCTGATCGGCACCACCATCGAGTGGTACGACTTCTTCCTCTACGGTTCCGCCGCCGCCCTCGTCTTCAACAAGCTCTTCTTCCCCAGCAGCGAGCCGCTGGTCGGCACCCTCCTCGCCTTCCTGACGTACGCCATCGGCTTCGCGGCCCGCCCCCTGGGCGGACTGGTCTTCGGTCACTACGGCGACAAGATCGGCCGGAAGAAGCTGCTCGTCCTCAGCCTGCTCCTCATGGGCGGGGCCACCTTCGCCATGGGCCTGCTGCCCACCCACGCGAGCATCGGCGTCGGCGCCCCGATCCTGCTGACCCTGCTGCGCCTGGTCCAGGGCTTCGCGCTCGGCGGCGAGTGGGGCGGCGCCGTCCTGCTGGTCTCCGAGCACGGGGACGACAAGAACCGCGGCTTCTGGGCGTCGTGGCCCCAGGCCGGCGCCCCCGGCGGCAACCTGCTGGCCACCGGCGTGCTCGCCCTGCTGGCCGGCGTCCAGTCCGAGGAGGCGTTCCTCGCCTGGGGCTGGCGCATCCCGTTCCTGCTCTCCGGCGTCCTGGTCGTGATCGGCCTGTGGATCCGGGTGTCGGTCTCCGAGTCCCCGGTCTTCCTGGAGGCCCGGGCGAAGGCCGCCGAGGAGGCGGCCGCCGCGGGCGTCAAGGAGCAGCTGCCGATCACCGACGTGTTCCGGTCGCACCGGCGGTCCGTCCTCACCGCGATCGGGACCCGCCTCGGGGAGAACATCTCGTACTACATCCTCACCGCGTTCCTGCTCGTCTACGTCACCACCCACCTCGGGCTGTCCAAGAGCCAGGGGCTGAACGCCGCCCTCATCGGCTCCGCCGTCCACTTCGTCACCATCCCCGCGTGGGGCGCGCTGTCCGACCGCATCGGCCGCCGCCCGGTCACCCTGATCGGATCGATCGGCATGACCGGCTGGGCGTTCGTGTTCTTCGCGATGCTCGACACCAAGTCCTTCCCGGCGATCGCCGCGGCCGTCACCATCGGGCTCGTCCTGCACGGCGCCATGTACGGCCCGCAGGCCGCCTTCATCTCCGAGATGTTCGACACCCGGGTCCGCTACTCGGGGGCCTCGATGGGGTCCCAGCTGGCCTCCATCATCGGTGGCGCGCTCGCCCCGATCGTCGCCGTCGCCCTGCTCGACGGCTACGGCTCGTCCCTGCCGATCTCGGTCTACCTCGCGGTCGCGACGCTCGTCACCACGCTGACCGTCCTGGTGGCCAGGGAGACCCGCGGGCGTAACCTGGCGCAGGACCACGAGCCGGCCGGCCCGGCGGTCCCCGGCAGCCGCCGGCCCGCGCACGATTCGATCCCCGCCGACAGGTGAGCTCCGGCCGCCCGCCGCGCCCCGCCGGCGGCGGGCTTCCCGAGCCACGGAGAGCGCCCATGCCCACCCCCGCGACGAACTCCGGTACCGGACCGGCCCGGACCGCCCTGCGGCAGCTGCTGGACCTGCTGGAGCAGGGCGCGCCGGCCGACCGGTTCGCGCGGGTGGCCGAGACGGCCCGGGACGCCGCGGCGGACGCGTCGGAGGCCGCCGACATCGCCGAAGCCGCCCAGGTGGCGCTGCGCATCCGGCGTACGCTCAGCCAGCACCGGCGCCGCGAGGTCGAGCTCGCCGCGCTCTTCGACACCGCCGGCGACCTGGCGGCGCTCAGGGACCTGGACGCCGTGCTGCGGGCGATCACGCACCGGGCCAAGCTGCTCCTCGGCACGGACGTCACCTACCTGTCCCTCAACGACGAGGAGGCGGGCGACACGTACATGCGGGTGACCGACGGATGCATCTCGGCGGCGTTCCAGCGGGTGCGGCTGGGCATGGGCGAGGGCCTGGGCGGGCTGGTCGCCGAGTCCGCCCGCCCGTACACCACCGGCGACTACGGCGAGGACCCGCGCTTCAAGCACACCGCGACGATCGACGCCGCCGTCACCGACGAGGGCCTGCGGGCCATCCTCGGCGTACCGCTGCGCCTGGGAACCCGGGTGATCGGCGTCCTGTACGCTGCGGACCGCACGGCCCGTACCTTCGCGCCGGACGAGGTCGCCCTGCTCTCCTCCCTGGCCGACCACGCCGCTATCGCCATCGACAGCGCCCGGCTGCTGGACGAGACCCGTACCGCGCTGGTCGACCTCAACGAGGCCTCGCGGACCATTGAGGCGCACAGCGAGGCCATGCGGCGGGCCGCGGACGCCCACGACCGGCTGACCGACCTCGTCCTGCGCGGAGGGGACATCGCGGAGGTCGCGACGGCCATCGGCGCCGTCCTGCAGGGCGGGACGCTCATCCACGACGCGGACGGGGCCGAACTCGCCCGGGCGGGAGCGGATCCCCAGGCCCCGCCGGCGCGGGCCGTCGCCGCCTCCCGGGCCGGGGGACGGGCCGTACCGGTGAACGGCACCTGGGTGTGCGCGGTCCTGGCGGGCCCCGAACTCCTCGGCAGCATCGCCCTGACCGGCCGCGCCGACCTCGGAGAGGCGGACCGCCGCCTCTTCGAACGCGCCAGCGTGGTCACCGCCCTGCTCCTGCTGCTGCGCCGCTCCGTCGCCGAAGCAGAGGACCGCGTACGCGGCGAACTCCTCGGGGACCTGCTCGCGCGGGCCGCGGACCCCACCAGCCTGGCCGCCCGGGCCCGCCGGCTGCGGGTGGACCTCGACCGGCCGCACGCGGTGTTCCTGCTCCACGCCGGGACGGTGCCCCGCAGGCGGCTGCTGGCCGCGGCCGCCCGTTCCGCGCAGAGCCGCAAGGGGCTCGCGGGACTGCACCACGACGACGTGGTGCTGGTCGCCCCGTCCGAGGCCCCCGGCGCGGACGCCCGCACGCTCGCCGACGAAGTGGGACAGGCCGTGGCCGCCCCGGTCACCGTCGGCGCCGCGGGGCCGGTCAGCGGCGCCGAGGGCTTCGCCGACGCGCACGCGGAGGCCCGGCGCTGCCTGGGGGCCCTGCGGGCCCTGGGCCACGCGGGCGCCGGGGCCGCCCTGGCCGAACTGGGCTTCCTCGGCGTCCTGCTCGGCGACCGCACTGACCTGGGAGGCTACGTGGAGCAGACCCTCGGCCCCGTGATCGCGTACGACGCGAAGCGCGGCACCGACCTCCTGCACACCCTCCAGGCGTACTTCTCCGCGGGCATGAGCCAGTCCAAGGCGAAGGAAGCCCTCCACGTGCACATCAACACCGTGGTGCAGCGACTGGAGCGCATCGGCCAACTCCTCGGCCACGACTGGCAGTCCCCGGAGCGGGTGCTGGAGATCCAGCTCGCCCTGCGCATAGCCAGGGTCTCGGCGGCGGGCATCGGCGGCATCCGCGAGGGCAGCGGAGCGCACCGCCGGCCACTCGGACGCGATGGCCTTGACGGGGTGGGTGGTTAGGGGCCATATTTCTTCCATGGACGCACGCGAATCCTTGCCGGAGGAGAGCCCGACGCTGGACCAGGCCCGGCGCCAGATCCGGCACTACGGCCTCGACGCCGACCCGCAGGCCGTTCTGGTCGCGGTACGGCTGATGGCCGCCGGAGCCCGGCTCGGCCAGGCGAGCGAGGTCCACTTCTCCCGCTTCGGCCTGTCCACCGGGCGCTACCGGCTCCTCGCGGACCTGGAGGACAGCGAGGGCGAGAAGTCGCCGTCGCTCCTGGCCGCCAGCCTCGGCGTCTCCCGCGCGACCGTCACCGGACTGATCGACTCCCTGGAGAGGGACGGGCTGGTCCTGCGCCGGCCGTCCGCGCAGGACGGGCGCGCCTCGGTGGTCGTCCTGACCGCCCGCGGCGCGCAGAAGCTGCGCGACCTGGCCCCCGACCACTTCCACCGCCTCCAGGCGATGGTGGCCGACCTCAGCGTCGAGGAGCGGACCGTCTTCCTCGACCTGCTCGCGCGCGTCACCCGGGGCATCGGGGCGCTGACCGAGCGATAGCCGGCGCCCGGCCCGCCCCGCTCCGTTCCGCCTCCCTGTGCGCAGCCCGTACGTGCTGCGCTGCCGTGTGGGTTCGCATGACCATGTAGTTAGGTCACTAATTATCGTGCCAAGGAGAATGCGTCGTGGATACACGAAGAAGCGTCCCGATCACCGAGCGGCCGTCGCCGCGCTTCGTCCTCTGGCGCGAGGTGCTGGTGGCGTACGCCGCCCCCGCCCTGTCCGCGGGCGTCGGGGGACTGGTCTCCGGGCGGGACGACCTGGCCGTCGCGGCCCTCACCTCCATCGCGGGGACCTCGGCACTCGTCGCCGCCCTCACCGGCGCCCGGCTCCGGCGTACGGGCGCCCGGCCCCGCCGGTCCGCCTCCGTCCCGAAGCCCGTCCTGGCGGCGGGGGCGGGCCTGATGGCGGCCGTCGGCGGGGCCGTCGTCGCCCACCTCGCCATCGAGGGCCCTGGCAGCCTGGCCGCTTCGGGCTCCGTTCGCCCTCCCCTTCACGTTCGCGTCCGGCTCGCCGTGGCCCGAACGCCTCCGGCTCGACCTTCCGCTGTCCGCCGCGCTCGCCGCCGCCATCACCACCTGGCGGTGGCGCGGAGCCACGCGCGGCGCGCGCTATCCCGGAGGCCGTCCCGCGGTCGCGCACTCCGCGGTCGCGCACTCCGCAGCCACACCGCTCCACCCGCCACCTCGCCGGTCCCGCGCGACCCGCGCACGGGACCACGACGGAAGGACACCGAATGATCGTCGTCATGGGCGCCACCGGCGCCACCGGAAGCGCGCTCCTGCACCGTCTCGCCGAACTCGACGTGCCCGTAAGGGCGTTGAGCCGCAGCCCCGGACGGCTCCGGAGCCGGTTCGACAGCGCCGTTCTCGCACGGACCGAGGTGCTGGCCGCCGACGCCGCCGACCCCGCGTCCCTGCGGGCCGTCTTCACCGGCGCGACCCGGCTGTTCCTCACCATGGCCAACGGCCCCGCCCAGGTCGCCCACGAGACCAACGTGATCGCCGCGGCCGCCGACAGCGGCATCGGGCACATCGTCAAGATCTCCGCGCCCGGCGCCGGCCCCGGCTCTCCCGTGGCCGTAGCCCGAGGGCACCACACAGTCGAGGAGGCCCTCCGGAATTCTCGGATCACCGCCACCGTCCTGCGCCCCTACGCGTTCCTGCAGAAGCTGCTCCTGTTCGCGCCCAGGGTGGCCGCGGGCGGCGTCTTCCACGGCACGATGGGGGACGCGGCCCGCAACTACATCGACTGCCGCGACATCGCCGACGTGGCGGCCGCCGCGCTGACCCGGCCCGAACTCGCAGGCCACACCTACACCCTCACGGGCGACCGGACGTACTCCCACCCCCAACTCGCCGCCCTGCTCGGCATCCTGCTGCGACGGGACGTGCGGTACATCGACCTGAGCGGCGCGGACCTGCACCGCCACCTCACCTCCACCGCCGGCATGCCCGACTGGCTCGCCGCCCACGTGGTGGAGATCCAGCGCATGGCCGCCACCCACCCGGAACAGCCCGACGGCACCGTGGCCCGCATACTCGGCCGGCCGCCGCGCACCCTCGAAGCCTTCCTCGGAGAGCACCTCGACGTCTTCCGGTGACGACCGCTTCGGTCTGAGCGGGGTCAGGGTGGGTTGGGCGGCGATGAGGAGGGCGGCGTGGCCGGCGATGTGGAGGGGCCACGCTGGTGGAGCGGCCGGTCGGTACACGTGGGACGTGTTCGGCGGTAGGGGACCGGGGCGGGGTGGTCGGTTCCGTCCCGGTCCCCACCGTGTGCCGTGTCGTCCCGCCCGCCCGCCCGGGTGGGCGTCGCACGGCGGTCGGGACGTGGCGGTACCGGTTTCTCCCCCTGGTTGGGGGGTGGTCGCGATTCCACGGTGTGGGGGGTGGGTGGGGACCGCGGGTTCCAAGAAGGGGGGATCGCCGGTGAGCAGACAGTAGGCAACGCGGAGATGAACCCGATACGGGGAAAACCCTTGTCCGACCCCCACCCGCCCCCGCCACCATCCAGGGGTCGTCCGGGCGCCCCGTCGTGAAGTGGTCTCCGCCGCACCCCACTTGACCGGTGACCTCGAAGTCCTCGCATTCGGGGGCGGTGGGTAGGGTGAGGCGTCCGGGCGCCCGTACGCGGGGGCAACGCCCGCCGCGACGACGGAGGGTGTTCTGTGGAGGGATCCTTGAACGGGTCACGTACCGGCGGCCTGCCCACGGCGGCAACCGTGTGTGTCGTCGGTGCGGGGCTGGCGGGGCTGGCGGCCGCGCATGCCCTGTCGGCCAGGGGGATCGACTTCGTCTGCCTCGAGAAGGCGCCGGACGTCGGCGGGATCTGGCGCCAGCCGGGAGCGGGTGAACGGGGGCCCGCCTACCGGTCGTTGCACCTGAACAGTGCCAAACAGCTCACCGGATACGCGGACTTCCCGATGCCCTCCGAGCTGCCGCTCTACCCCAGCCACCGCGATGTCGCCGCCTACCTGCGGTCCTTCGCCGAATGGGCCGGGCTGCTGCCCCGCATCGAGCTGCGCACCGAGGTGCTCTCCGTACGGCAGGACCGCGACGGGGCCTGGACGGTCATCAGCCGGGACGCGCGGGGGGCGGAGACGACGCGCCGCTTCGAGCGGGTGGTCATCGCCTCGGGCCACAACACCGAGGCGGCCCTGCCGAGTTCACTCCCGCCGGGCGCCGATTCCTTCACCGGGCGGATCCTCCACTCGATGGACTTCCACGACGGCGCCGACTTCGCCGGGCAGCGGGTCGTCGTCGTCGGGATGGGGGCGTCGGGAGTGGACATCGCCGCCGACCTGTCCCGGCACGCCGCGCGGACCCTCCTGTCCGTCCGGCGGGGGCTGCACATCGTGCCCAAGCAGCTCTTCGGCATGTCCGTGGACCTGATCGCGGACGCGCCGTGGTGGAACGAGATGTCCTTCCCCGAGCAGCGCCTCTTCGTCGAGCAGGCCCTGCGCGTGGCACGGGGCCGGCTGTCCGACTACGGCCTGCCCGAACCCGACCACCCCGTCTTCTCCTCGGCCGTGACCATCTCGGACGAGATCCTGAGCCGGATACGGCACGGAGGGGTGGTCCCGCGCCCCGCGATCGACTCGCTGGACGGCGGCCTCGTGCGCTTCACCGACGGAACCGCCGCCGAGGCGGACGCGATCGTCTACTGCACCGGCTTCCGGATGGCCTTCCCCTTCCTGCCCGCCGGGTGTCCGGCGGGCCCGCGACAGGGGGCGGTCGAGCTCTACCGTCGCGTGGTCGCACCCGACCGGACCGGCCTCTACTTCGTCGGCCTGATCCGCCCCGTGGGATCGATCACGCGCCTGGTGGAAGCACAGTCCCGGTGGGTTGCCCGGATCATCGACGGCGACGTGGCGCTCCCGCCGGCGGACGTCATGCACGAGGAGATCGGCGCGTACCTGAGCCGCATCGAGGAGCGGTACGGGCGGACCGCGGGAACTTCCATCCAGGTCGACGTCGGCCCGTACCTCCGGGAGCTCCGGGAGCTGCAGGACGCGTAGGGCGTCTCTTGGGATCGTGCCGGGTCCGCGCTGCCCGGCGAAGACGGCCTGGGGCGCCTGCTGCCGCGGCCCGGCCCCGGGAGCCTCAGCCGACGGCTCCGATCCGCACGGGCGGCGCGGGGACGGGGGGCTTCACCCGGTACGCCTCCGAGGAGATGTACGCGGTCACCCGCGCCGGCCGCCCCTTCTGGTGGGCGAGCCCCAGGTAGGCGATGAGCCCGACGCCGTCGTGCAGCCGCCGGGAGGTCACGGCGGCCAGCGAACGCACCAGCGGGGCGGCGTCCATGCCGTGCCGGCCGAGCACGGCCACCGCACGGTCGAGGACCTCGCCGTCGTGCGGGGCGTAGTCGCGGACCGGGACGTAGAGGGTGAAGCCGCTGGGCCGGCCGGTCCCCGTCTCGGTGAAGGCGTGGCAGGACTGGACGGGCCGGCGACCGAGGCGCGGGTCCGGCCCGTCCCCCGCCGCGGGGGTCTCGTCGTCGACGTCGTGCCCGGCCGCCATGCCGAAGAACCTCCGCACCTCGGCTGCGGAGTCGGCCGCAGCCGCGCACTCCGCCACAGGGTCGGACCCGGTCGTCCGGTCCGGACCGCCGGCCGCGCGGGACGGGTCGGGCACCCGGGACAGACCGGCGGCCTCCGGCGCCGACAGGTCGTGGTGCGCGAGGTAGACCTTCACGCGGGGTTCTTCCCAGTCGCCCAGGTCCAGGGCGAAGAACAGGTGGCGGTCGCCCTCGGGCAGCGACGCGAACGCCTGCCGGTGGCCGAGCCGGCGCAGGGCCTCCCGCACCGTTGCCGCGGCACGCTCCCGGCCGGACGCGGCGGGGTTCAGGTACACCTTGACCTTGGGGACGCCGCCGGGAAGCAGCTCCAGCGCGCACCACAGCGCCAGCGGCCCCTCGGGGTCCGGCGGGAAGAACAGGTCCTCCAGCTCGTCCAGCCGCGTGGTGTCGAACCCCCACCTGCGGGCCAGGTCGCGCACGACCCGCAGCCCGGTGCTCCCGTTCTGCTCCAGGCTGCCGGCGCCGTACCCCGGCTCGAGCAGCACCCGCAGGGTCGGCTCCGCGTCCGCCGTGAAGGAGAGTGAGAACTCCACCGGCGTGTGGTCGTCGGAGAGGAAGGAGCGTTCGGGGGGCGGCAGGTCGAGCGGCCGCTCGCCGACGGGGCCCAGCACCGAGAGCAGCGTCCGTGCGTAGCCCGCGGAGTCGGCCCCGTTCAACCCCGCCGCCTCGCACAGCCGCAGCACCTGTCTCGCCGTATGGCCGCCGAGCGTCTCCCCGGCGGAGGGTTTCGGGGCGACGGGCCGGGAGCCTGCCGTCACCGGCCCTCCCGGCCCCGTCCGCAGGGCCCGGGGAGATGCCCGCCTGGTGGGGCGGGCATCGGAGGGGCCGCGTTCGGGGGGGTGGTGCATGACCGTGGCGTCGTCGGACAGCTGGTCCACGACACCTCCTTCGCCTCATGAGCCGGATGGAACAACGCGGTGCTCACTACCCTTGAGGCGAAACGTTCATGCTGTGGTGGGGGAGTTAACGGGAGTTGCGTGGATCACTTTGTGATCCAGGTGAGGAACTGGCTCCACATTCCAGCCCGTTCACGCCTTCCGCCACCCGTGTCGGTACGCTCGGGCGCCTGCGCTCGGGCCGCGGGAGAGGCCCCCCGCGCCGCGGCGACCTGGGTGAAGCGGGCGGGCAGCGTGGTGAGTCCGCGGTTGAAGGGGCCGGGACGCCAGACGAGGCTGTCCTCCGGCACGGCGAGCTCGACGTCGGGGAGCCGGTTGAGCAGGTTCTCCACGGCGGTCACCGTGATCTGCCGGGCGGGCTCCTTCGACGGGCAGGCGTGCGGGCCCGCGCTCCACGCCAGGTGGGCGCGGTTGCTGCCGGCCTGGCGCGCGGCCGTCAGTGCCGGCCCGGTGTTGGCCGCCGCGAAACTGACCAGGACGAGGTCTCCCGCCCGCAGCTTCTGCCCGGCGAACTCCATGTCGGCCGCGGGATAGTGTGCCGCGAGGTTCTGCATCGGCGGGTTCTCCCACAGCGTGTCGTCGATCGCCTCGTCGATCAGACCGCCCTTGTGGGCGTACGCGTCGTGGGTGAGCAACCGGTGCAGGGTGTTGCCGATGAGGTTGCGCAGCGGTTCGTTGCCCGCCACCAGGAGCAGGGCGAGCTGGTGGACCATCTCCTCGTCGGTGAGCTTCGCCTCGTGCTGCATCAGCCACGAGGTCACGTCCTCGCCCGGCTTGGCGCGCTTGAGGGCCACCAGCTCCCCGACGGCCCCGAACAGCACCTCGAACGCCCGCTCCGCGTTGACTCCGTCGAACATGCCGGTGATGCCGAACAACACCCGGTCGCCGATGTCGGCGGGGCAGCCGAACAGCTCGTTGAACACGAACAGCGGCAGCTGCTTGGCGTAGTCGGCGAGGAGGTCGGCCGAACCGCGCGGACCGAACTGCGAGATCAGGTAGTTGGAGACCTGCGCGGTGCTCTGGCTGAGCTTGCGCGAGTCGACCCGGGCCATGCTGTCCGTGACCGCCTGCCGCAGCCGCAGGTGCTCGGGGCCGTCGCTGAACATGCAGTTGGGCCGGTACGCCAGTACCGGCACGGCCGGGTTGTCCGGGCTGATCCGGCCCTCGGCCAGGTCCCGCCAGCGGCGCGCGTCCTTGCGGAACGAGCTGGAGTCCTGCAGGAGTTGCAGTGCCGTCGAGTAGTCGGTCACGAGCGTGGCCTCCACCCCCGGGGCCAGCTCCACGGGCGCGGTCGGACCGTAGTGGCGCATGTAGGCGTAGTACGCCTGCGGATCGGCCGCGAACCCCGGTCCGTGCAGCGGCACCCGGCCGCCGCTGTTGTGGGCCGGGCACCCGGGCGGGGGCACGGGGGCGGTGTGTTGAGCGTCCATGTCTGTTCCTAGCGGGAGCGGTCCAGCAAATAGCGGACAAGGGTGATCAGCGCGTCGGCGGACGACTTCGGGTCGCGCGCGTCGCAGGTGACGACCGGGGTGTCGTCGAGCAGGTCCAGGGCCTCGCGCAGCGCCCGCTCCTCCCGGATCGGAGTGCCGTCGAAGCGGTTGACGGCGATCGCGTAGTCCAGGCCGTACTGCTCGATGAGGTCGATCACGGCGAACGAGTCCGCCAGCCGCTCCGGGTCCACCAGCACCAGCGCGCCGAGCGCGCCGCGCGCCATGTCCTCCCACATCTGAACGAACCGCAGCTGACCGGGCGTTCCGAAGAGGTAGAGGACCACGCGGTCGCTGATGGTGAGGCGGCCGAAGTCCATGGCCACGGTGGTGGTGGTCTTGCTCCGGATGCCCTTGAGGTCGTCGAACGACTCGCCGGCGCGCGTCATCGTCTCCTCGGTGGACAGCGGAGGGATCTCCGATATCGCCCCGATGAGGGTGGTCTTGCCGACGGCGAAGTGACCGACGACGAGGATCTTCACGGCGGTCTGTGTCGCCCCGCCGCGCACGTACGCCTGCTCAGCCAAACTTGGTGCGGAGCCCATTCAGTACCTCCTCGAGGATGCGTCGGTCCGTGAGCGGGGCGCGCTGCACGGGAGGACGGGTGATGAGGTAGCCGCCCTCCGTCAGGGCGGACAGCAGGATCTTCACCACGCCCATGGGAAGCCGGGTGTGCCCCGCGATCTCGGCGACCGAGAGGAAGCCGGCGGTGCACAGGTCCAGCAGGCCCTGCTCCTCCGGGGACAGCTGGGTGGGACGCTGGAGCCGGTCGCCCGCCGCGGTCACCAGGGTGATGAGGGAGAGCTTCTCCTCGTCCGGCAGCCCGCGTCCCTTGGTGATGACGTACGGACGCACTAATTCCGCGGTCTCGGGCTCCAGATCGTCGAAGCCGTTCACGAGCGGACGCCGAGGTTCTCGCGCGGCGGCGTCGTCAGGGCCTTGCCCAGTTGCCCCACGAGCTGCTGCATCCGGAACGTGATGTCCTGCATGTCGACGTCGGGCGAGGCCGAGACCCCGAGATATGCGCCCTCCCCGGCGGATATCAGGAAGACCCAGCCGCCGTCGAACTCGACGAGCGTCTGCCGCCACTGCAGCTGGCCGCTCTCGATGAAGAACCCGAGGGAGCGGCTGAGCGACTGCACGCCGCTCATCGCGGCGGCCACCGTGTCGGCGTTGTCCTTGTGGAAGTCCTTCGTCCGGGCCATCAGCAGACCATCGGCGGAGACCAGGACCGCGTGCAGCGCCCCGGGTATCTCCAGGGCGCTGTCCAGCATCCATGACAGATCGTTGTTCACGAGACCTCATGTCCTTCGCTGCTCGCATCACGTGTGCTGCTCGACGGGTTCGCCGAGTCCGGGCGGGTGGCCCGTCCGATCTCCGTACCCCGTTGGAAGGCGCCCATGATCGCCGCTGCCTCCGCCTCGGAGCGGTTCGCCGACGGTGTGCCCGACGCGCTGCCGGGCACGATCGCCATCGGCCGCTTGCGGCTGCGCCGGGGCAGGCCGTCGACGGTCGAGGACGTCGTCATCGCGGACTGGGGGCCGGCCGGCTCCGCGGCGGAGGCGGGGACCGCCGGCGCGGGGGCCTTCTTCACGGGCATGGCGGTGAGCAGTTCGTGCGGCAGCAGGAGGACGGCACGGACCCCTCCGTAGGGTGAGTTGGAGTCCACGGACACCTCGAAGCCGAAGCGCTCGCAGAGCACGCCGATCACCGCGAAGCCGAACTGCGGGGGACTGCCCAGTCCGGAGACGCCCGATACCCGCTCGCTCGACAGGAGCTTTTCGGCCTTGGCCCGCTCCTCGTCGTTCATGCTGACACCGGCGTCGTCGACGATGATGCAGATGCCCTTGGGCACGGTGCGGATGTTGATTTCGACCACGGTGTCCGGGCTGGAATAGCTGGTGGCGTTGTCGAGCAGCTCGGCCAGGGCCAGTGCCACGGGTTCCACGGCCCGGTTCGTGATTCCGAAGTCGACCTGCGAGAGGATCTCCACGCGTCGGAAGTGGCGGATCCGGCCCTGCGCGCTGCGGACGACGTCGTAGACCGAGGCGACCTCGCGCTGCCGTCCGAGCCAGCCGTCGCACAGGACGGCGATGGACTGGGCGCGCCGCCCGAACTGCGAGTTCGTGTGGTCGATCTCCAGGAGGTCCTGGAGGATCACGGACTCGCCGTACTTGGTCTGCAGACCGGAGATGACCGACTGCTGTTCCGCGGCGAGACCCTGGAGCGTCCGCATCGCGGACTTGAGGACCGATTTCGTCGCGTCCTGCGCCTGCTCCTTCTCGGACTCGACGGATTTCGAGAAGCTGTTCTCCAGCTGGGTGTAGTGGGCTTTCATCTCTTCGATCTCGCGCCTAAAAGCCCGCGCTGCCCTGCGCTGGCGAACAATGACGGAGACCGCACCGATGACGGCGACGAGAAGCGCCCAGATTACTGGGTTCTGTATGTAAGACGTCATAAGACTCTCTTCAGGCGACTGACGGCCAGTTGCTGCATTCCGTCAATGCGGGTGGACCGGCGGACCATCCGTACCGGGGGCACCGTCCGGATGGTCGCCGTGGTCGGAGATGTCGTCGAAAGTCCATCCGCCGCTCCGCAAGTACGATGATCGTATCACCGGGCCTGTTGAGGTGATTGACCGTCAATGAGGGCCTTACTGGTGGGTATTGGCCCGTTCTCCAGTGGCTTCACCGACCTCAGGTGGCGTACGGAGAGCCCGCGCGATCCGACGGGCGCACGCCTCGGCCGGGTGTCCGCAAAGGGGGGTCCGCGGCTTTCGCGGTCCGGCCGCGGCAGCCTGGACGCCTGCGCTTCGCCGTCCGTTCGGGCGCTCTTGTCCGGGCTGTGGGACGACCCGGGTATCGAAGTGCCGCACCCCCGGGCGCGCCGCGCGACGCAATGGGTGCGGGCACATTCACCGGATGGCTGGGAATTGCTCTCGCTCGCAGAGGGAGACGGATACCCGGACCCGTCCCCGTCCGTCGCGGGGTACGGCCGGACCGGCGTTGTCGCTGCGCCGTCCGGAGGCTCCTGGCGCCGGAAGGTTTCACCCGGCCCGATGGCGGCTAGGCGCTCCCCATGGTGCGTATCGGGTACACGATGATGACCGAGCAGGCCGGCCCGCGGGAGCTGGTCTCCCACGTGGTGGGCGCGGAGCGGGCGGGGTTCGACTTCTCCGTGATCTCCGACCACTCCTTCCCCTGGCTGGATGCGCAGGGGCACGCGCCGTACGCCTGGAGCGTGCTCGGCGCGGCCGCCCAGGCCACGTCCCGGATCCCGCTCATGACGTACGTGACCTGCCCCACCTTCCGCTACCACCCCGCGGTCGTCGCGCAGAAGGCCGCCACGGTGCAGATCCTCTCCGAGGGCAGGTTCCGGCTGGGACTCGGCTCGGGGGAGCGGCTGAACGAGCACATCGTCGGCTCGGGATGGCCCGCGGCCCACGTACGCCTGGAAATGCTGGAGGAGGCCACCGACATCATCCGGCGGATGTTCACCGGGGAGTACGTGAGTCATCACGGAGCGCACTTCGACGTCGAGAACGCCAAGCTGTGGGACCTCCCCGACGAGGCTCCCCCGATCGGGATCGCCGTGTCCGGGCCCCGTTCCTGCGAGGTCGCGGGCCGGTACGGCGACCTCGTGATCGCCACGGAGCCGAAGCCGGAGCTGCTGCGGCTGTTCGACGCGCACGGCGGCGCGGGCAAACCGCGCGTCGGCCAGCTCCCCGTCTGCTACGACCCCGACCGCGACGCCGCGGTGGCCCGCGCCCACGACCAGTTCCGCTGGGCGCTCGGCGGCTGGAAGGTCAACGCCGAGCTCCCGGGCACGGCCGGATTCGACCAGGCCGCGCAGCACACCCGTCCGCAGGACGTCGCCGAGGCCATCCCGTGCGGCGACGACGTGGACGCGTTCGTCGACGCCGTGCGCCCCTACGCGGAGGCGGGCTTCACCGAGGTCGCCCTGGTCCAGATCGGCGGCGACCACCAGGAGCCGTTCCTCGAATGGGCCGAGGCCAAGCTGCTCCCCGCCCTCCGGAACCTGTGAGGTGGCCGCAGCCATGAACCGCGCCGCACTCTTCGACGTCGACGGAACCCTCACGGACACCAACCACCTCCACGTCACCTCCTGGTGGGAAGCCCTGCGCCAGGCGGGACACCGGGTGCCCATGCACGCCGTCCACCGGGCGATCGGCCTCCCCGGCATGGACCTCCTCGACCACCTCCTGGGCGGCGAGGACCGCGACCGTTCCGGGGACGACCGCATCAGCGCCGCCCACGACACCCTCTACGCCACCTACTTCGACCGGCTCGCCGCCTTCGGCTCCGCCGCCGACGTGCTGCGCGAACTGGCGGAGACCGGGTGGAAGGTTCTGCTCGTCACCTCCGCCAAGGACCGGGAGCTGGACGCCCTGCGCCGGGCCATCGGAGCGGACGACGCGCTCACCGGCACCGCGACCTCCGACGACGTCGAGCAGGGCAAACCCGCACCCGACCCGGTGCTGCAGGCCCTCGAACGGGCGGGCGTACCCGCCGGGCGCGCGGTGTTCGTCGGCGACTCCGTCTGGGACATGCAGGCCGCCGCCCGGGCCGGTGTGAGTGCCGTCGGCCTGCTGTGCGGCGGGATCCCCCGGGCCGACCTGGTGGAAGCGGGGGCGGTCGCCGTCTACCGCGACCCGGCCGACCTGCTGGCCGGTCTCGGCGACAGCCCCTTCTCGCGGGTGCCGGCGGCCTGATCCTTCGGGACGGGCGGGCCGTCCGGCCGAGGGTGATCATGACGTATCCGGGTAGCCGCAGAACGTGATCACGCTTGGTGTCGAAGAAGAGTACCTGCTGGTGGAGCCGGTCGGCGGGCTGCCCGCGCCCCTGGTGGAGGACGTCCGCCGCACGGCGGGCCTCGGCCCCCTCGCGGACCGCGCCGAGGTGCAGGACGAACTGCTGCAGGCACAGGTCGAGGTGGCCACCCCCATCTGCTCCACCCTGGAGGAGGTGGGGGGCCACCTGCTGCGCCTGCGCCACGCGGTGGCCTCGGCCGCCGAGGCGAACGGCTGCCGGATCGCCGCCACGGGCGCCGCGCCGCTGCGGGGGACGGGCCCCGTACCGGTGACGCGTACACCGCGCTACCTGCGGATGGAGGGGGAGGCCCGGCAGCTCGTCGACGAGCACCTGATCAGCGGCATGCACGTGCACGTGGCGGTGCCCGACCCGGAGACGGGCGTGGCCGTCCTGAACCGGATCCGGGGATGGCTCCCGACCCTGCTCGCGATGTCGGCGAACTCGCCCGTGTGGGAGGGCCGGGACACCGGCTTCGCGAGCTGGCGGACCATCGTCTTCGGCCGCTGGCCCGTCAGCGGGCCGCCGCCGCACTTCGACGGGCACGCCGACTACGAGCGGCGGCTGGACGCGCTGGTCGCGTCCGGGGTGATCGCCGACCGGGGTCAGGTGTACTGGCAGGCCCGGCTCTCCGACCGCTATCCCACCGTCGAGGTGCGCTGTCCGGACGTTCAACTCGGGGCCGACGACGCGGTCATGCTCGCCGGCATCGTCCGCGCGCTGGTCGCCACGGCGATCGCCGAGGAGAAGGCGGGCGCCCCGCTGGAGGGGTGCCCGGCGGAGCTGCTGCAGGCCGGGAACTGGCACGCGGCCAGGCACGGCCTGAACGGCACTCTGCTCGATCCGCTCGGCCGCCCGCACAGCAGCGGCGACGTGCTGTGCTCGCTCCTGCTTCACATCACGCCCGCCCTGGAGGACGCCGGCGACCTCCGGCAGGTGAGCGCCCTCGTCCACCGGCTCCTGCGCGAGGGCACGCCCGCGGACCGCCAGCGCCGCGCCCTGACCGGGGACGGGCTGCCCGGGCTCGTCCGCCTGATCACCGACGCGACCGCGTCCGACTGGGCCGAGGGGTGAGGTGAGGGGCCGCGTAGGGGATTCGTAAATCCGGGAGGTGTGCGCGGGGGAGCGGGGAACACGCGGGTGCGGAGGTTGATCATGACGGGCCACCGCCGTTCGGCTTTCGGGCCGGCGCGTCGGCCCGGCGCCCGATCCGCGTGAAGGGGATGCCGGGTACGGGGCAAGCGGAGTGCGGAGTGGATTTCGCGCACGCCGTGAAATCCGCCCGGACGAGCACGTGGCGGACCCGCACTACCGCGCTGAGCTGGGTACCGCCGTGCGCGTGAGAACGGGCCCGAACTCGTCGAGTTCGGGCCCGTTCCGCGTTGGCCTGCTGCCGCGTCGCGTCAGCGGCGCGGGCCGCCCCGGCGCTCGCCCTTGCGGTTCTGGTCGTCCTCGAAGCGGACCTGCTCCTTGCGGACGGTGTCCGAGACTTCCTTCTGTTCCGTGACCTTCTCCGTCTCCAGGCGCACGCGCTCGACGGGCACGGTCTCCTTGCGGGTCACGGCCCGTTCGGCGTGCAGGGTCACTTCCCTCTCGCCGTCGCCGATGTCGCTCCGTACGCGCTCGCCCTTGCGGACGGGTTCGCGCACGACGCGGACCTCCTCGTGGCTCACGGGGACGGTGGTGGTGACGTTCTCGGTGACGACGACCTTCTTGAGGCGGGCCCGCCCGACCTCCTCGTTGGTCGTGCCCACGCGCAGCCGCTCCTCGGAGCGGATCAGCTCGTCGTCGCGGCGCCCTTCGCCCCGGTCGTCGACGTACGTCCCGGTCGCGATGCCGGGGGCGTCCACGGCCGTACGGTGGCCCTTGCCCTTGCCCTTGCCCTGCCCGTTGCCGTTGCCGTTCGAGCCGGTCAGGCCGTAGTGCCGGTAGAGCCGGGCCTCCTCGTCGGCGTCCAGGTGCTGGTCGGCGTCGACGCGCGGGGCCTCCTTGACGATGCCCTTGGCGTGCGGGACGTGCAGGGCCTCGCCGTCGCTGCGGGCGCCCGCGAGGGGGACGAACGACTCCTTCATCCCGAACCAGCCGGTCTTGACGGTGACCCACTCGGGGCGGCCCGTCGCGTCGTCGCGGTAGACCTGACCGACGCTGCCGATCTTCTCCCCGTCGGTGTCGTAGGCCGTCAGGTTGATCAGCTGCTCGGTGCTCAGGAAACCGTTTCCAGCGCTCATCGGTGAATCCTCCAGTGCGTACGGCACGCGATCCGCGGAGACGTCGGTGTCCCGCGCTCACCCCGTGCCCTCCTCTAGCCCGCACCCCGCGCCGCTTCTCCGCAACCCGCCGCAGCGCCCCACAGGAGCGCCGGAGTGCCCCGGACGCCGTGGCGCCCCTGTGTACCGGCCCCGTCACGCAAAGCCACCGCATGCGCCGAACGGGTGAGCGGCCGAGTGTCGCGCGCGGCCGCCCGGACCCCGACCCGGCCAGCGAAGGGGCCGGGCCGCCGCCCGCATCAGTGCCCGGCGACGGGGCACCCGACGGGGCAGGCGGCCGTACCCGGACCGCTCCGCACACCCGCCCCGCAAGGAAAGGCACCCCTGTGGCACGCACCGTCGCCCACGTGATCGTCGACGCACTCAAGGACCTGGGCGTCCAGCACGTCTTCGGAGTCGTCGGGGACGCCCTGAACCCCCTGACCGACGCGATCCGCACCACGGACGGCCTGAGCTGGGTCGGCTGCCGGCACGAAGAGGCCGCGGCATTCGCCGCCGGGGCGCAGTCGCAGCTCTCCGGCACGATAGGCGTGTGCGCGGGCACCGTGGGCCCCGGCTCGGTGCACCTCCTGAACGGGCTCTACGACGCCGCCAAGAGCCACACCCCGGTCCTGGCGATCTGCGGCCAGGTCCCCCTCGCCGAGATGGGCAGCGACTACTTCCAGGAGGTCGACAACGACCTGCTGTTCCGCGACGTGGCCGTCTACCGCGCCACCGTCACCTCCCCCGAGCAGATGCCCCGGATGCTGGAGTCCGCCGTACGCGCGGCCGTCGGCCAGGGCGGGGTGGCCGTCCTGACCGTCCCCGGCGACATCGGCGACCTGGAAACGGGTGAGGACCGCCCCGCGCGCATCGCCCTCGACCGCGCCGTCACCCGCCCCGACGACCCCGCGCTCGCCGAGGCCGCCGAACTCCTGAACGCCGCTTCCCGCGTCACCCTGCTCGTGGGGCGCGGAGCACGCGACGCCCGGACCGAGGTCCTGCGCACCGCCGAACTGCTCGCCGCTCCCATGGTGCTCACCCTGAAGGCCAAGGAGGGGTTCGAGGACGACGACAACCCCTTCCAGGTCGGTCAGACCGGCCTCATCGGCAACCCCGCCGCAGGCCACGCCCTCGACCACGGCGACGCCCTCCTCATGCTGGGCACCGACTTCCCCTACCGGGACTGGTACCCGAAGGACTGCAAGGTGGTCCAGATCGACACCCGCGAGGAGCACCTGGGGCGCCGGGTCCCCGTCGACGTGGGTCTGGCCGGTGACGTGGGCGCCACGCTGCGGGCGCTGCTCCCGCTGCTGAAGGCGGTCCCGGACCGGGCGCACCTGGACGAGGCCCGGGAGCGGTTCGCGCACTGGCAGGAGGGCCAGCGCCGGCTGGCCGACCCGGCGCACGAGCACCGCTGGACCGGGAGGCTGCGGGCCGCGCTGGACAACCGCGACCACGAGATCCGCCCCGAGGCGCTGGCCGCCGCCGTCGACGCGTACGCGGACCAGGACGCCGTCTTCACCTCCGACACGGGCATGGCCACCGTGTGGCTCTCCCGCTTCGTCACCATGCGCGGCGCCCGGCGCCTGATCGGCTCGTACAACCTCGGCTCGATGGCCAACGCCATGCCGCAGGCCCTCGGTGCCCAGCTCTGGGCGCCCGACCGTCAGGTCGTCGCCTTCTGCGGTGACGGGGGGCTCAGCATGCTGCTCGGCGACCTCATGACGATCAGGACGTACCGGCTGCCGGTCAAGCTCGTCGTCTTCGACAACCGCCGGCTGGGCATGGTCAAGCTCGAACAGGAGCAGGCCGGTCTGCCCGAGTTCGGTACGGAGCTCGACAACCCCGACTTCGCCGCGGTGGCCACCGCGCTCGGGATCACCGGGATCCGCGTCACCGACCCGGCGGACCTCCACGACAGTGTGCGCCGGGCCTTCGACACCCCGGGGCCGGTGCTGCTGGACGTGCTGACGAACCCCGAGGAGGTGGCTGTACCGGGCAAGCCGACGGTCGCGCAGGGGTGGGGCTTCGCCATGGCCAAGGTGAAGGAGGCCCTCCCGGGCGGCGCGGGCTGACCGGGCCCGCCGGGAGGCGCCCCGCGGGCAGGGCGCCCGGGGGCCGTGGTGCGGCGTTCGCCGCGGAGCCGTCCGGGTGGCGGGTCCCGCAGGTGGCGTAGGGCCGTCGACCGACGGTGCGCGGGACGGGAAGGGAACACCATGTCCGCCCCGGTGCGCGGGGCATTACGGAAACGAGGAGCCATGTCAGAACTCTGGAGCTACGGCCCCGAATCCCGCTCCACGGCGGGAGCCAGCCTGATCGGATTCAAGGTGGAGGCGGCCGACGGCCACATCGGCACGGTCGACGAGCACACCCAGGACGTCGGCTCCGCGTACATCGTCGTCGACACGGGTCCGTGGATCTTCGGCAAGGAGGTCCTGCTGCCCGCCGGCACGGTCGGCCGCGTGGACATGGAGGAGCGGACGGTCCACGTCAGCCGCACCAAGGACCAGATCAAGAACGCCCCGGAGTACGACAGGGAGAAGCACCGGGGCGACCCCGGCTACCGCGGCCGCGTCGGCGACTACTACGGGCGCGACGGGAGCTGACCCGCACGCCGCACGGCCCCGGTTCCCGTACGCGGTGCGGGAACCGGGGCCGTGCCATGTGCGGCGGTCGGCCGCGCCGGGACGGCGGGGGGCCGCCTCAGAGCGCGTGGGTGAGGGGGCGCGTCACGGCCTTGACGCGGGCGGCCGTCACGGCGGCGGCCGCTTCGACGGGGCGGCGGACGGCGCGCACCGGGTGCCTGTGGTCGAGGGCGTGGCGGGAGCGGTAGGCGAGCGAGGGCTTTCCGTGCGTGTCGGCGGCGGCGATGAGCAGACCGCCCAGGACGGAGAGGTCCGTCAGGAAGTGGACGCGCTGCCGGGCGCGCTCCTCCGGGTCCTCCACCGTCCAGAAGGCGTGGCCGGCGAGGGCGGTCGGCACCATCGTCGCGGCCAGCGCGAGCGCCGCGATGCGGGGCGCGCGCCCCGTCGCGAACAGCAGGCCCGCACCGATCTGGACGGCGCCGCTCAGGCGCGCCAGTTTCAGCGGATCCCCGGCGAGTGCGGGGACGCGGTCACCGACCGCGCGGACGACGGGTTGGGCCTGCTCCGCCACCGCCTCGGGACGGCGCAGGGTGCGCAGTCCGTCGGTGACGAACGGGGCGGCCAGCAGGGGGCGGGCGAGCTTTCGAAGGACAGCCATGTCCCGCTCGTGCCCGGCTCCGGCCCGTCCATCCCGGCGCGGGCCGACGGATCTGCCGGGTCCCGCTGCTGTTCCCGCGCGGGCCGGATTTCCGGTGGGGGGCGCGGGCGCCCGTTCCGGCGCGTCAGCCCAGGGGCTTGTCCAGCACGGCCTTGCGGTGGCTGAAGGCGTCCAGGGAGTAGCGGCCGTGGTAGCTGCCCATGCCGCTCTCGCCCACCCCGCCGAAGGGCAGGTCGGAGACGGTCAGGTGGGCGACGGGCAGACCGAAGGCCAGGCCGCCCGAGGAGGTCTCCCGGGTCAGGCGTTCGCGCGTGGTGGCGGACTCGGTGAAGGCGTACAGGGCCAGGGGCTTGTCGCGGTCGCGGATGAAGGCGATGGCCTCGTCGAGCCCGGCGACCTCGACTACGGGCAGGATCGGGCCGAAGATCTCCTCGCGCATGACGGGGGAATCGGGTGCCACGCCGGCCAGGACGGTCGGCGCGATGTAGCGTTCGGCCCGGTCGTGGGCGCCGCCGACGACGGTGCGGCCGGAGTCGAGCAGGCCCGTCAGGCGGTCGAAGTGCCGCTCGTTGACGATCCGGCCGTAGTCCGGGGAGGCCGCGGGGTCGTCGCCGTACAGTGCGCGCAGGACGGCGGCGAGCTCCTTCTCCAGCCGCGCGGCGGTCTCGGGGTCGGTGAGGACGTAGTCGGGCGCGACGCAGGTCTGGCCGGCGTTCATGAACTTGGTGGACGCCAACCGGGCCGCCACGACGGCCAGGTCCGTGCCGCGGTCGACGAACGCGGGCGACTTTCCGCCGAGTTCGAGGGTGACGGGCGTGAGGTTCTCGGCGGCGGCCCGCATGACGATCCGGCCGACCTGGCCGTTGCCGGTGTAGAAGATGTGGTCGAACCGCTGGGCGAGGAGGTCGGTGGTCTCCTGCACGGCGCCCTCCACCACGGCGACCGCGTCGCCGTCCAGGTAGCGCGGCAGGAGGTCGGCGACGGCGCGCGAGGTGGCGGGCGCCAGCTCGCTCGGCTTGGCCACGACACAGTTGCCGGCGGCGAGCGCGCCGACGACCGGGGCGAGCAGCAGCTGGACGGGGTAGTTCCACGGGGCGATGACGAGGACCACGCCGAGCGGGTCGAGCACGGTGTGGGCGGTCGCCGGGCTCAGGCGTTCCGGTACGGGGGCCGGCTGCGGCCGGAGCCACTCCTCCAGGTGCTCCAGCGTGTGGTCTATCTCCCGCACGGTGAAGTCGATCTCGGTGCGGTACGCCTCTTTGCGGCTCTTGCCGAGGTCGGCGCGGAGGGCGGCCGCCAGCTCGTCGCCCCGCTCGGTCAGCAGCGTCCGCAGGGCCGTGAGCTGGGCCGTACGCCAGGCCAGGGGCTTCGTGCGGTCGGTGGCGAACGTGGCGCGCAGCCGTGCGACGACGTCTGCGGGCTGTTCCGGCGAGTGGTCCGACATGCGTTTCTCCAGGGGCGTCGTGCAGCGCCGGGAGGGGTGCCGGCGCTCGGTGTGCGACGCGCTGCGGGATGCGCCCGCAACAGTCGATGTATACAGCAACTATCGCGGCGGGGGTATTCCCCGCGGGCGGACCTGACCGCACCGGCGGGCCGCGCCCGCCCGCCGGTGCGGTACCCGATTCAGGTCTCGGCGGTCGCCGTGTCGAGGTCGGCGTGGACGGTGACGACCCGGTCCGCGCCGGTCAGGGACAGCAGGCGGGCGAGCTGGGCCGAGGGGCGGGCGACCCGCAGATCGGCGAGCTGGCGCACGCGCAGCAGCACCGACAGGCAGGTGGAGTCCGCGAAGGTCACGCCGGCCGCGTCCAGGATCACGATGTGATGGGACGCCGCTGCCTGGCTGAGGGCCGCTTCCAACGGCGGGAGCGTGTCGAGGTCCAGCTCCCCGCGCGCCTCGACCACCCAGGCCGCTCCCGACGCGTGCTGGTAGCCCAGTGGGCTGCTTCCGGCATCGGCTGCGATGTCGGCTCGGCCGCCGACTCCCGTCGTGTCTCTCATGTCATCTCCCATGACGGCGAGCATGCCCGACGGTCACGGACGGGGCCAGACCCCGAAGGTCCTTCCCGTCCGGGCGGGGTCCGGCGGTTCCGTTTCGGCCGCCGACCGGCGGAGCGGACGAGGCACCCCCGGGGGCGTCGTCGAAGCCGTTCCGCACGCCCGGAGGGCGGGCCGCGCGGTGTCCGGGGCGTACGCCCGCAGGGGGCGGTCGGAGCGCGTGTGACGACACCCCTCAGGCCGCGGCGGATTCCGAGCGGACGGCCGAGTGGCGTTCCCGCTCCGTCAGTCCGCCCCAGACGCCGTACGGTTCCGCCACGCGCAGCGCGTGCTCCAGGCACTGCGCGAGGACGGGGCAGGCCGCGCACACGGCCTTGGCCGCCTCCTCGCGCGCCGCCCGGTCAGAGCGTCCCTCGCCCTCCGGGTGGAAGAACGCGTCCGCTCCCACGCCGCGGCACGCGGCTTGCGCCTGCCAGATCCAGTGGTGCTCCGCCCGCCCGGGCAGGTGCGACACCCTCGCGATCCCCATTGCTCTCCTACGGCCAGGTCATCGAACGCATGCTTCCTCGAAGCGTCTGGCCACAAAAGCGCGTTCGAAACGCGGGTCGAGTGAGGCGGCCGGAAACGGGGCCGGAGAGCGCCGTTGAGGCGGGGGCGAGGCGGTCAGCCGAGGCGAACGGCCACGAGGCACGTGTCGTCCTCGTGGGTCTCCGGCGTGTACGCGGCCATGATGCGGTCCAGGGCCTCCTGGGTCGTGAGCCCCTCGCACGCCTCCACCACCGTGCGCAGCGCCTCGATGCCGGAGGTGATGTCCTCCCCGCGCCGCTCGACCATGCCGTCGGTGTACAGCAGCAGCAGGTCCCGAGGTCGCAGGGTGACGGTGGCCGTGGAGTAGTCGTAGCCGGGCAGCATGCCGAAGAGCGGGCCGCGGTGGCCCGTGTCGAGGACCGACGCCCGCCCGTCGCGGAGCAGCAGGGGCGCGGGATGCCCCGCGCAGGCCCAGCGGAAGGTCCGCTCGGCGTCGATGTGCCCGATGATGGCCGTCGCCGTCTCGGCCGCCGGATCGCCGCACAGCAGCTCGTTGAGCCACGTGGTCAGCTCGCCGGCGTGGGTGCCCGGAGCGTGCGCGAGCCCCGCGAGGGCGTGGCGCTGCTGCGCCATCCGGGCGACCGCCCCCAGCCCGTGGCCCGAGGCGTCACCGATGGCGAGCAGGATCCGTCCGTCCGGCAGCAGGCGGCACTTGTACCAGTCGCCGCCGACGGCCGCGTCCGATTCCGCCGGCACGTAGGAGGCCGCCACGGACAGGCCGAGCCGGGCGAGTTCGGCGGAGTGCGTGGGCAGCAGCGCCTCGCGCAGGGCGGCGGCCACCCGCCGTTCGGCCGCGGCCTCCTCGCGCAGCCGTTCCGACTGCCGGCGGCTCGCGGCGAGCCGCTGCCGGCTGCGGACCTGCGCCGTCAGATCGCGCGCGATGAGGTGCACCGACCACACCAGGCCGTCCGTGGCGACGACGGGGCGGCCCACCAGGTGCAGGGTGCGGATCTCGCCCACCACGCCGAAGCGCACCTCGGTTCCCGGCGGCTCCTCCCCGTCGAGCAGCGCGGTCAGCAGTTTCGCGAACCGGGGTACGTCTTCCAGCAGGACGGCGTCGCACATCTCCGCCAGGGACAGAGGCCGTGCCGGGTCGGTGCGGAAGAGGGAGGCCAGGCCCTCCGACCAGGTGGTGGCGCCGGACAACAGGTCCCAGGTGCCCCAGCCCATCGACGCGATGTACTGCGCGTCGAGTGACAGGAGCTCCATCCGGTTGCGGGCGGGCCGCCACGTCGCCAGTACGCCGTCCCCGCAGGAGGCCGCGTCGTACAGCAGCTGGGTGCGGTGCAGCCCGTCGACGCGCTGCTCGGTGTAGTCGACCGCCCGTTCCCGCATCGCGCGGCTGGTGCCGAGCACGTCGGCCAGTGCGTCGATCAGGCCGCCGGCCGCAGCTCCGGGCTGGACCTCCCGCAGCCGTCTGCCGACGTGGTGGTCGGGGGCCTCCATCCACTGGGCGGACCGGACGTGGTTGCCGGCCCTGACGGTGAAGTCGACGGTCCGGCCGGAATCGTCGCGCACGGGTACGAGCAGGGCGGCGGACACCGGAATGGCGGGGAGCGTGGCGCACAGGCAGGCCAACGGATCGTGGCCCTCCGGCCCGTCACCGCAGGAGTGCTCCGGCCCCTCGCTTCCGCCGCAGGCACAGGACCCGGCCGGGTGGTCCGTCGGAGTGAGAGGGGGATGTCCGTCGCTCAGCCTCACCCCCGCGTCCCGTCCGGCCGTCGCGCGCAGCGCCGCGATCTCCCGGGCGAGGAACTGCTTGAGCGCGTCCGGATCCTGCGGGATCGAGGGAGTCATCAGTCCTCACTGGCCGGCAGAAGGCAGCATGGGGGCGCCATGTCGCATGATGTCCGCTCGTGCTTCTCGTCGACCGTACAAGTCATGCGGTACCCCCGCCTGCGGATGAGGCGGCGCGCCGCCCCCCCCGGCGGACCGAGGGTCAGGCCGCGGCCCGGTCTCCCGGGTACCCGCGGCGGCCGGTGGCGGGCCCGCCCGCGGCCGCATTCAGCCCACGAGCACCCCCGGGTTGAGGATGCCCCGCGGATCGAGCGCCCCCTTCACGGCCCGCAGTGCGAGGGCGAAGGGCTCGGGGCGCTGGCGGTCGTAGCCCGGGCGGTGGTCCCGGCCGACGGCGTGGTGGTGGGTGATGGTGGCCCGGTGCCGGTGCAGGACCTCGCCCGCGACCGCCTTCAGGTCGTCCCAGAGAGCGACCTCGTCGCCGGCACGGCCCGCGGCCAAGACGGTGAAGTAGGGTGCGGCGCCGTCTGGATAGACGTGCGTCAGGCGGCAGTTGACGGTCGCCGGGTGCCCGGTGGCCTTGAGCGCCGCCTCCCCGACCTCCGTGCGCACCGCGTCGATCAGGCCGGGAATCCGGTCCCAGGTCGCGGCCGTCTCGAAGGTCTCCGCGACGGCCCCCATCCGGGCCAGGCCGTCGCGGAGGTAGGGCATCCGCAGGAAGGCCGAGCGCCAGGCGCCCACGGCGCCGTCGCCTGCCGCGCCCTCCCCTCCCGTCCCGCCCGTCCCCCCGGTCCCGCCGCCGTGGCGGCCGCCGTACGAACGGGCCAGGTCGACGGCCCGTTCGAGCCGGACGTCCACCGGTTCGTCGGCGGACTCGAACCCCAGGACCAGTACGGCGGACCCGTCCCGCGACGCCCCCGCCAGCGCCGCCTCACCGGCGTCCAGCAGACGGCAGTTGGCGGGGGAGAGGTCGGACTGCGCGAGGGCCCGCACCGCCCGGAGCGCGTCGTGGAAACCGGTGAAGGCGACGGCGGCGGACGCCTTGTGGCGAGGCCGCTCCTGGAGCCGGACCCAGGCCTCGGTGATCACGCCGAGGGCCCCTTCGGAACCCAGGAACAGGCGGTCCGGCGAGGGGCCCGCACCGGAGGCGGGCAGCCGCCAGGAACTGTTCGTGCCGGCCGGGGTCACGACGCGCAGCGACTGCACGAAGTCGTCGATGTGCGTGCGGCCGGTGGCGTAGTGACCACCCGCACGCGTGGCGACCCAGCCCCCCAGCGTGGAGAACTCGAAGCTTTGCGGGAAGTGCCGCAGGGTGAGGCCGTGCGGCCGGAGCTGGTCCTCCAGGCTCGGCCCGAGCGTGCCCGCCTGGATGCGGGCGGCCCGGCCCTCGGTGTCGACCTCCAGGACGCGGCCCATGGCGGTCAGGTCGAGGGACACCACCGCGCGGTGGGCGTCGCCGCGGTACTCCACGCCGCCGGTGACCGAGGACCCCCCGCCGTACGGGACGACCGCGACCAGCCGCTCACCGGCCCAGTCCAGCAGGTCGGCCACGCCCCGCTCGTCCGTCGGGCGGGCGACGAGGTCGGGTATGCGGCCGGGCCGCCCGCGCAGGGCGCGCATGACGTCCCGGTACGCCTTGCCCATGGCGTGCGCGGCGCGGTCGCCGGGGTCGGTGGCGACCAGGTGGGCGAGGCTCCGCGGAGGTTCGACGGCCGGGGCGCCGATGCCCAGGTCGCGGACCCGGGGCACGGGGAGCGGGCGGGCGAGGGTACCGGGGACCAGGGTCCTCATCGCGGTGCACTCGGCGTCGTCGGGATGCGCGTCCGCCCAGCCCCAGCCCCACCACGAGCGGGTGCGGGACGAGGGACGGGTCGGGGTGCCGGCCATGGTGCGCTCCAGGGGGTCGCCGTAATTTACCTAGGGGTAAATTACCTACTGATAATATCTGCCCATGGCAACCCCTCCTTCGAAAGCCGGCACCAAGGGAGTCCCGCGGCAGCACCGCCGGCAACAGATGCTGGACGCCGCCACGCAGGAGTTCGGCACCCGCGGTTACGCGGCCGCGTCGCTCCCCGCCATCGCCGCGCGTGTCGGCGTCACCAAGACGCTGCTGCACCAGTACGTCGGCACCAAGGAGGACCTGTACCTCGCCTGCCTGATCCCCGTCGGCGACCGGCTCCTGGACACCATCCGCGCCGCGATGGGGCCGGACGGGACCGCGGCGCACACCCCGCTGCGCGTGCTCCACAGCATCTTCACCGCCCTGGAAGGGCAGCGTGAAGCCTGGTTCGTGCTGTACGACACCACCCTGCCGACCGGCGGCGAGGCCGCGCGGCGGGCGGCGGAGTACTGGGCGGCCATCGACCGGCTCGCCGCCGACGGCACCGCCGAGCTGCTGCGCACGACCGGGTCCACCGACCCGCTCGACGCCGACGCGCTCACGTACGTCTGGCGGGACCTCGTCGCCACCCTCGTCCGCTGGTGGGTGAAGCACCCGGAGCAGACCCCGGCGGCCATGACGCAGCGCTGCGCGCGCCTCTTCGCGGCTGCCGGGGGCCTCACCTCCGACGGCCACTCCGGCTGACCCCGGGCGCCGGAGGCGAGGCCTGGCCGGGGTCGGAGGAGTACGTGCGGCCCGGCCGGGGGCTCCGCCCGGGAGGTCCCCCGCGTACCGCCCGCGCTGTACGCCCTCGCCCTTGAGCTTGCGCCACACGGGCCCCAGTGCCTCCAGGTCCCGTTCGTCGAGCGGGCGGAACCGGGTCATGATGGCGGGAGACCGGCGGTGCCTCCCGGGCGGCCGCCGGACCGTGCCCGGGGGTGCGGACGAGCGGGAGGTGGCGCGTAGGCATGGACGAATCACGCAGGGCCTGGCTAACGATCGGCATCGTCGTCGCCGTCATCCTCCTGGACCTCCTGGCCATCATCCTGATGAACACCGTCTGACGCCGGCCGCGCGACGGCCGCCCCCGCGTGCGCGTTCCGCGCCGCGGGGCTCTCCCGTGTCGGGCGTACCGCTCCGAGGCGTGCCACGTCTCCGCCTCCGACGCACCGGTGCGACGTGATCCGATTCCGTGCGGTCGCTGTCGTGGGGGCGTACGGCCTCCCATTGCCCGGCCCCTGGGGTCTAGGGGCGTGACGGTACTGTGCTGACGCTTCATACTGCGCTGACGTTTCATCAACTCCAGTCCTCCTCGCCCCTGTTCTGATGTGCGCCCGGGAAGGAAGTGGCGCCGCTCGGGCCCTTGCCGTGCCGCTCCGGTTCGCGAATGATGCTCCCGGCGTGCCGGTCGCCGGTGGCCGGTGACCGCGGTGCGCTCGCTCGCCGCGCTCGAACTGGACTGCACAGGAGGCCTGTTGTGTGGACGAACCGTCCCATTCAGAGATCGTTAGTCGTCGTCGGCGCCGCCCTCGCGCTGGTCGTCGCCGTCCCTCAGGTGGCCTTCGCGGCCCCACCCCCGGCGCTTCCGTCCCGGGCCGAGGCGATCGAGCTGACCTTCCAGCCCGCCTTCGACTACGACACGGACGGGTGCTACCCGACGCCCGCCATCGGGCCCGGGGGAGTCCTGAACACCGGTCTCAACCCCACCGGCGCCCTCAACGGAAACTGCAGGGACGCCTCCGACCTCGAGAACACCAACGGATACTCCCGCTGGGCCTGCAACAACGGCTGGTGCGCCGTGATCTACGGCCTGTACTTCGAGAAGGACCAGGCCATCCCCGGCATCAGCCTCGGCGGCCACCGCCACGACTGGGAGCACGTCGTCGTGTGGATCCAGGGCAACGAGGCGAAGTACGTGGCGACCTCCGCGCACGGCGACTTCAACCTGCACGCGCGCGACCAGATCCGCTGGGACGGGACCCATCCCAAGATCGTTTACCACAAGGACGGCGTCGGCACGCACTGCTTCCGTGCGGCGAACGCCAACGACGAGCCGGCGGAGAACCACCGCCGCGCCTGGCAGTTCCCCGCGCTCGTCGGCTGGTCGGGATACCCCGCCAACCTGCGGGACAAGCTCGTCCAGGCCGATTTCGGCAGTGCGCACTTCGGCCTGAAGGACGGGTCCTTCGCGTCACACCTGGCGAAGGCCAAGCCGGCGGGCATCCCCTTCGACCCGTACGCGTAACCGTCCGACCCGTGCGCGACCCTGCGCGTTGCCGGGTCGCGGCCGGTCGGCCCCTACCCGCCTACCCGCCGCCCGGCCGCCCCGCCGCCCCGCCGCCCGGGCTCCCGGCGCCCCGCCGCCCGGGCTCCCGGCGCCCGGCCGAGTAGGACGAGAGGGGCCGGCGGGCCGCGTTCAGCACCTCGCTCATCTGCTCCACGGACGCCGGGATTCAGCTCACCGGCCTCCACGATGACGAGGCCACCAGACGCCACCGTCCGACGCGCGCGGCGAGCCCGCTTCCGCCTCGTACCGGGACCGGGGGCGGCGCGGCGTGCCCGGGGGGCGGCGCGCCGGACCCCGGAATCGGCCCGCCTCATGAATTCCTCACGATCCCTGACGCAGGATGCGCACACGAAAACGCACCCCGCACTGGAGAACGTGTGCCGAAGCACTCCGCACCCCCCTTCCTGCGCCGCAAGCGCCCCCTCGCCACCGCCGGCGCCGTCGGCGCGGTCGCCGCCCTCGGAGCGGGCCTGACGCTCTTCCAGGCGTCCGCCGGCCCGAGCGCCACGCCGCGGCTCCCCACGCCGAACGCCGCCTTCGACTACCAGATCGGCGGGGCGTACACACCGCCCGAGGGCGTACGGGTGGTCTCCCGCGACCGCTCCGCCCAGCCCGCCCCGGGCCTGTACAACATCTGCTACGTCAACGCCTTCCAGGCCCAGCCCGACTCCCTCGGCTGGTGGCAGAGGAACCACCCCGACCTGGTGCTGCGCGACGGCGCCAAGAAGCCCGTCCTCGACGAGGACTGGGGCGAGGCCCTCCTCGACACGTCCACGGCCGACAAGCGCACCCGCCTCGCGAAGGTCGTCGGTGACTGGGTCGCCGGCTGCGCCCGCAGCGGCTACCAGGCCGTCGAACCCGACAACCTCGACTCCTTCGGCCGCTCCAAGGGCCGCCTGACCAAGGCGAACAACGTTGCCTTCGCCGAGCTCCTGGCCGACCGCGCGCACGCCGAGGGCCTGGCCATCGGCCAGAAGAACACCGTCGAGATGCTTCCCGACCGGAAGAAGGTCGGCTTCGACTTCGCGGTGGCCGAGGAGTGCGGCCAGTACGAGGAGTGCGGGGACTTCGCGCAGGCGTACGCGAACCGCGTGTTCGTCATCGAGTACGAGTCCTCGGGCTACAGCCGCGCGTGCTCCGCCTGGGGCGGGAAGCTCTCCGTCGTCCAACGTGACCTTGCCGTTTCCGCGGCCGGCTCGGGCGGCTACCGCTACCGGTCCTGCTGACGGGCCGGCGGGCGGACGGGCCCCGCCTCCCCCCTCCGCGGGCGGGGCCCGTCAGCTCCTTCGGCCGGGTCGGTCCAGGACGTCGGAAGTCGACCCGTGTCGAACCGACCTCCCTCCCCGTTCGCGTGCCCACCCCAGCCGAACGCCGCCGGAGCCTCCGACCAGGGCCGCACGGCCCCGCGGAAAGCTGCGCGAACCCGCGACCGTGGCGTGATGTGAGCGGGTGCGAGGCGGTGCCGCCCCGGGGTGCGGTCCGGGTGTGCGGGCTGCTCGGACGGTCGGATCGACGGGCCGACGGGAAGGGGTTCGTTACGGTTGGCAACGGTGCACGGGAAGGCTGGATTTCGATGGTCGGGCCTGGTGCCGTAGGGGCTTCCCGGGGTCAACCGGCGCTGATTCGGGCGCACTTCGATGTCGGTCGTTCGCGCTAGTGTGCGGGCGTGAGCATTCATATCGTTGTTGGATTCGGGCCCGCGGGGGCCGCCACTGCCCGGCTGCTCGCCGAGCAGGGCCATGCAGTACGGGTCGTCACCACCTCCGGCCGGAGTCCGGAACCCGGGATCGAGCACGTCGCGCTGGACGCGACCGACACCGAGCGGCTGATCGAGGCCGCGCGCGGGGCCGTGGCGATCCACAGCTGCGCGGCGCCGCCCTACCGGCGATGGGCGGTGGACTGGCCGCCGCTGGCCTCGTCGCTGTGTGCCGCGGCCGAGGCGACCGGGGCCGTACTGGTCCTGCTGGGGAACCTCTACGGCTACGGTCCCGTGGACGGGCCCCTTACCGAGGAGCTGCCGCTCGCGGCGACCGGCCCCAAGGGGAAGGTGCGGGCCGCGGTGTGGGAGCAGGCGCGGACACTGCACGAGCAGGGCCGGATCAGGGCCGTCGAGGTGCGGGCCTCGGACTTCTTCGGCCCCGGCGTGACCGACGGCGGCCACCTGGCCGGGCGGGTCGTACCGCGCATCCTGCGCGGAAAGCCGGTCTCCACCCTGGGCGACCCGGACGCACCGCACAGCTGGACCTATCTCCCCGACGTGGCCGAGGCCCTGGCCCGGGTCGCGGGCGACGAGCGGGCCTGGGGGCGGCCCTGGCACGTGCCGACGGCCCCCGCGCAGTCCGTACGGAGCATGGCCGACCGCCTCGCCGCCGAGGCGGGAAGCGGTCCGGTCGCCGTGCGCGGACTCCCGTCCGCAATCCTGGCCGTGGCCGCGCTGGTCTCGCCGTTGATCCGCGAACTGGGGGAGGTCCGCTACCAGTTCGACCGGCCCTTCGTCGTGGATTCGAGTGCGTACGAGGGCGCCTTCGCGGTACGGGCCACCCCCGTCGACGAGCAGGTCAAGGCGACCGTGGACTGGTGGCGCGAGCGGCGGGCGGGCGGATGACCTCACTCCAGGGGAGAGGTCCCGCGGCGGACCGGGACGGAGCGCGGCGGGACGACGTCGCCATCGTGGGGATGGCGTGCCGGTTCCCCGGGGCGCGAGACGTGAACGAGTTCTGGAGGCTGCTGACGGCCCCGCGGGCACAGTTCTCCCGCATCCCGGACACGCGGTGGCACACCGCCGCGTTCCTCGGCGACAGCCTCAGGGACACCTCGTCCGCCTACACGGACACCATGGCGCTGCTGCCCGGGGTCGACCTGTTCGACGCGGCCCACTACGGCATCCCGCCGCGCCGGGCCAGGGCGATGGACCCCCAGCACCGGCTGCTGATCGACCTCGCGCGCGAGGCGATCCAGGACACGGGGTGGGAAGCCGACGGCTTCGACCGCGAGGAGACCTCGGTGATCACCGCGCTCACCGAGAGCGGCTACCGCGAGCTCAGCACCCTGCGGATACGCGCGCGCCAGCTGGCCGGCGGCGAGTTCGGCGCGCGGGTGGCCGATCCGCTGCTGCCGGACGCGGTCCGCGCCGTCGACGGGCTGCACGGCTCGTCCGTGGCGGGACTTCTGCTCAACATGGGCCCCAACACCATCAGTTCCGTCTTCGACCTGCACGGCGAGAGCTACGCCCTGGACTCCGCGTGCTCCGGCGGGCTGATGGCTGTGGCCAACGCCGTGCACGCGCTGCGTGCGGGCCGCTCACGCATCGCGCTCGCCGGGGGCGCCCAACTGGTGCTCACCCCCGACCTGTTGATAGGCCTCTGCCGGATCGGTGCCCTCTCGCGCAGCGGAAGCTGCCGGCCGTTCGGCGCGCAGGCAGACGGCTTCGTCCTCGGGGAAGGCGCCGGAGTGCTGGTACTGCGGCCCCTGGCCGACGCGTTGGCGGCCGGCGACCGGGTCTACGCGGTGATCCGGGGGGTGGGAACGGCCAACGACGGAACCGTGCAGGGCGGGATGCACCCGCAGGCGGCCGGTCAGCTCCGCGCCCTGCGCCGCGCCTACCGGGACGCCGGCCTCGCTCCGGGCGCGGTGGGCTACCTGGAGGCGCACGGCACCGGCACGTCGGTCGGCGACCCCGTCGAGCTGGCGGTCCTGCGCGAACTGCGCGCGGACCACGCCGCACCGGCCTACCTCGGCGCGGTGAAGGCGGTGGTCGGCCACTCGCTCAACTCCGCAGGAATGGCCGGGCTCATCAAGTCCGTACTGGCCGTGCAGCGCGGTGTGATTCCCCCGCAGCCCGACTTCGACCCCGCCGACGCCTGCGCGATGGACGCCGCGCGGCTGACCGTCCCGACGAAGCCGACCCCGTGGCCGACGGACGGCCTGCCGCGCCGGGCGGGGGTGAGCGCCTTCGGCTTCGGCGGTACCGGCGTCCACCTGGTGGTGGAGGAATCCGTCGCGGCGGTCCACCGGCCGCCGGAGCCCCCGGCACCCGCCGCGGGGCCGCAGCTCCTGGTCCTCAGCGCCCGGGACCGGAACGGGCTGGCCCGGTACGCGCGGGACCTGGCACGCACCATCGCCGAGGACGGGCTCTCGCCGGCCGGGGTGGCGGACACCCTGGCCCGACGGGCGGCCTTCACGGAACGCCTCGCCCTCGTCGCCCAGGACGCCGACGCCGCTGTCGCCGGACTCTCAGCGGCGGCGGAGGCCCTGACGGCGGGCCGGACCGGCGAGCTCGGGCCGGGGCTGGCGGTCGGCACGGTCCACCCGGGCGGACCGGAGGCGGCCGTCGCACCGACGGATGCCGTCGCACGGGCGGTCGGGGCGCCGCCGCAGGAGGAACGGTTCGTCGATCCGGCCCGGCTCGCGGTGCGCGCCGTCACCGGCAGGGGCCTGCGACCGGTGACGGAGCGCAGGCCCCCGTACACCCTGCCGCCGAGTCCCCTCGCCCCGCGCCGTCACTGGGTCGTGGACGAGGCGGCGCGCGCGAGGGCCGAGGGCGCCGGTACCGCACCGGTGGACCGGCCCGAACGGGTGCCGGCGCAGCGCTCCGCCGGGGCACGCCCCGCCTCGGCGCCCGCCGCACCCGCCGGCTCCGCGCCCGCCGCACCCGCCGGCTCCGTGCCCGTCGCGCCCGTCGCGTTCGTCGAACCGGTCGTGTCCGCCGCGTCCGTCGTGCTCGAAGAGGTCTCCCGGACCGGGGTCTTCCCGCTCTCCGACCTGAGCGAGCGGATGACACTCGTGACCGATCTCGGCTTCGACTCCCTGATGCTGCTGGAACTGGAAGCCGGCATCGGCAAGCGGATACCCGGCTTCCGGACCGAGGAGCTGCTCTCGCCCGGTCTCACCGTCGGCAGGCTGATCACACTGGTCGACCCGGACCACGCCGCACGCGTGGACCGCACCGGACCGGTGGATCCGGCCGGACCCCGGCCCGCTGAACCCCGTCCCGCTGAACTCCAACCCGCCGGAGCCCTGCCCGCCGAAGCCTTGCCCCCTTGGGGCGCCGAGACGGCGACCGTCGACGCCTTCCCGGAGGTGGGCCGGTTCGAGGAGCGGCTGAGCGCGATCACCGGCACGGGGGAGGAGTTCCCGTACTTCCGCGTCCACGAGGGCACCGTCCGCGACACGACGGTGATCGGCGGACGCGCATACCTGTCCTTCGGGAGCTACAACTACCTCGGACTCTCCGGCCATCCGGCCGTCAACGAAGCCGTGCACCGTGCCGTGGACCGGTACGGCTCCTCGGTCTCCGCGAGCAGGGTGCTCTCCGGCGAACGCGATCTGACCGTGCGGCTGGAGCGGGCCCTGGCCGGCTTCCTCGGCGTCGGGGACTGCATGACGCTGGTGAGCGGCCACGCCACGAACGTCACCGCGATCGGGCACCTGGTCGGCGCGGGGGACCTCGTGCTGCACGACGCGCTCGCCCACGACAGCATCCTGCAGGGCTGCGCCCTGTCCGGGGCGGCACGGCGGCCGTTCGCCCACAACGACACCGATCAGCTCGAACACCTGCTGCGGATCAACCGGCCCCGGTTCCGCCGGGTGCTGATCGCCGTCGAGGGCGCGTACAGCATGGACGGGGACCTCGTCGACCTGCCCGCCGTGATCGAGATCAAGAAGCGCCACGGCGCCCTGCTGATGGTGGACGAGGCGCACAGCATCGGCACCGTGGGCGAACGCGGCCGAGGCGTCGGGGAGTTCTTCGGCGTCGACCGTTCCGACGTCGACCTGTGGATGGGCACCCTGTCCAAATCCTTCGCCAGCTGCGGTGGTTACCTCGGCGGCTCGGTCCGCATGGTGCGCTGGCTGCGGCACACCCTCCCGGGGTTCGTCTACAGCGTCGGTCTCACCCCGGCCAACGCCGCCGCGGCACTGGCCGCCACCGAGCTGATCACCGGGGAGCCGCACCGGGTCCGCGCGCTGCGCCGCAACTCCGCCCTGTTCCTGGGCCTGGCCTCCGCTGCCGGACTGTCGACGGGCTCCAGCGCCGAGACGCCCATCGTGCCCTGCATCCTCGGAGACTCGGCGCGGACCCTGCGGGTCGCGGGCCGGCTCTTCGACAGGGGTGTCATCGCCGACCCGATCTTCCACCCCGCCGTGGAGGAGGGGATGTCGAGGCTGCGCTTCTTCGTGACGAGCGAGCACGGCGAGGACGACATCCGCCGGGCCGTGTCGATCCTGGCCGAGGAGGTGGCGGCCACCGGGTAACGGTCGCGCCATCTCAGATGAGGGTGCGTTCGATCCGGCTGAGCATGGCCGTCCTGCCCGGGTCGCCGTCGGCTTCGCCCGCATCCGGCGCGGGGGGCGCGGCGTGCCGCTGCTCGGCGTTGCCCATCCGCTGGGAGAGGAGGTAGGCGATGATCTCCGCCTCCTGCTCCTGGACGTCGTCGTACGTCGCGCGCAGCAGCATGTCGCGTACGAGCTCGGGGTCGAGGTTGGGGAAGAGCAGGCGGGAGGCGGCTTCGTCCAGCCCGCCCGCGCCCCGATGGCAGCAGATGATGTGCCCGAGCTCGTGCAAGATGATGTGCTCCTGATGCGCGCCGGTCGTGTTGGCGTCGTAGAAGATGAGGTCCTCGTCGCGTGCGGCGACCCACATGCCGCAGGGATGCGAGGAGGGCATCTGCATCGGGACCAGCGTGATCGGACGGTCGCGCACCTCGCCGAGGTGGCGGCACAGTTCGTTCACGTCGGCCACCTCGGGGAGCCCGAGGTCGGCGAGCCGCCGGGCACCGGCCTTCCGGAGCTTCTTGAGCTGGCTGCGGCGGTCCTGGCCGGCCGACCGCTCCTTCCAGGCGCCCCTCACGAGGGGGCCGAGGAGTCGGTGACGGGGGGAAGGCCCTGCATCTGCCGGTACTGGTCCATGATGGCCGTGATGGCCTGGAGGTTCTCCTTCTTCATCCCCGCGGCCCGCATCGCCACGGCCCGGACGCCGGACTGCCGCAACGCCTCGATGGCGGCGATCTCGCTCAGCACCGACTCGGCGACCTTGTCGTCGAAGAAGTAGGCGACCGAGACGCCGAAGAAGCGCGCCAGGGCGGCCAGGAGGTCGGGCGAGGGATTGGCCCGCTTCCCCGTCCTCAACTGCGACAGGTACACGCCCCCGACCTTGAGTTCGGGGCTGGCCCGCTTCAGTTCCTCCGCCACCTCGGCATTGGTCCAGTGCTTGCCCTTGGGACGAACCGTCTTGAACAGGTCGTCGAGGCGCACTGCGAGCAGGGGCCGGTCGTCACTCTCGGCATCGGTCTCGGTCATGGTGAATCTTCCTCCCGTCACCTCCTCGGCATAGCCCTTGGCTATGCGTCAGTTTCACAGATTAGCGGTCAGTTGACAATTGGCCGTGACTCCGCCAACGTTGGGTCTCGCCGATAGCTGCCAGCTAACTTGACTCACGGGGGTTGCCAAGTTGGCGGCGGTGAAAACGGACTGGCCCGGCCCTCGGGGGATGGGCCGGACCAGTCCGGGCGGGAGCCCCTCGTTCTGGCCCGCGCAAGCGGGGGGAACGGGGGACCCGCCCGGTTTGACGGGGGATGCAAACCGGGCGGGAGCTCTCAACTCGCGCTGTGGAGCTTACTGTAGGCGGCCGCCACTTGGGTGAGCCAGGCCACTTCCGCGGTGAAATTGTCCGTATCGCGGTCGTTGAAATCGCCGGCGTCCTTGTTGTCGTGCGGGACGGTGCCGGTCCGTTTGGCGACCAGGGCCCGTTTGATCTGCGCCGCTTCTGTGAACGCCTGCCGCGACTCCTCGCTCGGCTCCCTGCCGGGCGCATCGCTCGCGCCGCCCTGGCCGGTTCCGTCCCCTGCCGTGCGGTCGATGTACGGGCGCAGGTCCCGCCAGCCGTCCCGTATCTCGACGATCCGCCGGTGGAGCCGGTAGTCGAGGTCCGACACCGAGGCGCCCGGCGGTTCCAGGGCGATGTCCGGAGAGGACTCGTACAGGTCCCGCCAGAGCGGGTAGAGCGCCCGGTACGCGCGGTAGGTGCGGGCCCAGACCAGGAGCCGGGTGGCCGCCGGGGCCCACGACGGCATGGTCAGGCTGAGCGAGAGCAGGACGATCCCCGACGCGCTGAAGACGGAGGCGGCGACCTTCCAGGCGCCGATGTCGACACCGGCCGCCGCGGTGAGGATGTTGACCGTCCTGGCCGTGCAGTAGAGGAAGAGGATCACCGCGGCGACGGAGAGCATCCGCAGGGCCTGACGCAGCGAGGCGTTGTCGGTCATCCGGGCGTACGGGCCGCACTGGCGGAAGATGGTGACGCAGGGAACCGCCTGGGACACGACGAAGACCAGGAGGTAGGTGAGGGTCAGCGGCCGGCTGGTGCCGTCGAACTCCGAGGCGGGCAGACCGGGGCCGTCGGCGAGGAGGAACAGCGCCGTCAGGAGCAGGTCGAGGGTGATGCCGGTGACCACCCAGTAGCGCGTCCTGCGCACGGCCACCTCGTCCGCGGCGGCCCACCGCAGCAGGATGACCTGCGCGCTGACGCAGAACGCGACCGCCGCCAGGTGCATGACGAGGATGGCGAGGTTCCCGACCCCCAGGAAGCTCTCGCCGCCCATCGCGACGGCGCCCATCGTGAAGGTGAGGCACTGCAGCAACAGCGTCGCGATCAGCGCGCGATAGGCGCTGTCCCGCCAACCGCGCCGTGCCTGGGAGAGGCGGTAGGCGAGCGCGACGTACGACGAGAGCGCCGCTATGACGAAGCAGAGGGTTCTGGTGGTGTTCACGTCCTGGATTTCTGCACGTGCCGCGATGCGGCGGACGGTCCGGGGCAGTCGGTGGTCTCGCCCGGGGGGACTTCGAGGCCGATGCTCTCCGCGGCGACGGCGATGGCGTAGTCGAAGAACGCGGCCTCGTCCCGGACGCTGTCGTGCGTGCGGCTGAAGACCTGGAACACCAGGAGGCCGATCAGGTTGCTCCACAGGACGATGCCGCGTTCGATGATGTCCGAGAACGGAGCCCCCGGCGTGCCGCCGAAGAGCTCGACGGCCGCCGGCAGCAGCAGCGGGGGACCCGGCACCGCACGGCGGGGCGGGGTGAGCTCGCCGCCCTCCAGGGCCGCGCGCACGATGCCGCCGAGCACCGCGGGCGTGCGGGAGGCGGGCGGGACCGTGTCGTGCGGGGCGTGGTAGCCCGGCACGGGCGAGCCGTAGATCAGGGTGAACTCGGCGGGGTGGTCGAAGGACCACGTCCGCAGGGCGCGGGTGACCGCGAGGAGCCGGGCGCCCGCCGACGCCCCGGCGTCAGCCGCGGTCGCGTCGGCGCGCTCCATGGCGGCGCCGGACGCGTTGTAGGCGTCGATGACCAGCGCCGTCAACAGGTCGTCGCGGTGCGGGAACAGGGCTTCGACATCGGCGGAGGCAAGGCCGCTGTCGCGCGCGACGGCGGCCACCGACAGGCCCCCGGCCCCCAGTTTCACCAGGTGTTGACGCGCGGTGTCCTTGATCACCGCGGCCCGCGTCGCGTGGTCGGCGGTCGAACTTGATGCGGAAACGTCCATGCCGGAACCGTACCCGGCGACGACAACGGCCGTACGTGGAGCCGCTCGTGGGCCCCCGGCGGACCGGTGCGATCCGGCCAGCGGGGAGCGTTGCCGGGCGCGGGGAAAACCCGGGTGTGGGCCCGGTCGCGAATGCCTAGAGTGGCCCGATGACACTTGCGCACGATGTGGCCGGGAGCGGTCCGACGGTGGTCCTGCTGCACTCCACGGTGTGCGACCGGCGGATGTGGGACCCGCAGATCCCCGCCCTGGTCGACGCCGGGCACCGCGTGGTGCGCTGCGACCTCCGCGGTTTCGGCCAGAGTCCGGTACCGGCCGGGCCGTACGACGACGCCCGGGACGTCACCGACCTCCTGGACCTGCTCGGCGTCGAGCGGGCGGCGCTGGTCGCGGCGTCCGGAGGGGGCAGGGTCGCGCTGGAGATCGCGGCCCGCAGACCGCGCGGGGTGACCTCGCTGGCATTGCTGTGCACCGCCCTGGCGGGGCACGAGCCCGGTGCCGAACTGAGGGCGTTCGGCGCGCGCGAGGATGCGCTGATCGAAGCCGGCGACGTCGCCGGGGCGACCGCGCTCAACGTGGACACCTGGCTGGGTCCCGAAGCCGACGGGGCGACCCGCGAGAAGGTGCGCCGGATGCAGGGCCATGCCTTCGCCGTCCAGCTGGCGGCCGCCGAGCGGGAGGGGTCGGGAGGACAGGAGGGGAAGGAAGAGGCAGCGGACGGGAACGGGGGAGGGGACGGCGCGGGGTCGCGCCCGGCCGGGACCGAGCTGTCCGCCATCACGGCGCCCGTCCTGCTCGTCTCCGGCCGCTACGACCTCCCGGACTTCCGGGCGATCGCCGTCCGGCTGGCGGACGAACTGCCCGACGCCCGCCACCTCGAACTCCCCTGGGCGGGCCATCTCCCCAGCATGGAGCGCCCCGACGCCGTGAACGCGCTGCTGGTCGACTTCCTGCGCGGGCCGGCCGCCGGGCAGGGCGCGGTGTGAGGCAGACCGCGGGGCACGGCGCGGGGTAGGACGCACCCCCCGGGGCCCCGGCACCGCCGCCCGGGCCCGGGCGCCCGCCCGGGGGTACTGTCGTCGAGGCCCCGTCCGACGTCGAAAGCGACCGCCGTGAACCACCTGCCCGCCGACCCGACGGTGCTGCACCCGATTCCCGGCCAGCCGCGCGTGGTGCTCCTGAAACCGCTGGTGACCTCGCCGCTGATCGAGGCCGGGGAGTACTCCTACTACGACGACCCGGACGACGCGACCGCGTTCGAAACCCGCAACGTGCTCTACCACTACGGGCCGGAGCGGCTCGTCATCGGGAAGTTCTGCGCCCTGGGCACCGGCGTGCGGTTCATCATGAACGGTGCCAACCACCGCATGGACGGACCCTCCACCTTCCCGTTCCCGATCATGGGCGGTTCCTGGTCCGAGCACGCCGACCTGATCACCGGGCTTCCGGGGCGGGGCGACACCGTCGTCGGCAACGACGTCTGGTTCGGACACGGGGCGACGGTCATGCCCGGCGTGCGCATCGGGCACGGCGCCGTCGTGGCCTCCGGCTCGGTGGTGGTCGACGACGTCCCCGACTACGGCATCGTCGGCGGCAACCCGGCCCGGCTCCTCCGCACCCGCTACAGCGACGCGGACGTCGCCCGCCTGCTGTCCGTCGCGTGGTGGGACTGGCCCGCGGAGCACCTCACCGCCCACCTGCGGACCGTCATGTCCGGCACCGTCGAAGCGCTGGAGGCCGCCGCGCCCCGGGCCTGAGCCTCGGTCGCGCACCCGGACGCGCACCCCGGCCCGCGCCACGGCTCACCCGGGCGGGTCGGCCAGGACGCAGGCGAGCTGGGTGCGGGAGCGGATCCGGAGCTTGCGGTAGATCCGGCTGAGCATGCCCTCGACCGTCTTCACGGAGAGGTACATCTGCTGCGCCGCGTGCTGGTTGCTGGCGCCGCCGCGCACCAGGTCGGCCAGCCGCAGTTCGGACTCGGTCAGCTCCGCCCGGCCTGCCGGGCGGTCCCCGGGCCGGCCGTTGCCGCCCAGGCGGTCCAGGTGTTCCCGCGCGGTGGCCAGCAGCGGCGCCGCCCCGGCCTCCGCGAGGAGGGCGGCCGCCTCCTCGAACGCGCCGCGGGCCGCCGCCTGGCGCCGCCGGGCGCGCTCGACCCGCCCCCGCGCCAGGTGCGTACGCGCCTCTTCGACGGGTAGCCCGCTGCGGCGGAACACCCCGTCGGCCCGCCGCAGGAGGACGACGGCCCGGTCGGTGTCACCGGCGCGTGCAAGCAGGAACGCCCGCGCCCGCGTCCACGCGGCCCCGGTGGCCGTGTCCTCCCGTACCGCGTCCTCGTGCCTCAGCAGCAGGTCGTGCGCAGGCCCGGTCTCGCCCGCCGCGGCGAACGCCTCGACGGCGTCCGGCTGCCAGCGGAACACCGAGGGGTCGGCGGGCCGCCGACCGCCCTCGGCCCGGACCAGCTGGGCGAAGGCGGCGACGGCCCCGTCCACGTCCCCCGTCTGCAGCCGGACCGCGCCCGCGACCCAGAGGTTGCGTTCCCGGTGCAGTACGTCGCCCTCCTCCCGCGCGGCGCGCTCCCCGCAGGCCGCGTACCGCAGCGCGGCGGCGAACGAACCGCCCGTGCTCTGTGCGAGGGCGGCCGTGTAGCAGGCCGGACCGAGGGACAGGCCGGCGGCGAGCGAGGCCTCCAGGGCCCTGTCCGCCCACGCGAGGGACCGGGAGCACGCGCCGCTGCGGGCCTCCACCTCGGCCAGGCTGCGCCAGATGTCGACGAGGTCCTCGCTCTGACCGTGCAGCTCCGCGAGCGACAGCAGGGCGGTCAGCCGGGTCCTGGCCTCCTCCAGCCGATCGTCGAAGACGGCGTGCCGGGCCGCCAGGTACTGGGGGCTGTTCCCGATCCCGTCCGCGTGGGCGGGCACGTTCAGCGCCAGCGCACGGCCGAGGGTACGGGCGCAGTCCTCGCTGCGCAGGACCCGCTCCATCCGGGCCCGCATGGTCAGGGCCGCCGCCTCCAGCCGCGGCTGCCCGGCGGCCCGGGCCAGTCCCGCCGCGGACGTGGCGGCCCGCAGCGCCGCGTCGGGGTCGCCGCGCGACACGTTGGCGGCGATCGCGGCGCGCAGCTCCACGGAGGCCAGCAGGCACGGGTCGCCGGAGGCGATCTGCCGGCACCGTTCGAGCGTCCCCTCGACCCCGGCCAGGGCCTGGCTGTGGGAGTCGACGACGGCCAGCAGCACCGCGACGTGCTCGGCCGGCGTGGGCCGCGACGCGGCGACGGCTTCGGCCGCCTGCCGGGCCAGGTCGCTGTCCCCGGCCGCGGCGGCTTCCCGCGCCGCGGCGAGGTAGCGCTCCAGGCGCAGTCGGGCCCGGGACAGCGGCGTCAACTCGGCCGCCAGCAGGAAGAGTTCCGCGGACTGCTGCCGCTCGCCGCCCTCCCGGGCCTGCCCGGCGGCCTCCGCGGTGTCCTCCGCGAGACCCTGGTCGGTGGCGTCCCGCCGGCCCAGCGCCCGGTGCCGGACCACCTGCACCGGGTCCGCCACCGCTCCGGCCAGCGCGCCGTGCGCGGCGACCCGCTCCGCTCTGCCCGCCAGGCTCACCGCGGCGTCGGCCAGGACCCGCGCGGTGAACCGCACCGCCCCCGGCGGGCCGTCGTGGAGGACGCCCGCCGCCTGAGCCAGCCGCAGCTCGTCCTCGGCACCGCCGCACCCGGCCCGCTCCAGCAGCGCCAGGGTGGGCCGTTGGGCCAGGGCCGCGACCAGCAGGGTCGCCCGGACCGGCGCGGGCAGATCCGCCAGCCACGCCTCCGCGGCCCGGACCGCCGCGCGCGGTACGACGAGTGCGGACCGGCTGCCCGGACCCTGCCGGGCCAGCGCGGCGCACGCGGTCTCGGTGAGCAGCCGGTGGCCCCCGCAGCTCTGGTGGACGGGAATCGCCCACCGGTGGGGCAGCCCGTGCCGGACCACGACCGCCGCCGTGCGCGCCACGTCCAGCGCGGGGACCGGGACGTGCACGGGATGGCCGCCCAGCAGGCGCGCGGCCGCACCACGGCCGTCCCGCGCCCGTTCGCCCACCACGACGGCCAGTCGCCGCGCTGCCACCGAGCGGGCCGCGTAGCCCAGGACGTCCGCACTGGCCGCGTCCAGCCACTGCACCCCGTCGACGGCGAGGACGAAGCCGGGGGCGGACCCCAGCAGGCCCGCCACCGCGAGCCGGACCGCCGCGATCTCCTCCGGCCCCGGCGGGCCGTCGGCGGACCGGTGCAACAGCCGCTCCACCACCCCCCGCCAGCCGGACGGGAGCCCGGCGACGGCCTCCGGGGGAACGGCCGACAGCAGCTGTGCCACGGCGCCGAAGGGGTGGGCCCGGTCCGCGTCGGCGCACCTGACCCGCACCACGAACCGTTCTCCGCCGCCGAGTTCGTCCAGGGCCTCGCCCAGCAGCGTGGTCTTTCCCGACCCCCAGACGCCGGTGACCGTGACCCGGCCCCCGCCGGCCAGGGCCCGTACCACCTCGTGGACCGCGCCCCGCCAGGAGGAGAACTCCGTACCGGGGCCCGCTGCCTCTTCGACGTCCATCACACCACGGCACGGTAGGACCGGCCCGTACGCCCTGACAACCGCCGGGCGGCGGTCGCGCCAGGTCAAGGGTTTCCCCTGATGGCACAGCGGGCGAGGCCCCGCATCGTGGGGGTGCGGTGAGCCGTCCCGGCCCCGGGGGAGCCGGAGTGGGGCCGGCGGATCCACCCCGGGCAGGCGGGCCCGGGGGAGTCCGGCCGGGCGGCTCACCGTGTTCCGCGCGGACCGCCGGACCGCCGGACCGCCGGTGAAGCCTCCGGCGGCGGTGGAGTTTCCCCTCGCGGGTGTCGTCGAACCCGTCCCCGCCGTGCGGCGCCCGGCACGCCCGCCGCGTTGTCGGATCACCCGTACACATGCGGTACGCGGGCGACCCTCCGCCGTGCGAGCGCACGCACCGGACACCGCACGGCGGCCCGCCCTCCGGGCCTGCGGAATGACGGTGACGACACCCCCGAGTCCGCCCCGGTGCAAGGGATTCCTCCGATGCCCGCAACCCGTCGACAGGCGGAACGTGTGGGCCACCCCCGGACGGCCTCCGAACCGCCTCGCCGGCTCCGGGTCCCATCCGGGGGCCGCCCGCCCGCCTCCCCGGCGTGCGGGTCCCGGCCCGCACCGGTGTCCCAGCCGGTGCGTCCCCCTCCGAGAGGAACACCTCCGTGCGTGCTCTCCCCCCACGGCCCCTGCTGGCCGGATTCGCGACCGTCGTCACCGTGGCCGCCCTCGCCGCCCTGCCCCCGGCGGCCCAGGCTGACCCCGGCCCCCCGGTCTCTCCCCAGGTGAGCAAGGCCATGCAGCGGGATCTCGGTCTCTCCGCGGGCGAGGTGCGCCGCCGGGTCGCCGACGAAGCGGCGGCCGGGCTGGTCGCCACCCGCGTCCGCGCCCAACTGGGCGACCGTGTCTCCGGATTGTGGTTCGACGCCGCCTCCGGCACCCTGAACGCCGCTGTCGCCGACCGGGCCGACGCGGACACCGCCCGCGCCGCCGGCGCGGTCGTCCACCCGGCCGCACACACCCCTGCCGAGCTGGCCGCGGCCGCCCGGAGCGTCTCCGCCCTGGCAGGCGACGGCGTCCCGGGAGTCCACGCGTGGGGACCGGACGCCCGCAACAACCGCGTCGAGGTCACCGTCGCCCGCACCGGCCGTACGGCCCCCACCGCGGACTTCCTCGCCGGGGTGGCCGCGCTGGGCCCCGTCGTACACATCGCCGAGTCCGAGCAGACCCCCCGCCAGCAGGCGGACGTCGTCGGCGGGGAGAAGTGGACGCCCGGGACGGAGAGCCCCTGCTCGATCGGGTTCGCCGTCACCCGGACCAGCGGTGGAGCCAAGGCCTTCCTGACCGCGGGCCACTGCACCAACGACGCCAACCAGGCCGCCTACGGCAAGGACGGCAGCCGGGTCGGCACGTCCAACAGGAACGGCAGCGGCAGCGTCAACGCCCGCGAGGGCGACATGGGCATCGTCGACGTCGACCGGCCCGGCTGGAACCTCGCCCCCACCGTCGCCGGATACGGCCAGGGCGACATCACCGTCACCGGATCCGCCGAAGCGGTCGTCGGCACCGCGATCTGCCGCTCCGGACAGACCACCAGCCTGCGGTGCGGCGAGGTCACCAAGGTCGACCAGAGCGTCGACTACGGCAACGTCGTCATCGACGGCCTCTCCTACTCCAGCGCCTGCTCCGCCGGCGGCGACTCCGGAGGCGCCTACGTCACCGCCACCGGCGGCAAGGCCGTCGGCCTGCACTCCGGCGGCGGCAGCGCCACGTGCACGTCCGGCAGCGGGGAGAAGTTCACCATCTTCCAGCCCGTGGGCGAAGCCCTCACCCGCTTCGGCGCCAGCCTCGTGACCTCCACCCCGCAGCCCGGCAACGTCACCGTCGCGGCCGTGTCTGCGCAGACCACCGCCGTCGGCGTCGCCGCCGAGCTGCGCAACAGCGCCGAGGGCGGAACCGCCCCGTACACCTGGTCCGCCACGGGTCTGCCCGCCGGGCTGTCCATCGCCCCCGCGACCGGAACCGTCTCCGGGACCGCGACCACCGCCGGGACCTCGACCGTCACCGTCACCGCCACCGACAAGGCAGGCCGGACCGGGAGCGCCACCTTCACCTGGACCGTCACCACCGGCCAGGCCGGCAGCCCGACCCTGACCAACCCCGGCAACCAGACCGCCACCATAGGCAAGCCCGTCACCCTGCCGCTCCGGACCGCCGGCGGCAGCGCCCCGTACTCCTTCAAGGCCTCGAACCTCCCGGCGGGACTGACCGTGAACCCGGCGACCGGGACCGTCACGGGGACCCCGACCACGTGGGGCCTGCGCACCAGCACCCTCACGGTCACGGACGGCGCGGGCAGGACGGCCTCGGTCAGCTTCACCTGGAACGTCTACTTCTAGGCCGTCCCACGACCCGGGGCCGCCCACCCGGCGGCCCCGGACACGCCGGGGTGCCCACCCACCCGACCGGGCACCCCTCGGCGGGCGGCAGGCGGCGCGCTCCCACCGGAGCACCGCCTGCCGCGTGCTGCCGCGCGCGTCGGGACAGCCCTTAGGCTTGCCGCATGACTGTGCTCGTGTACGAAGACTTCGGGACCGGACGCCACCGGGAAGCCTCCCTGATCCGGCACGCCCTGGGCAGTGCCCACGACGAGGAACTCGTCGCCGGCCTGGCCGGGGGGATCGGATTCATGTACTTCGTCTTCGAGTACGAGGGCCTCACCCCCATGGCCACGATCGTGGCCCAGTCCCACCCCGAGCCCTGGGTGCAGGTCGCGCTGGGCCGCCTGGGCGTTCCGTACGACGCCACGCGCGCGATGAAGCCCCGGTGGGGCCGCGTCCGGGCCGCGCTCGACGAGGGCCAGCCCGCCTTCTGCGTCGTCGACCGGTCCTCCCTGCCCTGGCACGAGCCCGACCCGGCCGCCGAGATGACCGGCGCCGACCCCCACACCGTCGTCATCGCCGGGTACGACGGCGACGACCTGCTCATCGAGGACGGCGCCGAAACCCCGTACCGCATCGACCGCGAGGAGTTCGGGGCCGCCTGGACCGCCCACCGCAAGGGCCGCCACCAGCTGATCGTGCCGACCGGGCCGCCCGAGGGGGAGCCGGACGTGGACGGGGCGATCGCCTTCACCGTCACCCACCTCACCGGGCCCGTCCTGGGGAACCAGTTCGACGTGAACTTCGGCTTCACCGGGATGGAGAAGTTCGCGGCGCAGCTGCGCGACCGGACCACCAGGACGGGCTGGGAGCGCAGGTTCGGCGGCTCGCCCGCCGCGTTCCGCGCGGGTACCGGGCGGCTGTACACCTGCCTGGAGGAGGAGTGGACCGCGCCGGGCGCGACCCGGCCGTTGTACGCGGACTTTCTGGACCTCGTCGGGCGCCCCGAGGCGGCAGGCCTCTTCCGGGAGTCCGCACGCCACTGGTCGGAGCTGGCCGCGCTCGCCCGGGACGCCGACGCGGACGCCGGCGCCGAGGCGCGGCGGGAACTCTTCGAGGCGTGCGCGCAGCGGGTGGACCGCTGCGTGGATCTGGAGAGCCAGGCCGTCCGAGCGCTCCAGAAGTAGGACGCGCCGGAAGCAGGACGCCCGGGACGTGGGACGCCGGAAAGGAGAAGGGGATGCCCGTGGGCATCCCCCTTCCCGGTGGCCGCTCGGTTCCCGACGCGTGCCGCTACCGCCGGACGCTCAGCGGCGGCCGCGCAGGCGGCCGAGCAGCCCGCGGGCCTGCGTCCGCTTGCGGGGGTCGGCGGCGGCCCGACGGACCGACTCGATGGTCTGCCGGCCCTGCGGGCTGCGGCTGAACTGCTTTATCCGTGCGAGTAGTCCGGACATGAGGCCCTCCTGGCGCGTGGTCACTCGTGGTGAAACGACGTGTGCCCCGACGCGACCGGGTGAAACAAACCCGCGTGGTATCCGAGCCGACTTGCGGCCGCCCACAGGGGCCCGGCCGAACGCCGCGGTGCGCGGGCCCCGGAGGGTCCGCGCACCGCGCCTTCAGCGGGCCCGGTCAGTGACCGCCCCAGCCGTGGCCTCCTCCGTGGCCGTAGTCATCGTCGTCGTCGTCCCAGCCGCTGTTGTGGTACCAGCCGCCGTGGCCGTAGTCGTCGTCGTCATCGCCGCAGCCGCCGCCGTTGAGGTAGCTGACGGCCGCGGTGGGAGTTGCCGCCGAGGCCGTGCCCGCTGTGCCGAGCGCCACGCCACCTGCCATCAGAAGACCGGCGGCGGAGACCACGAAAAGACGCTTCGCTCTCTGTGCATGCATGGAATAGCCCTTCCTTCCACCCTCCCGCACGCCTCTCCGGGCATCAAGGGGGTGGCCGCGGCCGCAGACGCAGCGTGCGGCGCGGGTCGTGTGCGGTGCCGCGTGCGTGGTGCGTGCGAGCATCGAGCACGTCTCCACCGACGGCGCGGCGGTACGCCACGCGCGTGCCGGGCGGGCAGCGGCCCCTCGGCCCCCCAGGGTGCGGGAACTCCGGCAGCCACAGGCGTGCTCCGCAATCGCGGCTCTCACTCACAAAGGCTAGTCGCGCCCGTCCCACTCGGCACCTCGGGACCGGCGCCCCCGTCGCTCCGGCGCCATCGGGCCGCCGGGGACGGGTCGGCGCTGCTGCTGAGCACCTGTCATCTCCCGTTCCTCGAAGGCGCGGAAGGGCCCCGGCGGGCGGCCGGTGAGGCGTTCGACGGTGTCGGTCGTGCGGTCTTCGGCGCCCTCGGCGATCGACCGGTCCATGCCGGCGAGCATCGCGGCGAACGCTTCGGTGACCTGGGACAGGACCGCGGCGACGTCGTCACAGCTCAGCGTCTGCGGCCCGGTGAGGACAGGTCCGTGTCCGGGGCCCGCGCATCGGTGAGGGCGTGGACGGCGACGGAGGCGATGTCGTCGGCGTCCACGAAGCCGACGCGCCCGGCGCCGGCCGCGGCGTGGAGGATCCCGTCCGCGCGGACGGTCCGGGCATGGACGTGCCCGCCGGTGAAGTTCTGCATGAACCACGAGGGCCGCAGCACCGCCCACTCGGGGAACAGGCCGGGCAGGGCCCGGTGCACCTGCCCCACGGCGGGCCCGCCGGCGGGGATCGCCGAGGAGCCGAGCAGCTGACGCCCGCGTCAGTCCCCGGCGGGAGCGGCCGGGCCTTCGGAGCCGCCGGGCGCCTGTCGGGGACGGAGCCGGGCGGCGAGCACCGCGACGTCGTCCTCGGCGTGCGGCGCGTCCAGGTTCCGGCACACGGCGTCCACGACACCGGCCGGCCCGGCCCCGGCGGGCATCCGCAGCGCCGCCAGCCTGGCCAGGGACACGTCGATGTCCTCGCCCCGGCGCTCGACCAGACCGTCCGTGTACAGCACCAGGGTGTGATCGGCGGCGATCGGCCGGGCGTACGCCTCGTACCCGCCGAAGCCCGTGCCCAGGGGCGGGCCCACCGGCACGTCCAGCAGCTCGCCCCGCCCGCCGCCGGTGAAGACGGCCGGCGGCAGATGGCCCGCGCTGGCGTAGTCGGCCTTGCCGCGGGCCGGGTCGATCCGTACGAGCAGGCAGGTGGCCGGGCGCCGGGTCCCGTCGGCCGCGGCCAGGGCGTCCAGCCGGCCGAGCACCCGGTGCGGGGCGAGATCGGTGGCGGCGACCTCGCGGAGCGTGGCGCGGTAGGCGTTCATGTCCGCGGCGGCGTCCAGGCCGTGCCCCATGACGTCGCCGATCACGAGCAGCGTCCGGCCGAAGTGCAGGCGCACGGTCTCGAACCAGTCCCCGCCGACCAGGGCGCGCGCTCCGGCGGGCAGGTAGCGGCTGGCGATCTCCACGTTCGGGTGCGGCCGGCCCGGCTCGGCGACCAGGGCACGCTGGAGTGCGAGGGCGGTCCGCTCGGTCGCCGCGAGCCGCCTCGCGTGCCCGATGTGGATGCCAGCCACGCGGGCCGCGAAGTGCAGCGCCGCCGTCTCGTGGCGGCCGAACGCCTCGCGGGCCCGTACGGCGAGGACCGTCCCGTACACCTCGCCCCGGCCGATCAGGGGCACCGAGACGGCGTACGCGGTCCCGCCCCCGGCGGTACGCCCGGTCCACACCCGTGCGGAACGGTCCGGGTCCCCGGCGGCCGGCGACCCCGGCGCCGGGCCGGGCGCCGCGCCCGCCGACAGCAGGCCGGTGGCGCCGGCCTCGGCCACGCGGCTCAGGCCCGGGCCGCTGATGCCCGAGCCCCGGACGACCAGGTCCACGGCGACGGCGTCGCACAGCGTGCGGAGCAGGAAACCGGCCAGCTCCCGGCAGGTCTCCCGCTCGTCTTCGGACGTGCCGATCCGCGCGAGTGCCTCTTCCGCGGCGCGCAGGCGCCCCTCCAGCCCGCTCGGCTCCTCCGACACGACGCCCTCGTCACCCCGTCCCTCCGCCCGGCCCGCTGAGGAAGGCATTCCACCAGGCGTCGCCCGTTTCGCGGAGCGATGCGCCGCGTGTCCCCGCCCGCGTACACCGTCGGACCGCAGGCGACGCCATACCGTTCCCTCCCGGCCACCGGCAAGACGTCACGCGGAAGATTCTCGATGGCGCACTAGACTGACGGGTTGTTTGGCGCTGAACCGGAACAACCTGGGCAGACCCGGGCTCCGACGGCGACCCGGACCGACTCCGGGAACGAGACGCGAGGGCCGATGGCAGCCACACCTGAGCGCGGTGAACCCGCCCTGCTCGACAGCGTGGAAACGCGCGGGACCGACGCCGGGGACACCCCGGCGCCGGACCGCCCGGCGATGTCCGGGGCCGACCGTGCGCAGGCCCCCGGGGCGGACCCCGTGGAGGGTTCCCGGGCCGCTCATGCGGCGGCTTACGAGGCCGATCACACGGCAGCGCCCCAGGCCGACCCCGTGGACGCGCCGGGACCCGACCCCGTGGACGTGCCCGTGGACGCGCCGGGAGCCGACCCCGTGGACGTGCCGGTGGACGTGCGCGTGGACGCGCCCGGGGCCGGCCCCGGGGACGCGGCCGAGGAGGTCGGCAAGTCCGCCCGGTTCTCCGCAGGCTCCGCGGCCGCGCCGCGCACCCTCGTCGACGTCTTCGAGGACTCCGTACGGGCCCACCCCGACGAACTCGCCCTGGACGACGGCACGGAACGGCTGACCTACCGGGCGCTCGCCGTCGAGGTCGAGCGCCGCCGGCGCGCCCTGGCGGCCGCCGGGGTCCGGCTCGGCGACCGGGTCGGCGTCCGCGTGCCGTCCGGGACGAACGAGCTGTACGCGGCGGTCCTCGCCGTCCTCGCCGCGGGCGCCGCCTACGTGCCGGTCGACGCCGAGGACCCGGACGAGCGGGCCGCGCTCGTCTTCGGCGAGGCCGGGGTACGGGCGGTCCTGGGCGCCGGGGGCCGCATCGACGTCACCGCCCCCGCGGACGCCCCCGCCCCGGCTCCCGCGGGGGACGCGCGGCCCGGGCCCGGCCACGACGCCTGGATCATCTTCACCTCCGGCTCCACGGGCAAGCCCAAGGGCGTCGCCGTCAGCCACCGCAGCGCCGCCGCCTTCGTGGACGCCGAAGCCGCCCTGTTCCTCGCCGAGGAGCCGATCGGCCCCGGCGACCGGGTCATGGCGGGCCTCTCCGTCGCCTTCGACGCCTCCTGCGAGGAGATGTGGCTGGCCTGGCGCCACGGCGCCTGCCTCGTGCCCGTACCCCGTTCGCAGGTGCGCAGCGGCGCCGACCTCGGCCCCTGGCTGGTGGACCAGGAGATCACCGTGGTCTCCACCGTGCCGACCCTGGCCGCGCTGTGGGAGCCCGAGGACCTGGGCGAGGTCCGGCTGCTGATCTTCGGCGGCGAGGCCTGCCCGCCCGAGCTGACCCAGCGCCTGGTCACCGAGGGCCGCGAGGTCTGGAACACGTACGGCCCCACCGAGGCCACCGTCGTCGCCTGCGCCTCTCTCCTGACCGGGGAGGAACCGATCAGGATCGGCCTCCCGCTGAACGGCTGGGAGCTGGCCGTGGTCGACGAGTCCGGCGAACCGGTGCCCATGGGCGGCAGCGGCCAGCTCGTGATCGGCGGCGTCGGCCTCGCCCGCTACCTCGACCCCGCCAAGGACGCCGAGAAGTACGCCCCGCTGGAATCCCTCGGCTGGGAGCGCGCCTACCGCAGCGGCGACCTGGTCCGCGCGGAACCCGAGGGGCTGGTCTTCCTCGGCCGCGGCGACGAGCAGATCAAGCTCGGCGGCCGCCGGATCGAACTGGGCGAGGTCGACGCCGCCCTGCAGTCCCTGCCCGGCGTCGCCGGCGCGGCGGCCGCCGTCCGTACGGCGCGCAGCGGCAACCAGCTGCTCGTCGGCTACCTCGTCACCCAGGAGGGCTGGGACCACGCGGCGGCCGTGACGCGCCTGCGCGCAGAACTGCCCGCGGCCCTCGTGCCGCTGCTGGCCCCGGTCGCCGAACTGCCGACCCGCACCTCCGGCAAGGTGGACCGGGACGCGCTGCCCTGGCCGCTGCCCGACCTGGAGACCACCGGCCCCACCGAGCAGCTGTACGGCACCGAGGCCTGGCTCGCCGAGCAGTGGAGCGAAACCCTCGGTGTGGCCGTCTCCGGCCCCGCCGACGACTTCTTCGCCATCGGCGGCAGCAGCCTCGCCGCCGCCCAGCTCACCACCCGACTGCGGACCCGCTACCCGAGCGCGGCCGTCCTCGACATCTACCAGCAGCCCACCCTGCGCAAGCTGGCCCGGCGGCTGGAGAAGTCCGTACAGGACGACGGCGCCGCCCGGACCGTCGGGCCCGTACCGCTGCGGTCCCAGGTGGTGCAGTCGCTCCTGCTGCTCCCGCTGTACACCCTGGTCGGCCTGCGCTGGACCGTGGCGCTGCTGGCCCTCGGCAACGTCCTGCACGCGTTCGGGGCCTACCCCTGGGCGCCGGCCGCCTCCTGGTGGCTGGTGGCCGCCGGCGCCGCGCTGCTGTACAGCCCGCCCGGGCGGCTCGCGATCGCGGCCGGCGGCGCCCGCCTGCTGCTGCGCGGGGTCACGGCCGGGCGCCACCCGCGCGGCGGAAGCGTCCACCTGCGGCTGTGGACGGCCGAGCGGCTGGCCGAGTGCGTCCGCGCGACCTCCCTCACCGGCTCCTGGCTGGAGCGCTATGCCCGCGCCCTCGGCGCCAAGGTGGGCCCCGAGGTGGACCTGCACTCGCTGCCGCCGGTCACCGGCATGCTCAAGCTCGGCCGCGGCTGCGCGGTGGAGTCCGAGGTGGACCTCTCCGGGCACTGGCTCGACGGCGACCGGCTCGTGATCGGCCCCGTCAAGGTCGGCGTCGGCGCGGTGGTCGGCACCCGCAGCATCCTCTTCCCCGGCGCGCGCGTCGGCAAGCGGGCCGAGGTGGCCCCCGGCTCGGCCGTCGTCGGGCAGGTGCCGACCGGCCAGCGCTGGGCGGGGGCGCCCGCCGGGAAGCTCGGCAAGGCCAAGCACAACTGGCCCGACGGACGGCCCCCGCGGCCGCTCCACTGGCGCGCCGTGTACGGGGCGACGGGCTTCTGCCTCACCTCCCTTCCCGTCCTCGCCGCCCTGCCCGCCCTGCTCGTGCTGAGCCGGTTCGTGCCCGCCGGTGCGGAGCTCGGCGCGGCGCTGCGGGGGGCGCTGCTCGCCGTCGTGCCCGGTGCGCTCGCCTTCGGGCTGGCGTACGCGCTGCTGCTGCTGGTCTTCGTACGGCTGCTCAGCCTCGGGCTGCGGACGGGGAGCCACCCCACGCACAGCCGGATCGGCTGGCAGGCCTGGACGGTCACCCAGCTGATGGACCTGTCCCGGGAGACGCTGTTCCCGCTGTACGCCGGTCTGATCACCCCGGTGTGGCTCCGGCTGCTCGGCATGAAGATCGGCCGGGGCGCTGAGGTGTCCACCGTGCTCGCGCTGCCGAGCCTCACCACCGTCGGCGAGGGGGCGTTCCTCGCCGACGACACCCTGACCGCCCCCTACGAACTGGGCGGCGGCTGGATGCGGATCGGGCACTCCGAGATCGGCCGCCGCGCGTTCCTCGGCAACTCCGGGATGACCGCGCCGGGCCGGAGCGTGCCCGACGGCGGGCTGGTCGGCGTCCTGTCCGCGACCCCGAAGAAGGCCAAGAAGGGCAGCTCGTACCTGGGCCTGCCGCCGGTGCGGCTGCCGCGCTCCGCCGCGGACTCCGACCAGAGCCGTACGTACGACCCGCCCGCGCGGCTGCTGTGGGCGCGCGGCCTGGTGGAGCTGTGCCGGATCGTCCCGGTCTTCTGCTCGGCCGCACTGGCCGTCCTGACCGCCGCGGGGCTCTGCGCGCTGATCACGGCCGGCCCGGGGATCGGCGGCGCCGCGCTGCTGTCCGGGGCGGCCCTGCTGGCCGCCGGCCTCGTCGCGTGCGGGGTCGCGGTCGCGGCGAAGTGGCTGCTGGTGGGCCGGCACCGGGCCGGGGAGCACCCGCTGTGGAGCGGCTTCGTGTGGCGCAACGAGCTGGCCGACACCTTCGTCGAGGTACTCGCCGTGCCGTGGCTGGTCGGAGCGGTCCCCGGGACGCCGCTGCTGTCCCTGTGGCTGCGCGGGCTCGGCGCCCGCATCGGCCGGGGCGTCTGGTGCGAGAGCTACTGGCTGCCCGAGACGGACCTGGTGGAGCTGGGCGACGCGGTCAGCGTGAACCGCGGGTGCGTGCTCCAGACGCACCTCTTCCACGACCGGATCTTGAGGACGGATACTGTGGTCCTCCGCGAGGGCGCCACCCTGGGCCCGGGCGGAATCGTCCTGCCCGGGAGTACGATCGGGGCCCGCAGCACCCTGGGTCCCGCGTCTCTCGTGATGGCCGGGGAATCCGTCCCCGCCGACAGCCGCTGGCTGGGCAATCCGATCGAGGCGTGGCGGTCCTGAACGGCGGCCCCGGGGTGGTCCCGGACCCGTTCCGGTACGGTCCGGGCCCCGCTCCCGGGCGGTCGGCCGGGGCCGGTCACGGCAGCGGCGACCAAGGCACACCGGCACGTCGTACGAGCACAGCGCAGGGAGCGGAAGCGGCAGTGAGCGGCCAGAAGACAGCGGTATCGGACCCGTATTTTCCGGCCAACGGCGACCCCCGTTACCGCGTGCACCGGTACGAACTCGCTCTGGAGTACCGCCCCGGCCCCAACCGGCTGGCCGGCACGGCCCGGCTCAGCGCCATCGCCGGGCGGGCGCCGCTCATCGAGTTCCACCTGAACCTGGCGGAGTTCCGCGTCGGCCGGGTCTTGGTGAACGGCCGCGCCCCGCACTACGCCCACCGGGGCGGCAAGCTCCGCATCCGGCCCGCCAAGCCGCTGCCCGCCGGCGCCGCCTTCACCGTCGAGGTGCAGTGGGCCGGGAACCCCAAGCCCGTGCGCAGCCCGTGGGGCGGCATCGGCTGGGAGGAACTCACCGACGGCGCGCTGGTGGCCAGCCAGCCCGTCGGCGCGCCCTCGTGGTACCCGTGCAACGACCGGCCCGCGGACAAGGCCTCGTACCAGATCTCGATCAACACGCCGTCGCCCTACACCGTGGTGGCGGGCGGCCGGCTGCTCACCCGGACGACGCGGGCCAGCACGACCACCTGGGTGTACGAGCAGCCCGCGCCGACCTCCAGCTACCTGGTGGGCCTGTCCATCGGCATGTACCAGACGGTGCTGCTCGGCGACCCGGGCCTCGGCGGCGTCCCGCAGAGCGCCCACGTGCCGGCGCACCTGCTGGCCCGCTTCTCCCGCGACTTCGCCCGACAGCCCGCCATGATGCGACTGTTCGAGGAGATCTTCGGCCCCTACCCCTTCGGGGAGTACGCGGTCGTCGTCGCGGACGAGGAACTGGACGTCCCCGTCGAGGCCCAGGGGCTCTCCCTGTTCGGCACCAACCACGTGGACGGCGTCCGCGGCTCGGAGCGCCTGATCGCCCACGAGCTCGCGCACCAGTGGTTCGGCAACAGCGTGACCATCGCCGACTGGCGGCACATCTGGCTGAACGAGGGGTTCGCGAAGTACGCGGAGTGGCTCTGGTCGGAGCGCTCGGGCAGCCGCACGGCGCACGAGCTCGCGGCCACCGCGCACCGGCTGTTGTCCCTCCACCCGCAGGACCTGCGGCTGGCCGACCCGGGCCGCAAGCTGATGTTCGACGACCGGCTCTACCAGCGCGGCGGTCTGACGGTGCACGCGATCCGCTGCGCCCTGGGCGACGAGACGTTCTTCCGCATGCTCCGCGAATGGGCGACCGTGCACCGGCACGGCGTGGTGACCACCGCGGGCTTCGCCGCCCACGCGTCCCGCTACGCGGCCGAGCCGCTGGACGAGCTGCTCACGGCCTGGCTGTACGAGCCGGCCCTCCCGCCGCTCCCGCCACCGCCCTCGGCGCCCCCGGCCGCCCTGCCCCGCATACCGGCCCGCCCCGGCTACCCCCCGACCCCGGGCGTCCCCCCGGAGAGCGGCCGCGCCTGACCGGGCGCCTCGGCCGGTGCGCGCCGCCGGCGGGGCCGATACGGCGAGGGCGGTATCGAGCCGCCGGACCGGGGCGGTGGGCCCTGGCGACGGGGGTGGTCAGCGGCGTCGGTGCCGATGTCGTTAGTCGTCCGTCCCGAACAGCACGAAGCCGCCGACCACGGCCGCGGCGAGGCCGACCGCCACCAGGCAGCCGACCCGTCCGGAGCGGGCCGGGGCCGCAGCAGCCGCCGACGGGTGCGCCGCCGGCGTGGACGCCACCCAGGTGGATGTCGCCACGGGCGGGGGCGGGGGCCGTCGGCGCCCCCGTGAGCAGGGGGCCGGCACCCGCCCGGACCAGGCGCCACGGGCCGGACGGGCCGGTGCCAGAATCGCCCCATGACCACATTGATCGTCCCCGGCTGGGGAAACTCGGGCCCGGACCACTGGCAGTCGCTCTGGGAGGCGGCGGGCCCCGACCGCGTGCGCGTCCGGCAGGACGACTGGGACCGGCCCGACCCCGACCGCTGGGTCGCCGCGCTGGACAAGGCCGTTGCCGCGTGCCCCGAGCCGCCGGTGATCGTCGCCCACAGCCTGGGCTGCACCACCGTCGTGCACTGGGCCGCCCGTACGCCCGCGGCGTCCGTCCGGGCCGCGCTGCTGGTCGCGCCTCCGGACGTCGACCGGGCCGACCAGCCCGAACTCTTCGGCTTCCGGCCCGTGCCGAGGGCGCCCCTGCCGTTCCCCGCCCTCGTGGTCGGCAGCCGGAACGACCCGTGGATGACCGGCGAGCGGGCGTCGGAGTTCGCCGCGGCGTGGGGCTGCGGGTTCACGGACGCCGGCGAGGCCGGGCATCTGAACCCCGACGCCGGTTACGGACCGTGGCCCGAGGGCGAACGCCTGCTCGCCGCTCTGCTCGCCCGTACACCCTGAACCCACCGCTGCGGTACGGCGGAACGGGGGCCGAACCGTCCGGGCCGCCCGCCGGTCCCCCGCCCGCGTCACACCCGGGGGATCAGGCGGCCGGCGCCGCGAGCGCCGCTCCCGGGCCCGTCCGGTTGGGGTGGTGGGTGTGGTGTCGGTGATGAGGGTGGTGCGGGCGCGGGCTACGCGGGAGCGGACGGTGTCGATGGGGTAGCCGATGGTGGTGGCGGCCTCGGCGTAGGGCAGGCCGAGGAGTGGGGAGGGGCCGTTCCCGCGATGTGGCACAGCGCACAACGCGCGGAGGGAACTCGCCCGGGCCCCCAACCGACCCCCTTCACGGCCGTGTTCGACAACTGGTGACGGGAGATCTCCGTGGCGACAGAAGGGGCGGCGGCGACCGCCGCGCCGCCGGGGGCCGGGGACCGGCCCACCCGTCAGCTGACCGCGCTGCTCACCAGCGCCATGGCGTTCTCGATGCTGCAGCTGTTCGTCCTCGGCGCGCTGGGCCCGCGCGTGGTGGACGCGTTGGGGATGACGCCCGCCGTGCTCGGGCTGACGACCACCCTGGGCTTCGGGACCGCAGCCGTCCTGTCCCCGGCAGGCGGCCGCATCGTGGACCGGATCGGGCCGCGCCGCTCGCTGGTGGCCCTGCTGCTGGTGTCCGCCACGGCCCTGGCCCTGATCGGGGCCGCGCCGGGAACCGGTCTCGTGCTCGCCGCGGTCGCGCTGGGCGGCGTACCGCAGGCGCTGGCCAACCCGGCCACCAACACAGCGGTCCTGGCCGGCGTCCCGCCCGCCCGGCGGGGCGCCGTGACGGGACTGAAACAGTCCGGGGTGCAACTGGGCGCGTTCGTGGCCGGGCTGCCGCTCGTGCTGCTCGCGGGCGGGATCGGCTGGCGGGGCGCGGTGTGGACGGCGTCCGGCGGGGCGCTCCTGGCGGGGCTGTGGGCGCTGCGCGCGCTCCCGGCCGACGCCCCGGCGCCGCCGGCCGGCCCGCCCGCGTCGCTCGTCCCGCGGGGGATGGTGGCCTGGCTGGCGGTCTTCTCGCTGTTCCTCGGCGCCGGGATCGCCTCGGTGAACACCTACCTGGCCCTCTTCGGTGTCCGCCGGCTGGGGATGGGGCCGACGACCGCCGGGGTCCTGGTGGCGGTCCTGGGCGTGGCGGGAATCGTCGGCCGGGTGGGCTGGTCGAAGGCGGCCCGGCCCGGACGCGCCGAATGGCTGCCGGGCTGGCTGGCGTGCGGCGCGCTCGGGGCGGCGCTGCTGCTCGCGGCCGCCGTGTCCACGAGCCAGCTGGTGTGGACGGGGGCGGCCGCCGTCGGGGTGTTCGCCGTGTCCGGGAACGCCGTCTCGATGGTGCTGGTCGTGCAGCGTGCGGCGGCCGGCCGGGCCGGACAGGACTCGGCCCTCGTCGCGGCCGGGTTCTTCGCCGGATTCGCCCTGGGACCACCCCTGTTCGGCCTGCTCGCGCAGAGCGGGAGGTACGGGCCCGGGTGGATCCTCGTGGCCGCCGAGTTCGCGGCGGCGGGCGCCGTCGCGTTCCTCTGGGCCGTACGGGACCACCGCGGAGTGCCGGCGTGAGTGCGGCACCGGCGCCCGCGGCGCATTGGGCCGACGGCGCGCTCGCGGCCGTCCTCGCGCGCGTCGCGGTCACCGAGGCGGCCGTCGGCACCCGGTTCCCGCTGTACGCGGACCCGGAGGACGGGCGCTGGACGACGACCGGCCGGGGCTCGTGGACCGGCGGCTTCTGGACCGGGTTGCTGTGGCTGCGGGCGCGGTACACCGAGGACTGGGCGGACCGGCGGACCGCCGCCGCGTGGACGGCCCGGCTCGTCCCGTGGGCGGAGGCCGACACCGCCACCCGCGGGCTGATCTTCTGGTACGGGACCGCCCCCGCCGGGTCCGACGGGCGGGCCGCCGCGCTCCGGAAACGGGCCGCCCGCGCCTGCCTGGCTGCCTACGACCCCGAACTCGGCCTGCTGCCCTGGGGCGGCGCCCTCGGCGGGCCGCGCCTGCTGGCCCGCGCGGACGGCGTACCGGGCACGGTGCCGCTCCTGGCCGGAGCCGGGCCGCGGGGAGCGGCCGCGGCCGCCGCGCACCTGCACCGGCACCTCGACCTGTGCCTCGGCGCAGCCGACCCGAACGGCGCCGGCGGCCGTGACCGTGAACACGCCGCCGGCCAACACCGCGGATACGACGGCGGTCAACACCGCGGATACGACGGCGGCCATGACCCCGACCGCGACGGCGGCCGCACCGGCCCCCCGCCCCCGCCCGCCCGCCCTCACCCCGCCTGGAGCTTCGACTCCGCCACGGGATGGCAGCCCTGCGAGGAACCGGCGCCGGGCTGGAGCCGGGGCCGGGCCTGGCTGCTCCTGGCGGTCGCCGACGCCCTGCTCCGCCCCGCCGTCAGCGCCGGCGCGGCCGCCCGGCTCGACGCGGCCGCCGGGCAGTTGCTCGCGGAGCCGGGAGTCCTGGCCGGGCGGGCCGTCCCGCCGGCGGACTCCTCCCGGCCGGGCGGCCCGCCCGACACCTCCGCCGCCGCGATCACCGCGGTCGCCCTGCTGAAACTCGCCCGGGTGCCCGGACCCCGGGCCGCGGTGTGCGCGGCCCGGGGGGAGGCGGTCCTGCGGCACCTCGCGGACGCCCACCTCACCGGCCGGGGGCCCGGCCGCCCGGCCGGGATGCTGCTGGACGGGTGCTACGACGCGGGGAAGGGCCTCGCGGTCCGGCACGAACTCGTCTGGGGCGACTTCTTCCTGGCGCTCGGGCTGGCCGCGCTCGTCGGCGGCGTCGACCTGGCTCTCGTGTAGCGGGTCCGGTCACGGCCGCGGGGAGGTCCCGCCGCCATGGCCGCGCAGGACGCGGCGGGCCACGGAGGTGACGTGGAGCTCGTCGGGCCCGTCGAGGATCCGGGCCGCCCGCCCGCCGCGGAAGAGCGCGGGCAGCGGAGTGTCCGGGCCCAGCCCGGCGGCGCCGTACACCTGGATCGCCGAGTCGGCGACCTGCTGGAGCATGCGCGCCGCCGCGACCTTCGCGAGCCCGACCTCGGTCCGGGCGTCCTGCCCGGACGCGACCAGGGCGACCGCTTCGTGGACCAGGGGGCGGGTGGTGCGCAGCGCGAGCAGGGCGTCGAAGACGTGCTGCTGGACCAGCTGGTGGTCGGCGAGCGGCCCGCGGGAGCCGTGCCGGGTCGCGGCCCGCCCGCACATGAGGTCGAAGGCGCGCTGGGCTTGGCCCAGCCAGCGCAGGCAGCGCAGGGTACGGCCGAGCTCCAGCCGGGCGCCCGCGATGCCCAGGGCGTCACCGGGCGCGCCGAGGAGGTGGTCGGCGGGTACGTGGACCCGGTCGAGCTCGATCTCGTACTGGCCCGCGGCGCCGAACACGGGCAGTTCCCGGACCACCCGGAAACCGGGGGACCGGGTGGGCACGACCAGCAGGGAGAGCCCGTGCCGGTCACCGGGGGTCCCGGCGGTGCGGGCCATGACGGTCACCAGGCCGGCGTCGGCGGCGCCGGAGGTGAACCACTTGCGGCCGGTGACGCGCCAACCACCGTCCGGCCGGGGCTCGGCCCGGGTCGCGGTCAGGAACGGGTCCGTACCGGGGACGTCCGGCTCGGTCATGGCGTAACAGGCGCGCAGCTCCCCCGAGACGAGGGGCTCCAGGTAGGCCCGCACCCCCGGACTCCCGTGGCGGGCCAGCATCGTGACGTCCAGCAGCGGCGCGGAGCCCAGCGCGGCGGGGCCGTAGTCGCTGGCGCCCTCCGCCTCGGCCAGCGCGGCGTACGCCCGGAAGTCCAGCCCGCCACCGCCGAGTTCGGCGGGGAGCGGCAGCGCCCACAGCCCCTCCGCCCGGGCCTCGCCGCGCAGGGCGGTCCGTACGGCGGCGGCGGCCGCCCCACCGGCGTCCAGCACCTCCTCGCGGGGGACCACCCGGTCCGCGACGAACCGGGCGATCCGCTCCCTCACCTCCGCCAGCGGAACTCCGGTCCGCGCCACACCTGTTGGGCGGGGGTCTGCCGCGTCGCTCACTGTTTTCTCCTCGTTCCCGGGAACCCGTGCGAACGGCTGCCCGACTGTCTGTCCGTGGAACTGGTCGGGCGCGGACGCGCCCGGGTTCCCGAGTTCCGCGAGACCCGGGCGACGGCCACCGCCGCGCCAGGAGAGGAGAGGCATGGCGTCACCAGCCACCACGCAGACGGTCCGGCCGCTCGACACACTGCGCTTCGACACCTCGGGGCCACCTCAGATCGCGGACGTCGTCGCGGGCCGCCTGCGCCTGCTCGGCGCTCGAACGGACCAGTCGGGCCCGGGGGACGGCCCCGAAGCCGCCGCCACGCTCACCGGCGGCGACTTCGCACCGGCCCGCGCGACCGCCGCCTGGGGCCGCGCGGGGACCGGTCTCGTCGACGAGGCCACCGTGCAGGCCGCCACCGGCGTCATGGCCGTGCACGGCCGCCGGGACGGCGGCCCGCGCGGCCTGGCCGCGGACTACGCGGCGACGGCCACCGCCGTCCTGACGGTGCAGGGGCTGCTCGCGGGGCTGGTGGGACAGGCCCGGGGCGGCGCAGCCGCCACGGTCGCCACCGGCGCGGACCGGGCCGGCCTGCTCGCCGTGTCCCAGTACCTCGCAGCCGCCGGAGCCGACGAGGGGGAGGCCGCCGCAGTCGCCGCCGGCGGACCGCCCTTCACCTCCGCCGACGGCGTCCTCTTCGAGTTGGAGACCCTCGACCCGGCCGCCTGGGCCGCCTTCTGGCGGGCCCTGGAGGCGCCCCCCGAGGCGCTGCGGGCCGGCTGGCGCCCGTTCCAGTTCCGGTACGCCACCGCCTGCGCCCCCTTCCCCGCCGTCCTGCACACCGTGACCCGGTCCCACCCGATGGCGCGGATCAGCAGCGCCGCGGCCCTCGCCGGCGCCCAGGTGTGCTCCGTGCGGACCCTCGCGGAGCGCGCCGGGGAGGACGACGGCCGGGCACCCTGGTCGCTGGAGCCCCTCGGCCCCGGCACCGCGGTTCCCCGTGCGACGGGTACGGGAGCCCGGCCCGGCCCCTGCGGGCCGCTGGCCGGCCTGACGGTGCTGGAGGCCGGCCGGCGCATCCAGGCCCCACTCGCCGCCCACCTCCTGGGACTCCTCGGGGCCGACGTCATCCGCGTCGAACCGCCGGGCGGCGACCCGCTCCGGGGCATGCCGCCCACCTGCTCCGGTACCTCCGCACGCTGGCTCGCCCTCAACCGGGGCAAGCGGGCCGTGGAGATCGACATCAAGTCCGGGCGCGACCGGAACCGGCTGCGGGAGATGGCCGCGCGGGCCGACGTCTTCCTGCACAACTGGGCGCCGGGCAAGGCCGCCGAACTCGGCCTGGACGCCCACGACCTCGCCCGGGTCAACCCCGCGCTGGTCTACGCGTACACCAGCGGCTGGGCCGGCCGCCTTCCCGACGCTCCCATGGGAACGGACTTCATGGTCCAGGCCCGCACCGGTGTCGGTGAGGCCGTCCGCCCGGACGGCGAGGCCCCGGCCCCCTCGCTGATGACGCTCCTCGACGTGCTCGGCGGCCTGCACGGCGCCGAAGCCGTCCTCGCCGGACTCCTCCTGCGCGAACGCACCGGCCAGGGCGTACGCGTGGACTCCTCCCTGCTCGGGGCCGCCGACACGCTGACCGCACCCGCCCTGCGCCGGGCGGCGCGCGGCGAGAACCCCCGCCGGCCGGCCGGGTTCCGGCATCCGCTCAGGACGGCCGACGGCTGGATCGCCCCCGCCGACACGAGCGCCGCCGCCGCGGCCGCCTACGACCTGCGCGAGCTCAGCACCACCGAAGCCCTCACCCAACTGCACGACCACGGGCTGACGGCCACCGCCGTCACCACCGACCTCGCGGGCCTGCGCCACGATCCGCGGTTCGCCGGCTCGATCAGCCGCGACGCGCACGGCGCCCCCGCGGTCCCCGACCCCTGGAGCTTCACATGACCGCCCACCGGCTCGAACTGCGCGACCTGCTGCCCGCCGAACTCCGCCGGTCCTGGGTGGCCGACGGCACCTGCCCCGACCTCGACCTCTACAGCCTCTTCCGGGCCCGCCAGATCTCCGACCTGCACCGCACCGCCGTCATCGACGCCAAGGGCTCCCTCTGCTACACCGCGCTGGACCGCAAGGCGCGATGTCTCGCCGCGGGCCTCAGGGACCTCGGGATCGGCCCGGGCGACGTGGTCGGCGTACAACTCCCCAACCACCGCGGCGCGGTCATCGCCGACCTGGCACTGGCCGCCCTCGGCGCCGTCGCGCTCCCCTTCCCCGTCGGCCGGGGCACGCTGGAGGCCGCATGCCTGCTGCGCCGGTCCGGGGCCGTCGCCGTCATCGCCGCGACCGAACACCGCGGCTTCCGGCACGCCGCCGACCTGCTGACCCTCGCGACGACCCTGCCGGTCCTGCGCCACGTCATCGCCGCCGGTCCGGGAGGCGCCCCCGAAGGTGCGGTTCCGATGGCGGACCTCATGCGCCGGGACCCGGGCGGATTCGCCCCCGCCAGGCCCGATCCCGACAGCGCGGCCCGGATCCTGGTCTCGTCAGGCTCCGAGGCCGAACCGAAGATGATCGCGTACTCGCACAACGCGCTGGCCGGGGGACGCGGCAACTTCCTCGCGTCGCTCATGCCCGACCGGACCCCGCCGCGCTGCCTGTTCCTCGTACCGCTGGCCTCGGCCTTCGGCTCCAACGGAACCGCCGTCACCCTGGCCCGGCACGGCGGCACCCTCGTCCTGCTCGACCACTTCACGCCCGAGGCGGCGGTCGCGGCGGTGCGCGCGCACGAGCCGACGCACGTCCTCGGCGTGCCCACCATGGTCCGCATGATCCTCGAACGCCTGGAGGAGACCCGCGAGGACCTGCCCGCGCCCACCGCCCTGGTCCTCGGCGGGGCGCCGCTCGACGAGACCACGGCCGCCGCGGCGGCCGAGGCGTTCGGGTGCCCGGTGGTGAACCTCTACGGGTCCGCCGACGGCGTCAACTGCCACACCGGACTGGGCAACACCGTGCCACCCACCGACGGTTCGGGCGTCGTCGCCGGCCACCCCGACCCGCGGGTCGCCGAGATCCGCATCGCCGACCCCGACACCCACGAGCCGCTGCCCGACGGGGACATCGGCGAGATCGTCTCGCGCGGCCCCATGACCCCGCTGTGCTACGTCGGCGCCCCCGAGCTCGACGCCCGCTATCGGACGCCCGACGGCTGGGTCCGCACCGGGGACCTCGGCTACCTCGACGCCGGCAGCGTCCTGCACGTCGTCGGCCGCCTCAAGGACGTCGTCATCCGGGGCGGCGCCAACATCAGTCCCGCCGAGGTGGAGCGCGAACTCACCGCGCACCCCCAGGTCCGCGACGTCGTCTGCGTCGGCGTTCCCGACCCGCTGATGGGGGAGCGGCTCGCGGCCTGCGTCGTGGCCCGGGGCTCCCGGCCCCCGACCCTCGCGTCCCTCGGCGCCCACCTGGAGGGGCGCGGTCTGGAACGGCGCAAGCACCCCGAGCGGCTCCTCGTCCTCGGTGAACTGCCGCTGACGGCGGCCGGCAAGCCGGACCGGGCGGCCCTGCGCGAGCGCCTCGCCGCGGCCCCCGGGCGGCCGGGAACCGGCGCGGCGGCCGACACCCCGCTCGCCCAGGCCGGATGACGAAGGGGCCCGGCGGCACGATGCCGCCGGGCCCCTCGCACCTCGCGGGCCCCTCGCACCTCGCGGACACCTTCCGCCGGGCGCGGAACGGTCAGGGAGCGGCCGCGCCCTTCTTCAGCTCAGCCGCCGCGTTGCGGTAGACGGGCAGCAGGTCGAGGTCGTCACCCGGGTAGTTCACGATCTTCAGCTGCCGGGCACCCGAGTCGGGCAGCACCGTACCGGTCGACATGTGCGCGTTGTCCAGCACGAGGGCGGGCTTCTTCGCCGAGAGCGCGGCGAGCTGCGCCGGGGTCACGGCCTCGGGCCCGAACGTCCCCACGGTGGTGGCGCCCGCCAGCTTCGCCGCCCACGCGGTGAACACCTGCGTCACGACGGAGGGGGCCGTGCCGCCCGGCCAGGCGGCCCGCAGCTCCGTGTTCAGCTTCGCGTACTCGGTGTCGAAGCCGGTCTTCCACCGGGCGGCGGCCTCCTCGGTCCCGAACAGCGCGCCCAGCTTGGCGACCTCGGCGTTCACCTTGTCGGGATCGTTGTCGAGGTTCACCTCGACCAGCTCGGCCCTGGAGCCCGCCGCCTCCTTGATCTTGGCGGCGTACGGCTCGAAGGGCGCGTACAGCACGAAGTCGGCCTTCGCGACGGCGGCGAGGTCCGAGGGCTTCGGATCGTAGTCGGGGGCGTGCCGCACGGACTGCGGCACGATCACCGTGACGTCCTCGGCGCCCGCGGCCCTGGCGAAGGCGCCCTCCCAGGTCGTCGTGACGACCACCACGGGCCTGTCCTTCTTCGCCGCGCCCCCGCTCGCGGCCGGGCCGCCGGACGCCGTGCCGGAAGCGGCGTCGGAGGCGGTGCCACCACCGCAGGCCGCGGTCAGGAAGAGGGCCGCACTCAGTGCGAGGAGGGAAGGGATGCGGACACCGGTGCGCGCCATGAGCTGGTTCTCCGTTCGGGGACGAGATGGACGGCGAGGACCAGGGCCCCCGCCGTCAGGACGAGGACCGGCCCGGGGGGCCAGTCCAGCCACAGGGCCAGCAGGAAGCCGGTCAGGTTGACCGCCACGCCGATGCCGACGGCCCAGAGGGTGATGGACGTGAGCGAGCTGCCGAGACGGCGTGCGGCGAGGGCCGGCAGCAGGGTCAGGGCGTCGACGAGCAGCGCCCCGGTGAGTTTGATCGCCCCGGCGACCGCGACGGCCACCAGGACCAGGAGCACGGCGGTCAGCGCCCGGACCGGGACGCCGGAACACAGCGCGAGCTCGCGGTCGTACAGGAGCAGGCCGATCTCGCGCCGCCGCCACCAGAACAGACCCGGTACGAGGACGGCCAGCAGACCCAGGACCACCAGGTCGGGGGTGCCCACGGACAGGATCGACCCCCAGAGCAGCGCGAACGCGCCGGAGGCGTTGACGCCCGACACGGCGAGCAGGAGGAGGGCCGCGGCGATCGCCAGGCTCATCAGCAGACCCATCGCGCCCGAGAGCCCGTCGGGCGTGCGGGCGAGCGGCGCGACACCGGCGCCCGCGAGGGCGCACGCCACCAGCGCGCACAGCATCGGGTCGAGCCCGGTCAGGAGGCCCACCGCGATGCCCAGGAGCGCGACGTGCATCATCGCGAACCGGACCGGCATGATGTCGAGACCGACGATGACCACCCCGATGACGGGCAGTCCGATCGCGGCCAGCAGCAGAGCGATCCCGGCCCGCTGTACGGGAAGCAGCCGGAGCAGTTCACCGAGGTCGGCGGTGGCGAGCGTCACCGCACCTCCCGCAGCCGGCCCGCGGCCATCTCCAGGACCCGGTCGCAGCGTGCGGCCATCACGCGGTCGTGCGTCACCACCACCAGCGTCACCGGCAGGGAGGTGAGGACGTCCGCGGCCTCCGACTGGCCGTCGAAGTCGAGGGCGGCGGTCGGCTCGTCCGCCAGGAGCACTTGCGCCCCGGCGGCCACGCACCCGATCGCCCGGGCCAGGTACATGCGCTGCAACTGGCCGCCCGAGAGCGTGTGGAGGGGCCGCCCGGTCAGCGCCCCCACCCCGAGCCGGTCCGCGGCCTCGGTCGCGTCCGCGGCGGCGCCGCTGCCGGCCAGCAACTCGGCGCCGAGCAAGGGGAACCGGCCGGCGGCCGGCTTCTGCGGGATCCAGGCGCAGGCCCGCCGCCGCCAGGCCCACTCGGCGGGGGAGCGGGTGCTCCGGCCGCCGACCAGGATGGAACCCGTGACCTGCCGGTGCAGCCCGAGGACCGCCCGCAGCAGGGTGGTCTTGCCCGAGCCGTTGGTCCCGGTCAGCGCCACGCGCTCACCGGCGGCGATCTCCAGGTCCACGTCGCCGACGGCCTCCACCCGGCCGTGCCGGCAGGCCACCTCCCGCATGTGCACATCCAGCCCGCCCATCACACGCTCCTCGATCCTCCGCAGCAGAGTGGGCCGGGCGGATTCCCGCCCTCCCCATCGCAGTAGTCGGACGGCGGGCCCGCCGGGTTCCCCCGACCGTCGGATCCGTGCGCAACCGGGCCGGGCGGGGCCCGCTCAGCTGCCCGGCCGCACCGCGAACCCCTCGGCGGGAACGGCTCCGCCGGCGGGGAAGTGGCGGCTCACCCGGCCGGCGCCTCCGCGATCCACTGGGCGAGGGCGAGCAGGGTGCTCTCCACGCTGTCCGCCATGGTGGCGCGCAGGGCGTCGAGATCGCCACGGGTGGTGCCCAGTACGGGGTCGAGGCGCAGGAGTTGCCAGGACTGCTCGACGACGGTTCCGCGTCCGCGGGGGCGGCAGGTCCAGCTCCACCGCACGATGCCGCCCTCGGCGCCGCCGACCACGAAGGCGAAGACGGCGCCGGGGTCGGCCCGTACGACCTGGGAGCGGGTGGTCCACTGCTTGCCGTCCCGGTGGTTGCGGCCGCTGAACCAGGCCCCGGCCCAGGGCCCCGCGCCCCGGTCGAACGCGACGCCGCTCGCGTGGGGGCTCCAGCGGCCGATGGCGGACACGTCGCTGACCAGGCCGTAGACCCGGACGGGCGGGGCATCGACCCAGGCGCGGCGGGTGAAGGCGTAGTCCGACGCGTCCAGAGCCTCGAAGAGGTCGTGTTCGCTGGTGGTGGTGTCGCGCAAGGCGTCCTCCTGGAGGTGCGGGTGGTGTGGTGCCGTGTCGGCGACTCCCACGTCACCACCCGCCCGGCAGGGGAGCCAGACCCGCCGGTGCCCACCCACGCCAGGGTCAGGCTGCGCGGCCGGGACCGGCCCATACTCGGATCCATGAACGGAAAAGCGCAGCTCGGAGAGTTCCTGCGCACGCGGCGCTCCCAGCTGGGACCCGAGGACGTCGGCATACCCCGCTACGGGGAGCGGCGGCGCGTGCCGGGCCTGCGGCGCGAGGAACTGGCGCTGCTGGCGGGTGTCGGCGTCTCCTACTACACCCGGCTGGAACAGGGACAGTCCCTCAACGCCTCGCCGCAGGTGCTGGACGCGATCGCCCGGGCCCTGCGGCTGGAGGAGGCGGAGCGGCTGTACCTGCACAACCTGGCCCGCTCCCCGGCCACCGCCGAGGGCACCGGCGGCGGCTCGGGCCGGGCCCGGCGGCCCGCCCCGGAGCGGGTGACGGAGGCGACCGGCCAACTGCTGGCGGCGCTGGCCCACGTTCCGACGATCGTGACCGGCCGCCGCAGCGACGTCCTGGCCTGGAACCGTCCGGGCCACGCGCTGTTCGCCGGCCACCTGGACCCGGACGCCCCGGACCGCCCGGCCCAACGCCCCAACATGGCCCGGCTGGTGTTCCTCGACGCCCACACCCGCGACCTGTACGCGGACTGGCCGGCCAAGGCCAGGGCCGTGGTGGGGAACCTGCGCCTGGTGGCGGGCCGGCATCCGGACGACACCGCGCTTCACGCGCTGGTGGGCGAACTGAGTGCGAAGAGCGCCGACTTCGCCTCGATGTGGGCCGACCACCGCGTCACGGCGTGCGCCGTCGCGACCTATGCGATGCGGCATCCGCTGATCGGCCCGCTCACCGTCACCCAGCAGACCCTGAGCCAGGAACCGGGCCAGAACGTCGTGGTCGCCACCACGGAGGCCGGCTCGCCCGCGCACACCGCCCTGTCCCTGCTCGCCCACCTCGACCCGCAGGCCGCCCCCCGGCCCGCCCCGGCACGGCCGGGGGCCCGCACCGAGACCGGCTGACCGGGCGCGCACCGCGCTCCGGGTACCCCCATTCCCCATCGCGTCGGCGCACCGCTGCCGCATGCCCGAAAACCCTGGAGGAACCATGTTCACGACCGCCTTGTCCAGGACCGCTGCGACCACCGCCGTACTGACCGCGGCCGCCGTCGCCGTCGCGGCCGGCCCCGGCGTCGCGTCGGCCGTCTCCGCCCCGCTGAGCTGCGTGCGCATCGCCGCGCACTTCGACCTGGCCCGGAGCCAGACGCCCGAGAACATCGCCGTGGCCCCCGACGGCAGCGCGTACGTCACCCTCGCCGCCGCCCGGCAGATCGCCCGCACCACCCCCGGGGGATCCACCCGGATCCTGGCCACCCTGCCCGCACCCGCCGACGGCGGCGTTCACACCCCGGTCCTCGGCTTCGCCCTCACCACCGGCATCGTCCGCGCCCAGGACGGCACCCTGTACGTCCTGTACGCCACCGGCACCGCCGACCTGACCGGAGTGTGGCGCCTGCGTCCCGGCGGCACACCGCAGCGGATCGCCGCGCTGCCCGCGGCCGGCCTGCCCAACGGCCTGGCCCTGGACCCGCGGACGCACACCCTCTACGTCACCGACTCCGTCCTCGGCACCATCGCGAGCGTGCCCACCACCGGCGGCGCCGCCCGTACCTGGTCGGCCGGCCCCGAACTGGCCTCCACCGGTTTCCTCGGCGCCAACGGGCTGAAGATCCGCAACGGGGCCCTGTGGGTCACCAACCTCGACCGGGGGACCGTCCTGCGCATCGCGATCCGCCGGGACGGGAGCGCCGGCCCGGTCCAGACCCGGGCCACCGGCCTGACGGGGATCGACGACGTCGCCTTCACCGGCCGCGGTGACCAGATCCTGGCCGCCCTCAACGGTCCTGGCGAGGTCGCGCTCGTCCAGCCGGACGGCTCCCACACCACGGTGCTGACCGCGGCCGACGGCCTGCAGAACCCCACCTCCATCGCCCTGCGCGGCGACACGGCCTACGTCCTGAGCGCCGTGTACGTCACGGCGAAGGACCCCAACCTCCTCCTGGCCCACCTGAGCGGCTGAGGCCGCGAGCTCGCAGAACACGCTGAGCGTCCGCATGTGCGCCTGCGCCTGCGCGTCGATCGTCCGGAAGGACGCGGAGCCGGCGTCGGTGCAGTCGGCCGGATGCCCGAGCACCAGGGCGATGCGCCACACTCCGCCCGACACTCGTGCCACACACCGTCACGCGCTGCCGGACCGGGTTCATCACCCCACGCGGCGAACCCTGACGCCACCGCGGAACGAGAGCGGGACGGCGGGCTCTCCCGTACGAGGGAGGCCGCTGTCATCCTCCGAGCCATCGGCCGCCACGAGACCTGCCGTGCTCTTGCGGCGGGGGGACGGCGGGCGATGGTGAACTTCGGCGATCAGGCCGCAGGGCTCGTCCTCCGACAGCGGCGTCGCCGTGCCCGCGTGGACCGCGATGACGGGCGGGCGGCCGGCCGGACCGTCACCGGAGTCCACCGGGAGGTGGTACGCGCCCGTCACCGGTACGCCGAGCAGGTCGCCCGGCCGGACGTCGCCCGGCAGTACCGCGCCGGCCGCGAGGTCGTCGCCCGCCCCGCGGTGCCGGCCGACGACCGTGGCCGGGCGGGGCTCCGCCGCGGAGCGGCGGCCGATCAGGCGGGGTGCGTACCGGGCTCCGTACGGCGCCGGGCGGAGGCCGCCCGTGCCGCCGTCCACGGCGACGAGGATCCTCCCGCCCGTGCGCTCGACGGCGAGCACCCGGTACAGCGCGACCCCCGCGGGACCGGCGACGGCCCGCCCCGGTGCGACGGCGAGACGCGGTACGGCCAGCCCCGCGGCGGCGCAGCTCTCGGCCAGGCCGGCCCGCAGCCTGCGGGCCAGCGCGGTGAGGTCGAGGACGGGCTCCCCGGGCCGGTGGGCGATGCCGTGCCCGCCGCCCAGCCCCAGTTCGGTCAGGGCGGCCCCGTGCGCGTCGTGGACGCGGGCCATCAGCCCCACCATGCGGCGCAGGGCGACCAGGTAGGGCTTCACCTCGGTGATCTGCGAGCCGAGATGGCAGTACAGCCCGGTGAGTTCGAGCTGCGGCCGGCCCAGGATCCGGGCGACCGCGTGCTGTGCGGAGCCGTCCGCCAGGCACAGCCCCGCCTTCCGGTCGTCCGCGCCGGTGAGGAACGTGTCGTGGCCGCCGGCCGAAATGCCCGGCACCACACGCACCATGACCTTCTGCCGGCCCCCCGGACCCACGGCGTCCGCGATCCGGGCGATCCCGGACGGGCCGTCGATGACGATCCGCCCCACGCCGAGCCGCAGCACCGCCTCCAGGTCGCGGGACGATCCGGCGCTGCCGTGCAGCACGGTGCGCTCGGCCGGGAACCCGGCGGTGACCGCCCGTTCCAGCTCTCCCGCCGAGCACACGCCGAGGCCGAGCCCCTCCTCCCGCACCCAGCGCACCATCGTGGGGTGGGGGAACGCATGGGCGCCGTACAGCACGTCCGCGTCGGGGAAGGCGTCCCGGTACGTCCGGCAGCGCCCGCGCACCTCGGCCTCGTCCAGCACGCGGACCGGTGTCCCGAAGCGGTCGGCCAGCCCGGCCAGCGACACCCCGCCGACTGCCAGGTCTCCGCCGGGGAGCCCGGTCGTGGACGCCGGCCACACGGACAGGTCCCCTCCGCCGGGCCGCGGCCCGGGGGGAGCGGCGACCGTCACGGCGGGCCGGCCCATCAAGCGGTCCCGGCCACGGGCGCGACCACGACCACGGCCGCGCTCCGGGTGCCGGTGGCGCTCGGAAGCGGCTCCCCGACGGGCACCGGCTCAGGCTCGGGCACCGGCGCCGCCGCGGGGGCGGTGAACGTCGGGTCGACGGTCAGCAGCGACGCCCCGAGCGGTTCGGCCATCGCCCGGAGCGCGGCACCGGACAGCCGGATCCAGGTCTGTTCCGCACCGAGCGTGGCCGCCAGCCGGCCCGGAGCGGTGAAGCCGACGGCGGTACGGGCTCCCAGCGGGGTGCGGAACAGCCGGACCACGATCCCCGTCGCTCCCGGCCGGGCCGGCACGTACAGGGGCCTGGCCGGGGGCCGTTCCTCGGGCTCGGGGTCGTCGTCGTACAGGAACAAACACATGGGCCCTCCCAGGGTGCCACGAACGGCGGTTGACGTTCCGGAGCGCGATGATGCGGCCCGGGACGTGACACCCGAAGCTATCCCCGATTCCGAGCGCCCCCGACCACTCGGTAACGGGACCTTGACGGCGGGTGGCCGGGTCCATACGCCCCGCTGGCGCCCGGCGCCGTACGCGACCGCTCCGCGCCACCCCGCTGCTGCGTCCCGGCCCGGCGGCGGACCTCCGGCAGCCGGAGCGCCGATCCGGTTCCGCCTCGCCGTCCGGGACGGACGCGCCGACGTGCTCCGCCGGGACGGGACCGTCGAGCTCCCCGGCCTGCCGCTCGGGGACCCCGGCGACGCGGCGGACGCCGTGGACCGCCTGATCCACCTGACCCGCTGGCACCGGCTGCACGCCCTGGACGACGGGGGCGCCCCGCTGCACTCCCGGGTGCACGTCGAGGAGTCCGACTGGCGCGGGCCCATGGTCGAACGGCGAGGCGGTACGGCTCCGGTTGCCACCGGACCGGCCGGTCCGGCCGGGCGCGTCCGTACGGGACTGGCTCGAACTCATCGTCGCCGAGCACGCGTTCCACACGGTGCCCCTCCCACTGCACCGCCGGGGAAGGGAGACCGGTCCCCGCGACCGCCCGGCCCGGGCGGCAGCCGGCGGCATGTCCCGCCTCGCGGCCCCCGCAAGGACCAGCGCCGCAGCGTCCGCGGCTCGCGCTGCGCAGCGACGCGGAGACGGAGACTCGTAGACCTCCGGCGGGGGACAGGAGGGTGTTGGTCGGTGAGACCCTCCACCGCATGCTTCCGGCCGGCCCGCGGGGCCGCGCCTTCTACGGCCGGCACGCCTGCTCCCTGGCGGGGCGGCTCCGCCGCGCGGATCGGTCAGTACACCAGCTTGTACGTCACGTCCTGGGGGATCGGCGACGGCGCATCGGCAGGGAACAGCAGCCGGATCGTCGTGAAGCGCTCCACGCCGGGCCGGTCGGGCCACGGCTCCGGGTTGGCCAGCGTCACGGACACGGGGTAGGAGAGGAAACGGCCCGCCGCACAGTTGGGCCGGCACTCGTTCGCCATGTCGGTGCCGGTGGCCGTCGCGGTCCGGTGCCCCCACGTCTTCCAGTCCAGATCCACGAGGCGGTTGTTGCCGTCGCCGCAAGCCAGCAGGAACGTCTCGGGACGCACCTGGTCTTCGGAGAAGCAGTCCACGACCACGACCGGATCCGGTATCGGCGCGGCCCGCGTCTGGGACTGAACGGCGGAGGCCGGAACCGCCGCCGCCACCAAGGCCGCGGCAGCGCACAACAGGGTGGCCGTACGCAGCCTGGACCGGGATGCGCGCAGGCCGTCTTGTGAAGCGTCCACGAGACCCTCCTCGCCGTTGTCCCGCCATCGGCACGGGAACCCTGCCAGCTTCCCCCATCCGGGCGCGGCGCGCACCCGCTGGACTGGCGTGAGCGGACCGGTGGCCCCGCAAACGGCCGGTGCGGGCCGCCCCGCGGAAGGCCGTGGGAAAGGCCGTCCGGAAGGTCGCCCGGAAGGCCGCCGGCACCCCCGGCCCGGCGCCCCGGTCCTAGGCGAATTCGGCGGACATTGCATGGGGCTCGATCTGATGTGCCCATCGACAGGCCTCGGCGATCAGGTTAGCCTGCCCTAAGTTCGGTTCGGGTGCCGCTCCCTCGGCGTGCCCCCACCCTGCTCCCCCACGCACGGCAATCGGCTGCCCCGCACGATTGGGAGTGACATGTCACCGGATCTTCCCGACGGCGCGCCAGTGATCCACGACCTCATCGGCATCGGCTTCGGGCCCTCGAACGTGGCCATGGCGATCGCACTCGGCGAGCACAACGCGGGCGTCGGACGACAGGAGGCGATAACCGCCCACTTCTTCGAGCAGCAGCCGCGTTTCGGCTGGCACCGCGGCATGCTGATCCACGACGCGACCATGCAGGTGTCGTTCCTCAAGGACCTGGTGACACTGCGGAACCCGTCGAGCGAGTACAGCTTCCTCTGCTACCTGCAGAGCAAGGGGCGGTTGATCGACTTCGTCAATCACAAGAACCTGTTCCCGCTGCGCGTGGAGTTCCACGACTACTTCGAGTGGGCCGCGGCCAAGGTCGACGACATGGTGTCCTACGGGCACGAAGTCGTCGCCGTGCGGCCCGTCGTGCGCGACGGCGTGATCGAGTACGTGGACGTCACCGCCCGCTCCGGCGCGGAACTGGTCACCCACCGGGCCCGCAACCTCGTCATCGGCACCGGTCTGCGGCCCTACATGCCCGAGGGCGTCGACCGCACCGAGCGGATCTGGCACACGTCGGAGCTGCTGACCAGGGTCGAGGCCCTCAAAGGGAGCGACCCGTCCCGGTTCATCGTCGTCGGCGCCGGCCAGAGCGCCGCGGAGAACGTGGCCTTCCTGCACCGGACCTTCCCCGGGGCGGAGGTCTGCGCCGTCTTCTCCCGCTACGGCTACAGCCCCGCCGACGACAGCGGTTTCGCGAACCGGATCTTCGACCCCGCCGCGGTCGACGCCTACTTCACCGCCCCCGCGGAGACCAAGCGCAAGCTGATCGCCTACCACGCCAACACCAACTGCTCGGTCGTGGACATCGACTTGATCGACGAGCTCTACCGCCAGGCGTACCGGGAGAAGGTGCTCGGCACCGAGCGGCTGCGCTTCCTCGGGGTGTCCCGGCTCACCGAGGTCCTGGAAGCCCCCGACAAGGTGCTTGCCACGGTCGAGTCCCTCGTCACGGGGGAGAAGGAGTCGCTGGAGGCCGACGTGCTGGTCTACGCGACCGGATACCGCTGCGCCGACGGGCTCGCGCTCCTCGGGGACGTCGCGCGCCACTGCCTCCACGACGACGAGGGCCGCGTCCGCGTGGAGCGCGACTACCGCATCACGACGGACCCCGCGCTGCGCTGCGGCATCTACCTCCAGGGCGGTACCGAGCACACGCACGGCATCACCTCCTCCCTGCTGTCCAACACCGCAGTCCGGGTCGGTGAGATCCTGGAGTCGATCGCCGGCCGGCGCCGCGCCCCCGTCGCGGGCCCCCGCAGGACCTCCGACGAGATCGGCTCCGCCCGGTAGTCCCCGCCCGCGGCGCACCCCGCGGCGCACCCCGCAGCGCACCCCGCGGCCCCACGCACCCGCCGACCGGGCCGCCCCGTGACCCCGCCCCGGCCTCCGGAGTGTTTCCCCCGGTCACCCGTGTCAGTCGGTTCCCGCCCCGCGCTGACGGGGGCCGTCATGAACCCGGCCGGCCGTACGGCCGTCATCGTCGTGTGAATACTTGCCTGATGGACGCATCGAGGGTCTCCTGGGTCAACACGACGCATGACTGGTCCGGCGGCGTTGATCTCGATCATCTGGCACTCATCCGGCGGAGTCCCGCGCAGTTCGCTCCGGACGGACCGTGGCACCTCGTCCTTGAGGTGCTTGCCTATGCTGCCGACGAGGCGGCAAACAGGGGCGCAGGACGCTGTGTTGTCGTCCTCCATCCCGACGGTTCGCTGTCTGTTCGTGATGACGGACGGGGCACTGACACCCGTGTGGACGAGCACGGCCGGAGCGTGAAGAAGCCGGTCATGGCCACGAAGGATCTCCGGTACTTCGACTTTCCGCAGGCGGAGGTGCTTCCTGACGGCCTTCCTCGGCGCGGCATGTCCTTGGTTGCGGCGCTCAGCGAGTGGCTCGTTCACACGAACCGTCGTCTCAACGGGGCCTGGACCCAGCGCTACGAACACGGCCTTCCCGTCACCGACCTCGAGCCCGTCGAGGCCGACGGCACGACCGGCACGCTGGTCCATTTCAGGCCGGACGAGTCGTTGGGTCGGGTGACCGCGCGGACGGCCGGCAGCCTTGCGCGCCTGGCCACGACCTGGCCGTATCTCGAAGTGCGGATCGACGACCGACGCGATGACTGACGGATACGGCAGGCCGCCGGTCCCCGTGAGGGGCGGGAACGTCCCGGTCGGGCTCTGGGCGCCGGTAGCCGATGGCCGGGGCGTAGCTCTCGCGGTGCAAGACCTTCGGGGGCGCCGCGCCACCCCCGCGCCGGAGGGATCCGGCCGGGGGAGCGGGCCGGGGCTGCCGATTCCGGTGGTTCGTACAACCATCGGCGCTGCTGGTGGGTCTCGTGGTCGTAAGAACATTTTCCAGGGGGTTTTGTCTGTGAAGTTGTCCCGTATCGCCGCGGCCGTCACCACTGCCGCGCTGGCTCCGGTGGTCCTCATCGCGTCGCCGGCCTTCGCCGCCGGCCAGGAGTCCGCGGCGTCCACCCACCCGATTGGCCCGACCGCACCCGACCGAGCGGCGCCGGACCACGCCGCCGAGGACCAGGCGGAGCAGGACCGGAAGGCCATCCTCGCGATCATCGCCGACCCGATGGCCAGCGAGTACATGCAGGAAGCCGGGCGCAAAGCCATCGCCGACGGCCCCGCGACCATGCGCAAGTTCATCGAGACGGACCAGCACAAGATCCGCCTCGACGACTACCGGGTGCTGATCACCCGGCTGCTGAACGACGCCGGTCCCGGTCTGAAGGAGGGCATCAAAGAGCTTTCCCGCGGTGAGCGGACGACGCTGGAGCAGCTGCGCCACTTCTACGAGGTCACCCAGCACGAGCTGCGCGACGACGACAACGCGGTCGCCATCTCCAGGCTGATCTCCACCGGCGGCCCCGGAGTGAGGGAAGCGGGCAAGAAGGCGCTCAAAGGCACCCCCGCCGACCGGACCGCCTTCCTGAAAACGGGGCAGTACCTCGCGCAGGCCTCGGACGACCGGGTCGAGCTGGCCCGCATCGACGAGGGCTGGGACGGCGTCATCCTGAGCGAGGCGATCGGCAAGCTCCTGAACGGGTCTCCGACCCCCGCCGAGCTGCGCCGCTTCCTCGAGGTGACCCAGCACGAGCTGCGTGACCAGGACAACCGCGTCGCGATCGCGAGGATCATCGACGGCGGGGGAGCGGAACTGGTCAAGGCCGGCCGCGCCGCGCTGGCGGGCACCGCCGCCGACCGCACGGAGTTCCTGAAGACGGGTCAGCACGAGGCGCGTGCCAGGGACAAGCAGGCCCAGCAGAACGACAAGAGCAAGGACCAGCAGAACCAGAACAACTCCGGCACGGGCACGGGCACGGGCACGGGCACAGGCACCGGCACGACAGGCACCGGCATCAGCGCGGGCTCCGCCACCGGTACCGGCGACAGCACCGTCACCCCCCAGGGCGGCAGCGGTTCCGCCCTCGCCGCCACCGGTGCGGGCGACTCGGCCCTGATCGCGGGCGGTGCGGGCACCGCGCTCGTCGCCGGCGCCGGCCTCCTGCTCGCCGCGCGGATGCGCCGCGCCGCCTCCGGGCGCTGACCCCCGGGCGGCCACCCCTCCCGCCCCGTTCGTGCCGGGCCGCCGGCGTGAGGACGCCGCGGGGGCGGCGCGACGAATGAATTGAACGCGTTCAGCCCAGCCGGCGCGATGGATCCACGCCGCCGGCTGGGCGGACGCGTGCGCGTCGTCCTGCCGACGGCGGCGCCGGCCGAGGTGCTCGGCCGACGTGCGCGGCCGCCGGATCGGCGGCCGCGAGGCGTGCCGGCTCTTCATCCCCGGGTACCGCCGACGCACCGACGGTCGGCGGGGAGCCCGGCGGCGCACCCGGCCGGCGGGGGCCCGTGGGCCAATGAGGCTAGAATGGTCGGCGGCGAAGGGGAGTAGTCCTGTAATACCGCTGGTCGACACGCTGGATGTCCTTGGACATCCCGGCCACCGGGCCCCGCATCCTGGGGTGGACGAGACCTTCGGCTACGGCATGACCAGGCCCGCATCGCCATGCGGGCTCCTTCGTCGTGCCGGGCCGAGTGGTTCTTCCCGTCGCCCGCCCGGGTGCAGAAGGAGCTGGCGGCCCGGCCCCAGCAGAAAGACCCGGAATGACCCTCGACCCAGTGGCGATCCTGACCGCCTTCGGGCTGATCTTCCTCGCCGAGCTTCCCGACAAGACCATGTTCGCCTCGCTGGCCATGGGCACGCGCATGCGCCCCCTGTACGTGTGGTTCGGCACGTCGACCGCGTTCATCGTGCACGTCGCCATCGCGGTGAGCGCGGGCAGCCTGCTCGGCCTGCTGCCGAACATGGCCGTCAAGCTCGTGTCCGCCGCCCTGTTCGCCTTCGGTGCGTTCGTCCTGCTGCGCAGCGGGGACGACGACGGAGAAGACGCCGACAGCAAGATCGTGACGGGCTTCTGGCCCGTCTACACCACCGCGTTCACGGCCGTCTTCATCAGCGAGTGGGGTGACCTGACCCAGATCACGACTGCCAACCTCGCTGCCTCCAACGGCTGGCTGCCCACCGCGATCGGCTCGGCCGCGGCCCTCATGTCGGTGTCCGCACTCGCCCTCGTGGCAGGGCAGTTCATCGCCAAGAAGGTGCCGCTGAAGACCGTCCAGCGCGTCGGCGCCGTCTGTATGGCCGGCCTGGCCCTCTGGACCCTCGTCGAGGCCTTCACCGGCTGAACCACCGGGCCCGCCGCCGTACCCGGGGCGGGGCCCGGATCCCTCAGACCCGCGAACGGCCGGTCGTCACATCGACGGCCCGGACGGGGTACCCGCCCCCGTCCGGGGCGAACCAGCCGCACCGCTCCAGCAGGCTCGTGTCGTACACCGGCCACGGGCGCGGGCGACACCCGCCGGGAGGGCGGCGGCAGGCGCCCCGTCGGACGGGCCGCACCGGGGCCGGGACCCGGTGTCCGGTCGCCCCGGTCCGTCGGCGGCGTGTGGTTAGCTGGCGCTCAGGAACGGCCTGTGACCCGCACCACCCCGGCCCCGGGACGCCGATCCGGCCGACGACGAGGGAGTCGTACATGACCACGGCGAAAGACCTGTTCAGCCTTGCCATGGAACCCCGCCCGGAGGGTGCCGTGGGACAGGGCGACCTGTCCCTGTCCCTCGCGGGCGCCGAACTGCTCGATCTCCTGACCGCGCGGGCCGTCGCCCTGGACGGCGATCGCGTCGTGCCGGGCCCGCAGCAGGCGCCGGAGGACCGGCTGCTCGCCGCGGCCGACTCGGCGCTGGTGCGGCAGGTGCCGTACGAGCGCGTCGAGGACTGGCTGTGGCGGCGGGGCCGTGACCTGTCCGCGGCCTACCAGGCCGCCTTCGAGGAGGACGGCCTGCTGACGCGGGCCCGGAGGGGCCGCCTGCCGTTCGGGACCGAGCGCATGGAGCTCGTCGACACCCCGGGCCGCAGCCGGGCGCGGAGCCGCTGGGAGCAAGAGGAGCCCGTGCTCGTGGCCCTCGCGGCGGCCGTCGGCATCGGCCGCGACCCGTCCGACGACGAGGCGGCGACGGCCTGGGACGGCGAAGAGGTGGCGACGGTGCTGGCCGCCGTCAACGACGCGGTGATGGAACTGGAAGCGGTGCGCCAGCGCCGGTCCATCGAGAACGCGGCCTTCGCCAACGTGTGGCGGATCCCCTGAACCCAGGCCCCCCGGCGCGTCGCGCTCCGCCGCGGTCCGCGCCGCCGCCTCCGACGGGGGCGGCGCCTACCGCGGGGCCGGGACGTCGACCGTGTTGCCCCCGGCGTCGAGGGTATGGGTGCGCCAGTACACGTCCCAGGTGTCGTCGACGTGCTCCGGCACCTCGCCGGCGGGGTAGCGCGTGTAGCCCTCGGGCGGCGGCTCCCCGTTCGTGACGCAGGCGGAACCGGTGTCCCCGACCGTCATGACGGGGTACTCCCCGTCACGGCAGACGGCGTCCTCCATCGAGCACCCGGCCAGCGTCGCCGTGAGCACCGCGACGGTGAAGAGGGCGCCGGTACCGCCGTGGTGACGGTGCGTACGGAACGTGACCATGTCAGCCTCCTGTCGTCCGGGGACGTGTGCCCGGTGCCGGCCCGGACGTGCGTGCCCGTGGCCGTGCAGTCACGGTACTGTCACGGGCCCTCCCGGCCGCGGTGGTTCCTGGCAGCATCGGTACGACCGATCTCTGGGGGGGGTCCATGCGCATCCGCGCCCGCTTACGCACACGCGCCGCCACCGCCGCGGCCACCGGGCTGCTGCTCGCCGGGTGCAGCTCGACGCCGGCCGAGGAACTGGACGACTGATGGTCTTCCGGGGGCAAGAGCGGCGTCAAGGCCCTCTCCGACGCCTCGAGCGGAGTCAGCAACGTGTATGCGGGCCCGATGGACAGCCGGGACACCGCATGCCGGGAGCTGCTGACCGCGGTGGCGAAGGCCAAGAAGCTGGACACCACCCCGAGCGACAACGCCCGGGAGTTCTGGACGGAAGCGCTCACCGCCTTCGAACACGGGGGCAACGAGTGGGTGGCGGGGGCCGCCAAGAACGACGAACCCCAGGCCGCGGAAGGCATCCGCGAGGTGCTGACCGGCCTCAGCCGGCTGGCCTCCGCCGTGTCCATGATCAGGAGTGACCTCGACGCCAAGTGACCCGTGCGGGCTTCGTACCCGACGGCCGGGCGGGACTGCGTCGCGGTCACGGTCACCCGGTTTCGACGGGACGCCGGGCAACCGGGAACGCACCCATGCCCCAGGACCGGCCGGAGGTCACGGTCAGGACGAAGAACGGCCGGTCCGTCGCGATCACCCGCGCCGACGTCGCGGAGGCCGCACTCGACAGCCCGTGACCCCTCACGCGCGCGCGGACGGACCGGCGCTGCTGGATCCTGAACCCGGACAACTCCGTTGTGTGCGTGGACCGATGGGATGGATTCGAGCACGGTGCGGAGGCGTGGCCCTTACCTTCACGGCGTGGCTACTCCCTCGGAATACGAGCTCGCGGCATGGCGTGAAACCCAGCGGTTCAAAGGCCGCCCGCTGTCGCGCGCGCTCAGGAACGCAGGCGATCACGTGGCCGGCGGCGCCGCGGAACTCGGCAGGCGGGCGACGACGTACCTGGAGAACCACCCGCGGGCCCAATCGGCGGTCGCGCGTGGACAGGACCTCGCGGCCAAGGGCGCGCACAAGGTCGGCGCCGGCGCTCGCGGAGCCGCCGACGCCCTCCCCGACTGGGGCGGCACCGCCTTCCAGTCCGTGCGGAAGACGGTGGGCCGGGTCTCGCGCGCCGGACTCTCCTCGAAGCGGGTGGTGGCGCTCCACACGAAGCGCGGACACGACGTGACATCGCTGTCCGACCTGCGCCGCCTCGACCTCCAGCAGATCGACGCGGTCCGCGGACGAGCGGCGAGCTGGTACTACCCGGCCGGCGCGGCGCTCTCGGGAGCGGGCGCCGGGCTCGTCATCTCCGGAGGGCAGCTCGCCACCGCCGCCTCCGCGGGAGCCGCGGCGGCGCCCTCGGGAGGTGCGATCGTCGGCGCCTTCGCCGTGGACGCCGCGGTCGTCCTCGGACTCGCCTCCCGTTCCGTCGGCCAGGTGTCGCTGCTCTACGGCTACGACCCCGAGGAGCCCTCCGAGAAGCTCTTCGTGATGTCCGTCGTCAACGCCGGGACGGCCGTGTCGGCCGGCGCCAAGAACGCCGCCATGGCCGACATCTCACGGCTGACCCAAGCCCTCGTCCGCGGCAAGTCATGGGACGTCCTGAACGGGTCGGTGGTCGCCACGGTCGCCGCGCGGTTCGCGAAGGCGTTCGGCTTCCGCCTGACCAAGAAGGGACTCGGCAAGGCGGTGCCCGCCTTCGGGATCCTCGTGGGAGGCACCCTCAACTGGACCACGCTGGAGGAGATCGTCGACGCCGCCGACACGGCGTACCGGCGGCGGTTCCTCCTGGAGAAGTACCCCCACCTCGGCGACGAGGAAGCCCCCGGCTCCGGCCCCGATGCCGACCAGGACGACCAAGACGACCCAGACGTCCCGGACGACGCCGACGAGGCCATCAGCCTGCTCGGCGAGCTGGCCGACGCGGGCGGTCCCGACCTCCGCTGACCACCCCCACCCCACCTGCCCGGACCGGCCGGGGTGTGCGGCCCCCGTCGCGGCCCTGTTGGCCAAGGCCGCACACCCTCGTCTGCGGAACCTACCCGGGCCCGGCCCGGCGGTGACGGCCGGGTACACACCTTCCGGCGATCTCCACGAGAAGACTCCCGGCCCGGGAGCGGCCTGCACCACCATGATCGGCCCGTGATCGCCGCCCTCCACCCGGCGGCCGGGTACGTACCGACGGGGTCCGGCCCCGGGGAGCCGTACGGACTCCCGGTCCGCCGCTTCCGGCGCTCCTGCTGCCGCGAGGCGCGCGGCGGAGGGGGAGAATGGGGCTGGTCACCGGTGGGAGGGAGCAGACGATGGAACAGCAGGTGCGGGTCGAGCCGGACGTCGGCGGGGTCCGGGTCATCGTGTGTGCGGGGGAGTTCGACCAGGACACCCTGGAGCCCTTCCGGGCCGTGGGCGCGGCGGCCGCCGCCGATCCCGGGGTCCGCCGCATCGTCCTCGACCTCCGCGGCGTCTCCTTCGCGGACTCCTCCATGCTCAACCAGATGCTGATGCTGCTGCGCACCGGTCGCCTGGTCCTGGCAGGCCCCGTACCGCACCAGCTCGACCGGCTGCTGCTCCTCACGCAGGCCCGGGACCTGTTCGCGATCGCGGACGGGGTGGAGGCGGCCCGCACCCTGTAGACCCGGGTGCGGGCCGGCCGATCGGGCCTCCGGGCGGCGGCCCTCGTCCGCTCGCGCGGCCTGCGGGAACGTGCGCGGCGCCGGTGGCATCCGGGGGGCCGGGCAGCCGCCGCGGGCCGGCCGCCGTCTCGCACCCCACCGGGCTGCCGTCCACCCGGAAGCGTAGGAGAGGATGTCTTCCGAAGCGGGTCGAACGGGGAGAGGGGCAGGTGGGCAGGTGGGTACGGCGGACGACCGGGTGTACTGCGGCGACGAAGGACACCGGGTCCGGCCGACCCCGGGCCGGGTGTACGTGCGGCTGACGGGCGGTCCTCTCGACGGTCAGCTCCTCGACGTCACCAACCTGCCCGACCAGGAGCGGGTGGACGGCGTGCTCCTCGCCACCGACCGCGGACTCTTCGGCCCGGGCGGGCGGGCACTGTACAGCCCGTCCCCGACCGACCCCGACGAGCGGTTCGTCTGGGACGGCGACACCCCCTGACCGTCGCCCGGGCGGAACGCGGGTGCATGGAACGTCGGGCGCGGGACACACGTATGCCAACTGGCCTGCACACAGGAACAGTCGGGCCCGCCCGACCTTACGCGCCCCGAGGGAGCGAGACGTCATGCCGCTGACATTCCGCAAGAGCTTCAGGATCCTGCCCGGCGTCCGGCTGAACATCAACCGCAAGTCGTGGTCGATCACCACCGGTGGCGGCAAGCACGGTCCGCGCCACACGCATAGCAGCACCGGCCGCCGCACCACCTCGGTGGACCTGCCGGGCCCCTTCGGCTGGCGCAAGACCACCCGCGGCTGATCCGCGCGGTGGCGCGCGCCGCGTCCACGGACGCACGGCCGCCCGGCGCATGCGGACAAGCCCGCCTCTCTCGGGAGGCGGGCCCGTCCGCATGCGCGCCGGGGCGGTAATCGGTTTCGCCTGCGCGCTCGCGCTGCTGGCCGTACGTCCGATTCGGCAGCCTGGCGCTGAAGCCGGCCTGAGGCGGAGCGGATCGGACCCTTGCGTACCGTGCGAAGCCGGTCCCGGCTGGTGCGCGGCGCGGCGCGGCGCGGCTCCGGCGGCCCGGTCAGGCGGCCTGGCTGCCGGGGACGACCGGCGCGACGGGCGGCGTGGGAGCGGTCTCGACGGCCGTCTCCGCCTCCGCCTCGGGGACGGGCGTCAGATGCCGGCGCGGTGGGGCCGGCTGCAGCCGGTCGGGATCGAACATGTGCTCCTCGTAGCGGCCGAGGGCGAGCATGACGCAGAGGAGGAGGGGCGGCACGAGGAGCACGGTGAAGATCACGACGGTCCCTTCGGCAGGGGGTGGCCCCTCGCGCGTGCCCGGGGTGTGGACGGGGATGCGCCGAGGGGGCGTACGTGTCAGCACGGGAAGAGAGTCGGGTGCGGCGCCCGTACGGGTGACGGACGCCGCTTTCGTTGCGCCGGCCGGAGCGTCAGTGGGTGCCCCTGGCCTTCTTCGTCTTGTCGCCGGCCTTCGTGGCCATCTCCTCGGTCTTGCCGCTCATCTGCTCGGCGCTGCCTTCGGCATGCATCTTCTCGTCGTCCATGGCGCTGCCCGCGGTCTCCTTGAGCTTGCCCCTGGCCTGCTTGGCCTTCGCCTTCGCCTTGCTCATGATGAGGTCGTTCCTTCCTGGGGAGATTGGTCACGCAAGCTCACCATGCGTCCGGTGAAGCGCCCGTGCAATTCGGATGAAAAAGGGGCGAATCTCTGCAACATGTGCAGGCGTCGCGCGTACGTGACCGCGGGCCCGTCAGCCCAGCGTTCCCGTCGCGTACAGGGCGCCGACCGACGCGGCCAGCGTGCCGAGCAGGAGCCGCAGGGCCCGGTCGGGCAGGCGGGGCGCGAGCCGGGCTCCGAGGTAGCCGCCGATGAGCCCGCCCGCGCCGCAGGACAGGCCGAGGAGCCAGTGCGGCGCGATGTCGTCCGAGCCCGCGAGCGACAGCAGCGCGTACGTGGCCGCCCCCACGACCGAGGTGGCGAAGGTCGCGGCCAGCGCCGCCGGCGCGACCCGCGCGACCGGCACGCCGCGCCCCACCAGGACCGGACCGAGCAGCGAGCCGCCGCCGATGCCGTAGATCCCGCCGATCACCCCCACCACCAGCGCCAGCCCGGTGACCGTCCGGGGCCGCGGCAGGGAACCCGAACCGGCCGGACGCCGGGCCGGCCGGAGGGTCCGGGCGACGAGCCACACCCCCAGCGGCAGCAGGAGCGAGGCCACCAGGAGCCGGAAGACCCCGGGCCCGGGCACGGCGAACACCCGGACCACCGCACCCAGGACGACGCCCGGCAGCGTGCCCAGCACCAACTGCCGTACCAGCGCGCCGCGCAGCGCGCCGGTGCGCCGGTACCGCAGGAGCGCCCCCGGTCCGGCGACGACGTTGTACAGCAGGTTCGTCGGGGTCACGGCCGGGCTGGGCACGGCGAACACGCTCACCTGCACGGGCAGGAGGAACACCGCCCCCGATACCCCGACCGGCGCCGTCACCACGGCGATCAGCAGCCCGGCGGCCAGGCCGCCCAGGACCGTCCCCCACTCCACGGTGGTCGCTCAGCCGCGGTCGACGTGCACGCTGGTGGACTTCACGCGTGCCGTGGCCCGCATGCCGACTTCGAGGCCCAGCTCCTCGACCGCCTCCCGGGTCAGCAGCGACACCACCCGGTGCGGGCCCGCCTGCACTTCGACCTGGGCCGACACGTCGCCGAGCCGGATCCCGGTCACGATGCCGGGGAAGGCGTTGCGGGCGGAGGTGTACGCCGGGTCCTCGTCCTCGGCACCGTCCCGGGCGGCCTCCACGCAGAACGCCGCCAGGTCGGAGCCGTCCACGATGCGGCGGTTGGCCTCGCGCCGGGTGGGGAAGCGGCCGGCGTCCGCCCACCGGCGGGCGGTGTCGACGCTGACGCCCAGCAGGCGTGCCGCCTGGCCGATCGTGTAGGACTCCATGCGCCCCACCCTACTCAGCGGCCCCACCCGCACGGCCGCTCCCCCCGGGCCGGTGCGATGCGGCGACGAGGAGGCCGTACGCGTCGACCGTCGGCACCTCGTTCCCCGCCCTGGCCCGGGCCGGCCCCGGGCAGCCGAAGGAGGCGGACACCGCACGGGCCCGCCCTCCGGGCGTACGGGACAGCCCTTAGCCCCGGCGGCGCCCGGCCAGGTTGCGGGCCAGCAGCTCGGTCGAGCCGGCCACCCCGACGTCCCGGCCGGCCGAGGGGTCCGGCAACCGCCCGTCGGATGCCTTCAGCTCGGCCAGCGCCGCCTCCATGGCCCGGTGCGCGGCGAACAGGCAGGGCGTGCTGTAGATGGCGGCGTCGACTCCGAGCCCGGTGAGCTCGGTCAGGGAGAACCGCGGGGACTTCCCGCCGCCGATCTGGTTGAACAGCAGGGGCTTGTCGCCGGCCGCGTCGCGCACCAGCTTCAGCTGCGCGGCGCTGCGCACCCCGTCCACGAGGACCATGTCGGTTTCGGTGGCCGCCAGTTCCTTGGTGCGCAGCAGCATCTCCGACTCCTCTGTGGCGTCGGTGCGGGCCACCACGAACAGGTCCCGACGCGCGTCGAGGACCCGGTCGAGCTTGTCGAGGTACTGCCGCAGGGGCAGGATCTGCTTGCCCTCCGCGTGACCGCAGCGGCGGGGGCGCTGCTGGTCCTCCAGGATCACGCCCGAGGCACCGGCCTGCTCCAGCCGGCGCACGACGTGGCCGGCCACCTCGGGATCGCCGTACCCGTCGTCGATGTCCACCAGCAGGTGGTGGTCGGGGAACGCGGCGCGCAGCCGTTCGGTGAAGGCCACCATGTCCGGCCAGGCGATGAATCCGACGTCCGGCAGGCCGTAGAAGGAGGCCGCGAACCCGAACCCGGAGAGGAAGAAGGCCTCGTAGTGACCGGCGGCCACGGACGCCGAGTACATGTCGTACACCCCGACCAGGGGGGTCGTACCCGGCTCCGCTACGGCTTGCCGCAGCGCACTTCCACGATCGCGGACCACGGTGGCTCCTCACCCGAGGGGACCCGGCGGGTCCCGTTGTGGCGATCCTGTCCGGGCACGGTGGAGCAGGAACGATCCGGCCGGTTCCGCTCGCCGTCCGTTCACCCGGACGGGTCGTTGAGGCCGCGCCCCGGCCGGGCCGTCACCGCGGCTGCCGGGCCCGGTCGCCCGTCCCGCCCGCCCGCTCGCCGCGCCCCGGCCGTCCCGCCCCGGCTGCCGCGCCCCGCCCGCCCGGGTCGGGTTCCGCTGGCGGGGTCCGGGGCCGTGGTGTCCGCTGGAGGAGTGAGCCCTCTTCCCGAGCGCGGCTGGTGGGCCGGGCTCCCGCCCGCGGCGGGAGCCGCCGTCATGGCGACCGGCATCCTCTCCGTCGGCCTGGAAATCGTCGGGCACGAGGTGCTGTCCCTGGCCGCACTGGCCGTCGCCGTGGCGCTGTGGCTGGTGCTCGGCATCGACTTCACCGCCCGGCTGATCGGCGACCGCGGCCGGTTCCGGGCCGAGGCCGACACCCCTGCGGGCCTGACCGCCGTCGCCGCCACCACCGTGATCGGCACCCGGGTCTGCGGGCTCGGATGGCAGGGCGCCGCGTGCGTGCTGCTCGCCGTGTCCGCCGCGCTGTGGCCCTGGCTGATGCTCCACGTCGTACGTCACTGGCGGCGGCGGATGCCCGGCGTCGCCTTCCTCGTCTGCGTGGCCACGCAGGGGCTCGCCATCCTGGCGGCGGTCCTCGCCGTCGCCCTGTCCCGTACCTGGCTGGCCTGGGCGGCCCTCGCCGCTTTCGGCCTCGGGCTGTTGCTCTACGCCCGGGCCCTCGTGCTCTTCGACCTCCGCGAAGTGGCCGGCGGCGCCGGCGACCACTGGGTGGCGGGCGGCGCCCTGTCCATCTCCGCACTGGCCGGCTCCAAGCTCACGGCGTCACCGGTGTGGACCGGTCCCGCGCACGAGGCCCTGCGCGCCGCCACGCTCGTCACCCTCGCCGTGTCCCTCGCCTGGTACGCGGTCCTCCTCGCCGCCGAGTTGCGCCACCCCCGGACGCGCTACGACATCCGCCGCTGGTCCACCGTCTTCCCCCTCGGGATGACCGCCACCGCCTGCCTCTCCGCCGCCGGCCCGGCGGGGATCGGCTGGCTGCGCCCGCTGGGCGAGGTACTGCTCTGGATCGCCGTGGGCGCCTGGCTGGTGACCCTCGCCGCCATGGTCACCTCCCGCCGGGCGGGGCGGCCGGGCTGAGTCGCGTACGCCTCCACCACCCCAGGACCGCCACCCAGACCAGCAGCGCCACCGCTGCCAGCAGCGCCCACCGGGACCCGTGCCGCAGCATCAGGAGGCCCCCGGACAACGCCCCGCAGACCAGCGCGCCGACCGACACCAGCCGGCGTACGGAGGCCGCGCCCCACGGGTCGGCGGCCAGGCCGGTCAGGGTCCGGGTGACGACGGTGGTGGTCAGGTCCGGGACGCCGAGCCGGTGGACGACCGCGTTCTGCACTCCCATCCCGAGGGCCAGCAGCGCGACCACCGCCAGCTGCCCGGCGCCCCCCGCCGTCATCGCGAGCGCGGCCGACACCAGCAGGGCCTGCACCGCCACCAGCGGACCGAACGCACGCTGCGCCGTCCCGCCGGGGAGGAGCCGCCCGGCCACCCCGGCGCCCACCACGAAGGAGCCGAGGGCGAGGAGGGTGGCCGGGACGGACAGCTCCTGGTCCCCGGCGAGTGCGAAGCCGAGGAAGACCACGTTCCCGGTCATGTTCGCGACGAAGGCGTGGTCGAGCCCGAGGTAGCTCACCGCGTCCACCAGTCCGCTCACGAAGGTGAGCACGACGAGCAGCGGCGGCAGCACCCCGTGCGGGCCGCCGGGGCCGTCGGGCGGGCGGGAAGAGCAGCGCGGCCAGCGGCCGCAGGATGCCGCGGCGGGTGCCTGACGTCATGAGTCCTCCCGTGCCGCGCTCTGCCGTGCCGTGCCGTGCCGTGCCGTGCCGATCCGCGCGGGCCGGTGCCGGTCCGTGCCGCGCGCCGTGCCACGCCGTCCTGTTCGGGCCGCCCGTCAGCGGTGCGGTCCGTACCGCGCCGTACCGGGCCGGTCCGCGCCGGTCCGTGCCGGCCCGCGCCCGTCGGCGGGACGGGCCGGCGCGGGAGTCTCGCACGGCTTCCCTGCATGGTGCGGGCCGTGGCCGCCGCGTCCCGCGCGACCCGCCGCTCCGACGTCCGCGACCGCCCCGGGCCACGGCCCGCTGACCGCACCCCGCCGGTTCCCCGCCGACGAACCGGAACGGTCCCCGGTGGTCGCGAGCAACACCGTGAACCGCGAGCGGGGCCTGTCCGGCGTCGACGGCCACGCGCGCGAGCTCGGTTTCGACCCCGCCGTCCGCCTGGCCGCCCGCGCCACCGCCCCGGCTCGATCTGTGCAGCGGTGAGGGCCGGGCCCTGTGCGAAGCCGCCTTCCGGCTGCCCGACCGAGCCGTGCTGACCGGCGTCGACCTGGTCGGGCGCCTCGTGCCCGCCCCCGTCCCGCCGGGGCAGGAACTCGTGCGGGCCTTCGTCGCGCACCGGCTGCCCCACCGGACGTACGGCCTGATCACCTGCGTCCACGGCCTCCACCACGTCGGCGACCGGCTCGGACTGCCAGGGGGTGCCGTCACACCCGTTCCTGCCGTGCGAGCGCGCGCGCACCGGACACCGATCGGCCCGCCCTCCGGGCGTACGGCTGCGGCTCGCGCACCTCGACCCCGGATCCCTGCGCAGGGCCGACGGCGCGCCCGCCGGGCGTACGGCTGTCGGCCCGGCGCTGCGCGCGTCCGGGTTCCGCCACAGCGCCCGCCGCCACAGGATCTCCCCGGACGGCCCGCGCACCGTCCGGCGGACCTTCGGCCACCTCGCGCCGATCCGGCAGCGGGTCCGAACCACACCGGCCGGCCCGCCGTCGCCTCCGACTACGCGCCCGCCCCTGTGGCGGGCACGGCGTCCGCTCAGTAGGGTCCCGGCATGGCATACACGTTCCAGGTGACCATCGACTCCGCCTCCCCGCACGACCTCGCCGACTGGTGGGCCGACGCACTCGGGTGGGAGGTGGAACCGAGCGACGAGGCGTTCATCCGGGGGCTGATCGCCGCGGGCCACGCGACCGACGACGACACGACGACCCACCACGGCGAGCTGGTGTGGAAGGCGGGCGCCGCCATCCGCCACCCGGAGGGACTGGAGCGCGCGCCCCGCGTCCTCTTCCAGTTCGTCCCCGAGCCCAAGACGGTCAAGAACCGCGTCCACCTGGACGTCCGCACCGAGCCGGACGAGGACCACAAGAGCGTCGTCGAGCGGCTCCTGGCCAAGGGCGCCACCTTCCTGCACGACGGCCACCAGGGCCCCAGCGTCTGGACCACGATCGCCGACCCGCAGGGCAACGAGATCTGCATCACGAACTGACCCGCCGTCACACCCGGCAGCCACACCCGCCGTCACACCCCTCCGTGCGGCCGGGCTCCACGCCCCGGCCGCCCCGGCCTCCGCAGCAGGGGAGCCCCCGATGAGCACGCCCGGTCCCGCGGCCTCGCCGGTGTTCCTCGCGCCACCGCACCCGGCCGCCGCCGGCGGCCCGACCGGTGTCGTGTGGGCCTTGCGCGACGGCGCCCGCGACCTCGACGCGAACCTGGTCCGGCTCGGCCCCGGCGCCGGCATCGGCGATCACACCGACACGGCCCTCGGCGTCCTGCTCGTCGTCGTCTCCGGTACGGGAGAACTCCGCACCCCGGACGCCGCCCAGGTGCTCGCCCCGGGTTCCGTCGCCTGGCTCCCGGCCGGGACCGTCCGCTCCGTGCGGGCCGGCGCCGAGGGGCTCGCCTACGCCACGGCCCACCGCCGCCGCCCGCCCCCCGCCGTCCGCGCGGCTGATGCGGGGGAGCCGGTGTGCCTCCTGGACCGGGTCTGCACCGAGTGCGGCCGCCTCGCCGCCGAACGGGACGCGCGCCACTGCACCCGGTGCGGCACGCGACTGCCCCACTGAGCGTCCCCGGCCGCCGCCGTGAACGTCATCCTCTTCGGCGCGACCGGCATGACCGGCCGGGGCGTCCTGCGGGAATGCCTGTACCGGCGCGTGACGTACGACTGACGCCCGCGGTGGCCCACCTCCTGGCCGCGGCCCATCCCGCGGTCGCCTTCGTCCACGTCTCCGGCGAGGACACGGACAGCACCGAGCGGGGCCGCTCCGTGTGGGCCCGCGCCAGGGGGTGGACCGAGAACGAACTCCTCCGACCGCCCTTCGGCGCCTCGATGTTCCGGCCCGGAATCGAGCAGCCCGTGTGCGGCGTGCCGTCCACGACCCCCGAGCGCGTCCTGCGCCCCGGCACACCAACCGGCTGACAGCGGGCTCCGACCAGTCATAATCGACTACCGGGCCGACCCTCCCGCACGTGAGAATGGACCATCTCAATCCGGGAGGACCCCATGAGCCAGGACCGCCTGACTCTGCACGACCTGATGCCCGCGCAGGAGCTCGCCGCCTCGATCGACGCCGGGTACGTGACCCGCAAGGCGCACCCCGAACTGCCGCTGTCCCTCTACACGTACACGCGGACGGCCCAGTACGAGCGCGTCTGGAACCAGGTCACCACCCGCTGCCGCGGGCTCGTCGCCGACGACGCCACCGGCGCCATCGTCGCGCTGCCGCTGCCGAAGTTCTTCAACGTCGGCGAGCACGAGTCGGGCCAGCCGTACGCGCCCGCCCTGCCCGACGAGCCGTTCGAGGTCTACGACAAGGTCGACGGCAGCCTCGCGGTCGTCTTCCACTACGCGGGCCGCTGGCGTGCCGCCTCCAAGGGGTCCTTCACCAGCACCCAGGCCACCTGGGCGCAGCGCCACCTCGACGCCCGGGACACCACGGCGCTCGTGCCGGGCACGACCTACCTCGCGGAGGTCCTCCACCCGCAGAACCGCATCGTCGTCGACTACGGTGACCGCCGGGACCTCGTCCTCCTCGCCGCCTTCACCACGGACGGCGCCGAGGTGCCGCTCGCCGAGGCCGCGCCCCGCTGGCAGAACATCGGCTCCGTCGTCACCGTGTGGCCCGCGATGCCCCTCGACGAGCTGATCGCGCTCGCCGACTCCAACACCCTGCCCGGCGGCGCCCCCGCGACCGGCACCCAGGCCGAGGGCTTCGTGCTGCGCTTCGCCTCGGGCGTCCGGGCGAAGGCCAAGCTGGCCGAGTACGTACGCCTGCACAAGGTGCTCACCGGCGTCACCGAGCGGGACATCTGGCGGTCGTACGGCGTCCAGCGGTTCGCCGGCCTGCCCGCCAAGCAGCTCGCCCAGGGCCTGAACTGCCGGGTCGCGGACATCGAGGCGGCCGACGGCAAGCCGCTCGACGCGCTGCTGGAGCAGGTGCCCGACGAGTTCGACAGCTGGGTCCGCGAGGTCGTCGCCCGCCTGGAGGACCAGGCCGCGCTCCGCGAGCGCGCCGTCGACGACGCGTACACGGGCCTCGCGCACCTGGCCGCCGACCGGGGCGCCTTCGCCCGCGCGGTCAGGGAACTGCCCGACGGCGGGATCCGCGCGGCGATGTTCCTGCGCCTGGACGGCAAGCCCACCGACCTCGTCGTCTGGCGCTTCGTCCGGCCCGAGACCCCCGCCCCCTTCACGAACGACGAGGAGAACTGAACCGTGTCCCAGGAGACACCCGAGCCCGAGCCCCTGGCCGAAGCGGAAGTCGAAGCCGAAGCCGAAGCCGAAGCGGAAGCCGGAGCCGAGACCCGGACCCCTCCCGGGACCGACGCCGCGGCCGAGGCCCTCGCAGCCGCCCAAGAGGCCCGGCTGCCCGTCGTGCACGTCATGACGGGCCTGCCGGCCTCCGGCAAGACGACGGCCGCGCGCGCCCTGCAGGCCGAGGCCGGCGGGCGCATGCGCCGCGTGAACCTCGACGACCTGCGCAGCATGCTCGACCTGCCGGATCCCGAGCGGGGCCGCAGCTTCGCGCACGAGCAGACGGTGCTGGCCGTCCAGGACGCGGCGCTCCGCGCGGCCGTCGACGGCGGGTTCGACGTGGTCGTCGACAACACCCACCTGACCAAGCACATCCCCAAGCGGCTCAAGGCGGCCGTCGGAGGCCTGGCGACCTTCGTCGTGCACGACTTCACCGACGTCCCCCTGGACGAGTGCCTGCGCAGGGACGCGGCCCGGGAGCGCCCGGTCGGCGAGGAGATCATCCGGATCCTGGCCGAGAAGCACCGGAACGTCCGCAAGGCCGGCTGGCGGCTGACGGCGGAGTGGATGAACGGCGGTTCCGGCGCGGCCGTGCCGCCCGTGACGGAGTACGTCCCCGATCCGGACCTGCCGTCCGCGGTGATGTGCGACATCGACGGGACGCTCGCGCTGACCGGCGACCGTGGCCCGTACGACTTCTCGCGCTGCGAGCTCGACCTGCTCAACGAGTCGGTCAAGCACGCCCTGGACGCCTTCCGTCGGGCCGACGGCGACACCATCGTGCTGCTGTCGGGACGCAGCGAGGAGCACCGGTCGCAGACCGAGTCCTGGCTGCGCCGGCACGAGGTGCCGTACGACGAGCTGTGGATGCGTGCGGCCGGCGACGGGCGCCGCGACGACGTCGTGAAGGCAGAGCTCTTCGACGCCCACGTGCGCCACCGGTACGCGGTGCGGGTGTCGCTCGACGACCGGGACCGGGTGGTCGCCGTCTGGCGCCGGATGGGCCTGCCCACCTGGCAGGTCAACTACGGCGACTTCTAACCGCCGTGGGACGCGTACTCGTCGTGGACGGAGCGAACGTCGTCGGCTCGGTTCCGGACGGCTGGTGGCGTGACCGCCGCGGCGCCGCGGAGCGGCTGCGCGACCGGCTCGCCGGGTGGGAGGGCGGTGAGGAGGTCGTCCTCGTCGTCGAAGGTGCCGCCCGGGGCGTCGAGTCCGTACCGGGCGTGCGCGTGGAGTCGGCGCCCGGCAGCGGCGACGACCTGATCGTGGAACTGGCCGCGACCTATGCGGAGCGCGGCTGCACCGTGGTGACCGCCGACCGGGAACTGCGCGAGCGGGTCCGGGCGTACGGGGCCGAGTGCGTGGGCCCGCGCGCCGTGCGCCCGGCGCCCTGAAACGGGCACCGGGCGCACGGGGGCTTCGACGGGGAGCCGGTCAGCGGCAGAACCGCACCTGGGAGAGGTTCTTGACCCAGCGGGCGGAGACCCAGCGGTCGCCGTCGCCTGCCTTTACGCCGGCACGGTCGTCCTGGCGGGCATCCTCGCCGTCATCCTCGCGGCTGTCCTCGCGCTCGTCCTCGCGGCTGTCCTCGCGGTCGTCCATGCCGCCGTCCTCGCGGTCGTCCTCGCGCTCGTCCTCGCGCTCGTCCTCGCGGTCGTCCATGCCGCCGTCGCCGTTCTCCACGTCGTCGTTGCGGTCGTCTAGGCGGTACCAGAGGCGGTTGCCGTCGACGGACTCGCCGTACTTCTTGCACTCGATCTCGACCCTGTGGTTCGGGTACACCTGACCGACGATCCGCGAGCGGGTGGAGGGCTTGCTGCGGACCTTCAGCGGGCCCTTCGAGACGACCCGGCCGACGGCGTGGCCGTCCCGGACCGCGGAGGCCTGCGACGGCGCCCCGGCCATCGGGTTCTCGTCCGCGACGGCGGCGCCCGCCCCGACCAGGCCGAGAACCAGGCTTCCGGCGGCGAGAGCGAGGATGGTCCTGGTGGGCTTCAGCATGAGCCGGCTCCTCTACGAAGACATCCACCCGGCCGCGACGTGCGGCGCGGGGCGGCAACCAGGCGGCTGCCAGGGTCGACTATGACGACGCCGGGCCCGGCCGCCCCGCTGACTCACCGTCGTTTAGCCCGAAATGCCCAATCTGTCCATCCGTGGCGGTCCGCAGACCCCTCGGGCCGGTCACGACGGCGCGCTCGTACTCAGAGGGCTGGGCCCGCGTACTCAGGACGAGCGGCCACCGCCCTCGCTACGGTGAGATCCACACGGGGGCCAGGCGAAGTCCGACGAGGGTTCGGGGGGCGGTCATGCGGCGTGCGCGCGCGTTGGCGGGGGCACTGGGCGCAACACTGGCGGGGGCGCTGGCCCTCGCGGGCTGCGGAGCCGGCGGCGACACCGCCGCGAAACCGGGGCCGGCGGCCACGGCGTCCGGCCCCGTGCCGCGCGCGCCCGGCGGCACACCGACCACCACCCCCACCGGGACACCCGGGGGCGGGACCCCGGCACCCTCCGGCTCGACGCCCCCGGGCACGCTGCCGACGGCGTACACCTTCACGCCCGACCCGGGCCGCGTCCCGCGCACCGGGGAGGAGGCGCGGCGCCTGACCCGCGCCGCCGCGCTGGACCCGGACTCCTGGTCGGCGGGCATGGTGGCGCACGACCCGTACGAGAGCGGCGGCAGCGTGCCCGTCCTCTCGGGCGACTGCGCCTGGTCGCGCGGCGGCCTGCCAGCCGACGTCCTGGACAGCTACACCCGGAAGATCGACATGCCGGCCAAGGACGGCAAGGGCCGGCTGCTCGGCTCCGTCACGCTCACCGTGCACCGGGACGCGGCCGCGGCCGACCGCGACATGAGCGACACCGTGCAGCAGAGCTTCCGCTGCCCCGACCAGGACCTCGGCGGCGGCCAGTTCCTCCGCGGCCTGATGTCCATGCACCAGCCGAAGGAGTCGGTGCTCAACGCCGACGCCTCGATGTTCGAGTCGGGGGCGTACACGTCCGCCGATTCGGGCGGCCCGCAGCCCTACGTATGGGTCAAGTCCCGCATCGGTACGGTCGTGATGGCGCTGTCCGTCAAGGGCGCCCGGGGGTACCAGGTACGGGACCTGCTGCCGGTGGCCGCCGAGGGCGGGGCCAAGGCCCTGTACCGCGTCGAGCTGGAGCTGAAGTGAACCCCCGCACCCCCTCCCGCGGGAGAACCCGCTGATGCAGCCGCTGCACCCCACCGACCCCGCACGGGTCGGGGGATACCGCACGCTCGGGCGGCTCGGCGCCGGCGGCATGGGAGTGGTCCTGCTCGGCCGCTCGGCCGGCGGCGCGCTCGCCGCCGTCAAACTGGTCCGGGCCGAGTACGCCGACGACCCCGCCTTCCGCGTCCGCTTCCGGCGGGAGGTTGCGGTCGCCCGCAAGGTCCGCAGCCGCTGGGCCGTCCCGGTCGTGGACGCCGACACCGAGGCCCCCGCGCCGTGGCTCGCCACGGAGTTCGTCCCCGGGCCCGCGCTGAGCGACGCCGTCGCCCGGGCCGGAGGGCTCCCGCCGGACAGTGTCCGCTTCCTCGGAGCCCGGCTGGCGGAGGCCCTCGGCGCCGTCCACGCGGCGGGGCTCGTCCACCGCGATGTGAAGCCCGCGAACGTGCTGCTCGCCACCGACGGGCCCCGCCTGATCGACTTCGGCATCGCACGGGCCCTGGACGACACCGTGCTCACCGCCACCGACGTCGTGATCGGCTCGCCCGGTTTCCTCTCCCCGGAACAGGCCCAGGGCGGGCACGTCGGACCGCCGAGCGACGTCTTCTCCCTCGGGTGCGTGCTGGCGTACGCGGCCACCGGGCGGCGGCCGTTCGGCTCCGGCCCCGTGGAGGCGATGCTGTTCCGTACCGTCCACGACACGGCCGACACCACGGGCATCCCGCACGGGCTGCTCGACGTGGTGGCGGCCTGTCTCGCCAAGGCGCCGGGCGACCGTCCCACGGCCGCGGGGCTGAGGGACGCACTCGTCCGGGACGCCGAGGGCCCGTGGCTGCCCGGTCCCCTGCTCCAGCTGATCGCCGAACGCTCGGCGCAGATGCTGCAGTTGCCCGACATCGAGCCGACCCGGGCGACGGCCCCCACCGTCCCGGCCGCTCCCGCCGATGCCACCCCCGCCGACGCCCCGCCCGCACCGGTGGCGCCCCCGCGCCCCCGCCGCCGGATCCTGCTCGGCACGGCAGCAGCGACCCTGGTCGCCGGCGGCGGGGCGGCCTGGCTGCTGGGGAACCGTACCCCTCCGGACGGCAAGGGCACCGGCCTCGACGGCAAGGGCGGCGAACGGGTCCGCCCCACCCTCGCCGTCGGTCTCCAGGCCGACCTGACCGGTCCCGGCCGGGCCGCGGGCCAGGCCCAGCGGGATGGCGCGCTGCTGGCCGTGGAACAGCTGTCCGCCCGCGCCGACCTCCCCTTCTCCTTCCGTCTGGTCGAGGCCGACGACCAAGGCGCTCCCGGCCCCGCGGCCGCGGCGGCCGCTGCCTTCGCCGCGGACCCCTCCGTCGTCGCCGTACTCGCCGCGACCGCGGGCCCGGCCGTCGGCGCGGCCCTCACCGGCTACGACAAGGCGGGCCTGCCCGTCCTGACCGTCACCGACGGGGACACCACCCACCTCAGCCGCGTCTACACCTGCCTGCGCCCCAACGACGCCTACCAGATGCGACCCGTCGCCGAATACCTCACCGGGAGGGACCGCGGCACCACCCTGCTCGTGGACGACGGCACGACGTACGGCTGGCAGACCACCCGCTTCCTCAGCGAGGCGCTGCGCGCGGGCAAGAGCCCCGTGACCCCGGCGACCGTCGCCGCGGGCGCCGACCACACGGCGGTCGCGCGGGACGCCGTGCGCGCCGCAGCGGGCGCCGTCCTCTACGGGGGCGGCCCTTTCGGCGCGGCCCGTCTCGCCCGGGCCCTCACCGCGGCCGGATACCGGGGGCGTGCCGTCGCCACCCAGGCCGTCCACGACCTCCGCTTCCTCCAGGAGGCGGGGGAGAGCGCCGAGGGCTGGCTGCTGGTCTCCACCGCGGTCGACCCGGTGTCGGCCGTCGCCCCGGCCGCCGCCCGCGCCTTCGACACGGCCTTCCGCACCCGCCACGACCGGCCGGCGCCGCTCCACGCGGCCGAGGCGTACGACGCGGTCCACCTGCTCGCCCGCTGCGCGCAGGACCTGGGCCGTGCCCAGGTCGGCCGCGGCGACCTGCTGCCCACCCTGCGCGCGACGACGCACGAGGGCGTCTCCAAGCGCTACGCCTTCGAGCAGGCCAACGGCACCTACACGGGCGACGGCCTGTTCTGCTACGAGGTCGCCTCGGCCCGCTTCCGTCTCCTCGGCACCCGCTCCACGGCCTGGCCCGCCTGAACCCGCCACCGCCCAACCCGACCGATCAGCGTCGGGGGCGTGCGGAAGCGCGGCCGTGCCCTCCCCCCCACGCGCCCCGGCCCCCCGCCGGCCCCCCGGGGGGGGGCCGCGCCCCCCCGGGGGGCCGCCCCCGCGGAAGAACC